>ONPA01000081.1 GCA_900319575.1 uncultured Desulfovibrio sp. | reverse complement strand
GTGACGGCCTGGACTTCTGAAAGGTCCATCCGTCCGGCAATCTGCCGGCCTCCGTGGCCGTAGTAGCCGAGGGCTTCACGCAGTTTAATCTTCTCCCGCGTTTCGGGCGCGTAACATATTTCCCGCGCGTTCTCGATTACGTATTTCCGGTGGTTGCCCGTGTACTTCCTGCCTTCATCAAGCAGGGAAAAAGAACATTTGATACGCTCTATAGCGCCGTCCTTACTCATTTTCTTTTTCCTCCCCGTCCGCCTCTATGCCTTCATCGGCTTCGGCGTCGGTGTCTTCCTCTTCGTCCTGTCCGGCGTCCCCGCCGCCCTCTTCGGGGGCCTCTTCTCCGTCGTCGGCTTCGTCGTCCGGTTCGGGTTTCCGTCCGTTACCTTTTCCGTCCTGTTCATCTTCCTGTCCGTCTTCGGGCGGCGGCACCATAGCGTTAAAGTCGTCCTCGGAAACGTGCATCATACGGCAGGCCACATGCATAACCTCCCGCTTGTCAGCGATTGAAAAATCCTGATCAACGGCCGCCAGAACCTGCACAATGCCGCCTGCAATGCCGGCAAGCTTTTCCTGTGTCTCCGCCTCTTCACGCTTAATTGCGGAAGAAACAGAGTTGAAGCGGATGCTCCACGGTTCCGTTCCTGGGACGTATACCTTCCCGTACCTGTAGGCGCAATGGATCTGACATATCTGATTGAGCCCATCCCGGATTGCCGCGCGTATCAGGTTTGCCTTGACGGCCGCAAGAACGGAAACCCGGAAGAAGCCCCCGTCACCAAGCCCGCCGGAAAGCATATCACCAAAACCAAGCAGGGACGGGTCAACGCCGAGGGCGCCGCCCAGGTGCTTCACATAGAAGTTGACGTCCTCCAGCGCGTTAACGTCGGGCGTGCCGTGATGTCGCCCTTCCAGATCCAGATGCCTTTCCTCACAGGAGGGAGCGTATAGTAGTCGGTGACACCCTTTTCTGCCGTCGCCTCCTTTAGATAGGCGTCCTGCACAGCCAGAAATTCCTGAGATGCCGGCGCAGGAGAGCGCACATTAAAGAGAGCGCGCAGAAGCCGTTTCTGTCCGAGCACGCTTTCGGGGATCACGAGCTTTTCGTATTCCTCTCTCTCACTGAGCAGACTTTTCAGAAGATACGCGCACCTTTTGTCCAGGGGCACGGGGACCCCCCTTCTCTTTTGCGGCTCCGGCGGCTGGAAGTTCCGTTTCTTTGGAATGACGGTATTCCATTCGTACGGATAAAAGCAAGAGGGGAGAAACTGCCGGTCACATGTCGTTACCGGCCATCAGCAGTCAGCGCCGCCTAAAACTTTTCTGGACTTCATTCCCCAGCTGCCGGCGTCCTTCTGCAGTGCCTCCCATGCCCCGGCCAGCCACCATTGGTCATGAAAAGGATGACCGTCTTTTCCTGCCAGTCCTGACTGTGCAGGAAGGTGCGCACCGCCAGAGCCACGATGAACCACCAGGCCGGGACGCCAGCAGCGGCGTGGCCGAAGCCTCGCCTCTCACACAGATTCTCCTGACTTCAGGCATAAAGTCTCCCTGCACTTCCAGCCGCACCTGCTCTGCGGCTTCGTCTCAGGTGTCTTTGGAAGCTTCTACGGTATCAATGACCTTTACTC
Source organism: uncultured Desulfovibrio sp. (assembly GCA_900319575.1). GTDB lineage: Bacteria > Desulfobacterota > Desulfovibrionia > Desulfovibrionales > Desulfovibrionaceae > Desulfovibrio. The sequence continues at coordinate 15,390 of ONPA01000081.1, read as the reverse complement.
ATATATTTAATTTATATTTTAAGATATTATCGATTTCAGCAAAATCTTAAAGTACAATAGGAAAATACATATATGCTGACATCTTATCTCTCCCTGTAGAAACCGAACTTTTCCCGCGTAGGAAGGAGAACTCCTTTCCTAGGCGGCCCCTGAAATTTACAGGGAACACCGCATTGATACGGCTCATCAAATTGCTGAGCCGTGTGGCAGAGTCCATATGGTGGTGTAAATTCCCGTGGCAAAAAGTTGAGCCATGGGAACGCCTTCGGTATGTTTGGAATCGCTAAACCACCAAAACCGAAATGAGAACACCATGGCTCAGGTCATCATTAACTTAGAACCCGACGAAATCCTACGGGCTTTTACGACAGGAGCTCAAAAGGAAGGATTCCGTCTGCTGCTCCGAAAGAGGCTCGAAGCCATACCCGGCGGGGAACCCGCAAAGCAGCCCGGAGCAAGGCGGTATGGGCGTACAGGGGAGCACACTGACAGCCGTAATAACGTGCGGCGCATGAGCAGATTCCCCCTGTTGTCCCCAGCCCCGGAACCGGTCATTAGCAGTCAGCGCTGTCCAAAATTTTTCTGACCTTATCCACCCATCTGTCGACGTCCTTCTGCGGCGTCTCCATGTGGCTGCCGCCAGTGGAGTCGAACTGCACCTGCATGGGCAGAACACAGTGCGCTCCGGCGCAGGCCTTTTCCATGTCTTTGATGACATGCCCCGGCCACCCGCCATTGGTCATGAAGGGGATGACCGTCTTTCCCTGCCAGTCCTGACTGTGCAGGAAGGTGCGCATCGCCGGAGCCATGGTGAACCACCAGGTCGGGGTGCCAACGGCGATGAGGTCGAAGTCACTGATGATCACACCAATTTTCCTGATTTCAGGCATGAAACCTTTCTGCACTTCATGCCGCCCCTGTTCCACGACTTCATCGTAGGTGCCCTTGTAAGGTTCCACAGTATCAATGGACACGCACTTCGCACCCGTCCCCTTTGCCAGACATTCCGCGATACGTTTCGTGTTGCCATTGGACCACGAGTAGTACACTATCAGCATCTTTTTCATTCTGTTTTTCTCTGAATCATTGTTTTGGGTTATGTGTGAGCGGTAATCAGGAGCAGCGCTGTACCCTGTACCGAAGCCAGACAGCCCCGCCTTCTTCTTTCTGCACGTCGAGCAGAGAGAAGGACACCGGTGTGTCGTCGGAGAACCCATCCTTCGCCATAAAAAGGGTCTGCGTCTTCACGGATCCGTCTGCGGCAGGAGCGACGACAAGACTCACTTCGTCGCAATATCCCTTCTGAATGAAGGACCAGTTCAAAACCGCGCCGCCGCCGAGCATGAGGAGCTCAATACCCAAAAGCTCCTTCAGCTTTTTCAGCATCAGGGCGTAGTCGTACCCGCCGTGTCCGGCAAGAATGTAAGATATCCCCTTCTTCCTGAGAAAGGCCCTGTAGGCGTTGGAGGCCCCGTCCGTCAGAACCTCGATGACGTCAGCCGCCGTATCCCCGTAGCGCAGGACGTGATCTGTCCAGCCGAGCTTTCCGGAAGGATCGACGGACACGTAATACATTGCCGCCCGCCGGGCAATGAAGTCGCCGACCGGGACTTCAGGCGCGTTTTCATCGAGCTCCGGCCTCATGTAGAACGTAAAGTTGTCATCGGTGGTCACCCGGCCAGAGAGCCACCCCTGGTGCGGGTAAAAACGCTTTCTGCCGAAGGCGATGCGGTAGAATGCGTCACCGGCCCTGCCGGCCACTTCCGTCTGAATGTACCTGCCCATGATCTTCCCGTCGAGGGACGTTTCCATGTGGCAGATTCATCGGAACCTGCCTTGTTGCTGGTGTTCTGGAGCCGGGGCTCCGCTGAAACCTCGTCCCGGCTGTGCGTTCAGGGCGTCTTCTAGGAAGGCTCGGCACCCGTGTCAAAAAAGAGACTTTCGTACACAAATCACCCGCTACAAGGAGAAAACATGAGCGGATCGGGCAGATTCTGCAACTCTTTTCCCCGTGCAGTACTGCGTGCGTGTATATTCCGGTTCAGAGAAATCTTCTGTCCGGTTAAAAGGGATCCAGCTGTCCGGCGCATGGGGATCCGGTAGAACGGTCCCGGGAATACACTGGTCTGAGGAAAGAAACAGGCGATGCACCGGAGAGGGCCTGCCTGCGGAGTTTTAAACAGCGGCGAGTTTGCACTGCCGGAAAGTCCGAATGCAGAAAAGACCGGAAGTAAGCCCTCATCAGGATCGGGCGGCCATCTGATTTTTTCTGAGGAGCCGGACCAGAGGCCCTCTATTACCGCAGATGTGTTGCCGTCCTGTACCTTCCTGCGTCCCTGCCGCGCCAGGAACGGCTAATCCCTCCGCACGCTACCCCCTATGCCCGGGGAAATATCTTCTTGCGTGGCAGGCGCTTAGCCTGCTGGGGCCGCTACCCCCTGTGCCTGGGGAAATATCAGGTGCCCGGCATATCCTCCGAGCGCGTCTGCGCAGCCTGCGGCGGCACCTTCACCGCCCTTCCATCTTCTGGGGATGGCTCTTCGGCACTGTGCAGCCGGATCGCTTCGTCATACCGGGCTGCCCTGTGTCACCCGCCGGCGTGGCCATCATCCTATGCGCACCGTGTCAATCAGATGGGAACGGACAGTCCCGGGACTGTCCGCATCCCCTGGCCCCAAGACTGCCACGCCAAAAAAATCTGATAGTATCCAAGCATAAAAAAAACGCAGGATACTCTTCCAGGCTTCGTTCTGAACCTCTTCATCATCTCCCTGAACCACGGCGCATGCATTGCCGGGTGTATCCTTCCTCTTTTGCGCCTGTAAGGCGAAAGTATAATTACCCCCTTAAACGAACGAAAACTGACCTCCCTTTAGCTGGGGCAGTTTTCCGTTGCCGGGATGCCGCGCGGCATCAGTAACGGCGGTTCTGCCCGAGCGATCGTTCCATTTTCAGCTCTTTCGGAAAAACAAAGATACGAACAGCTCTCTGCCCGGCGCCCCAGGAGCCCCTGTTGCCTTCTTGCTGCCCGGCCCCCTTGCAGACAAACCGGACAGAGCGCGGTGCACTTTCCCGGGCACACTATTGTTATTTTTATTATTTCATCTACACTCTGTCAGAAAAAATCATCAGGACAGGGAACCGTTCATGCTCATCATCAAATCGCTGCTCTATTTTCTGCTTGCCGGCCTCTGCGAGATCGGGGGCGGCTACCTCATGTGGCTCTGGATCCGCGAAGGGCGCAGTCTGCTCTTCGGTCTCTCCGGCGCCGCCATCCTCATCGTTTACGGCATCGTCCCCACGCTACAGCCGGAAGGAAACTTTGGGCGCGTTTACGCCGCGTACGGAGGAATTTTCATTGCGCTCTCCATTCTCTGGGGCTGGCTCATCGACAATGTGCAGCCTGACCGCTTCGACATCATCGGCGGCATCGTCGCGCTCACCGGCGTGGCCATCATCATGTATGCGCCGCACTGACGGTTTCGCGGACGAACATTCCATCCATACGGAACAACTCTTCAACCGGAAGCCTTCATACTCTGCCGCGCAGAATAAAAGGATATCGCCTTCTTAGCGGGCCGCGGCGGGGACAGAACTTTTGTTTTGTGACAGAACTATGAAAGATATGCCGGACAGAACCCCCTTCCCCGTAAAAGGACAGCGCCATGAGCAGAACGGTCTTTCTTGATAGCGGATCAGCTTCGATACAACACCTCTGCCGGAAGGATAAGCGCTTCGCCAAACTGTTCTCTATGATCGGCCCCATCTCGTACACGACATATGAAGACGGATACGCTTTCCTTGTGCAGGAGGTCATCGAACAGATGATTTCCACCAGGGCGGCCGCGAAAATTTATGCCAGACTGGAAGCTCTCTGCGGCGGTTCCGTGACAGTGGAAAGGATCAGCGCACTTTCCGACAGCCAGATCAGAAGCATCGGATCATCCGGGAGGAAGGTTCAGACCATACGCTGCCTGACCGAAGCCGTCAGGGATGGAACGCTTTCCCTCCCGGCTCTCTGTCCTCTCCCCGATGAGGGCGTTATGGCGGATCTTATGTCACTTCACGGCATCGGAGCATGGACAGCCAAGATGTATCTCATCTTCGTGCTCGACCGTCAGGACATTCTGCCGTTTGAGGACGGTGCTTTCCTTCAGAGCTACAAATGGCTGTACAAAACCAATGACACGTCTCCGAAAGCCGTCAGGGCGAAGTGCAGGAAATGGAAACCTTACTCCTCCATAGCAGCGCGGTACCTGTACCGGGCTCTGGACTGCGGGCTGACCAGAGAAGAGTTCCATCTCTTCAAATAGCGGGAAACATGGCGTTCATACTCCTGTCGTTTACCCCGGATCCGTTAGATCAAAGTGAAGCCCGGCATCAGGCTTTTCGGCCCCGGCCATGCAATGCATTCCCTCCTGACGGCAGGAATTTTCGCGGTAAAAAGCCCGCTCTTCACCGGAACCCCGGCAGAGAAGCCGGGTAACGCTACCACCGGGAACTCTGCCTCACGGCTGGAAGTGCTTCTTCCGAGCTTCACCTGCGATGCCGGCATCGCTCATCCTGAGCTCCGGGCAGGCGGAGGCAGGGATGAGTCCACCGGGATCCACGCTGCGCCCCTGCCCTTTCCTGCCGGATCGGAAAGCGATGATTTCCGGACCACAAGCCGCAGGAAGATATGGGGCGGATGTGACGTGGATCACGCTTCCGGGGAAAAGACAGATGAATCCGGCTGTACTCCCGGCAGAAGTGCTTATCCTTGGGGTGTGGGGCAGTACAGGTCAGCGTGGGGACAGCTCCCGCACATAAGAAGAATCCAGCTAACAGCGCAAAGCGTGATTGGAGAAAGCCATGAGAACAGAAGCAGGAAGAGTCATCAGAATCGCGGAAGAAAATCAGCCGGTGCCCGGCTGTACTGTCTCGGAACAGATTTTTCAGGACGACGAGAAGTCGTTTTCTGTTTTCTCCATGGCCGGAGGAACAAGCATCAGCGCCGAAATATACACGTATCATAAGCTCCTGACCGTTTACTCCGGAAGCATGGACGTTTTCACTTCTGACGGGATGTCCCGGAGAGTGAACGCGGGGGAGAGCCTGATATCGCCCACCAATGTCCCTGTGGGCATGAAGACGGATACAGGATGCGTTTACACGGAAACAGGATTTCCAAAGGAGACCACAATGAACCAGATTCTCAGGGCCGGCGACGTATTCAAGCTCAAGGATCTCCTGCCCTACCAGGAAGGCAGGATCGTCAACATGGACCTCATCCACGAAAAGAACCTCAAGTTTGTCATCATGAGCTTCGATGAGGGCACCGGACTCTCAGAGCACGCTGCGCCCGGCGAAGCGCTTGTCTTTGCGCTGGATGGCGAAGCCATCATCGGCTACGAGGGAAAGGATCACCACATCAGGGCCGGCGAGACCTTCAAGTTTGATAAGGCAGGGCGGCACTCCGTGAAGGCCGTCGGCAGGTTCAAGATGGCTCTGCTCCTCGTGCTGGAATAGTTTTTTCACATATATCATCATTTTCAGAATGCGGCGGGTTTCCTGAACCTGCCGCATTCTGCGTTTCCCTGCCTGCTCCATAAGCCGCCAGGAATATAACGCCGCGCCCCGCATCAAGGATGACACTGGGACCGTCCACTTTCTGCCGCTGAATACGGATAATACCGACCAGGATGGAGGAATTCAGGGCTACCTGTATATTCTGCCAAAAGACCCTGGCCTTCAGACAGGGCTGAATAGCTGAACAGTGTACCGGAAGACTGGTTCGAAGGAAAAAACAGAAAGCTTACACTCAGCAGAAGCAAACGGGGCACACTTCCCGAACTCTGGTATGTGACGTCTGACGGCAGTGCACACAGGGGATACCGTTCCCAGAAGCACCCCAGCCTAGTTCCAGCCTGCGCCCGTCTTACCTTTCCTGAGGCAATCGTTATTTTGCCTATGGCCGTGAGGAAGCTCACCTAGGTCAGCGGAGCGTAAGACCGCGCTGGCCTCCATCCTGCTGGCTCACCAGTGGCAGAAAAATTCTGGTTATGATAGCCGCCAGAAAAGAACTGCAGGCTGAAGGTGGATTATGAAAAAAATCACGGCCCTTCTCTACGATGACTTTACAGCCCTGGATCTTTTCGGGCCTCTTGAAGCGCTGAGCCGGCTGCCGGATCATGAAGTCCGCTACACGTCTCTGGATGGCGGTGCCGTGACAAACCATACCGGACTCAGCGTCAGCACTGAAAAAGTATCCCAGGATGCGCGCATCGGCATCCTTCTTTTGCCCGGAGGCTTCGGGAGCCGGAAGATGGTGAACGACAGAGTATTCCTGCAGACGCTGCGCACTATGGCCGCTCACGCAGACTTCGTCCTCTCCGTGTGCACGGGTTCTGCCCTGCTTGCCAGGGCAGGCGTGCTGGACGGCAGAAAGGCCACCGGAAACAAAAAATCCTTTGACTGGACCGTTTCCATGGAACCCCGCACTGAATGGGTGCGGGAAGCCCGCTGGGTACGCGACGGAAATATCTGCACGGCGGGCGGCGTAGCAGCAGGCATAGACATGGCGATCGGCTTCATTGCGGATCAATACGGTATGCAGATGGCCAGGGACATTGCCCGGGGAATGGAATACCGCTGGGGAGAAGATCCATCAGACGGCCTGAGCGGGTTCTGAGAACACTGGGGAAGCCCGGACAGAAAGCAAAACACGGGTTCTTCATTCCATAAGCCTGCATGGAAGGGAACGGATTCAGCGCGCCCCCGGCTGATTCTGTACGTTATGGGAACTGCGGCAGAAGTATTGCCCATTCCCCCTCCATTTGCACCTTTGCCGGCAATTTAGTATGGGAGCCACCGGTACCACTATACCGCGGATGTCATACACTTCCGCGGCAGGACGGTGCGCCTTCTGTGAACGAGGACAGTCTGTTGGCTTCCTGCACGCCATCTCTGATGTATCAGGAGAATCCTCTATGAAAATTCTCGTTTTGTGCGGCAGTGCCAGAAAACACGGCAACTCCAACACCCTGGCCGATTCCTTTATCCGGGGCGCTGATGGGGCAGGGCATGAAGTCTCCCGCCTTGACTGCTCCAGACTCGACGTGCACCAGTGCCTCGGCTGCTGGAAATGCGGCATGAATGGCCCCTGCGTGCAGAAAGACGATTTCGAAAAGGTCCGCGAACTGATTCTTCCGGCGGACGCCGTTGTTTTCGTGTCGCCCATGTACTATTTCGCCATCGCGGCCAAACTGAAAATCGTGATCGAACGGTTCTTTGCCATTAACACGCCCATCACGGGAAACAAGAAGGCCTGCCTCATCATGACCTACAACCAGACGTCTCCCCATTACGCGGAACCGGTGCTCTCTCAGTACAGGGTGACGCTTGAGTTCCTCAAATGGCAGGATGCCGGCACGCTCATCTGCGGCGGACTTGGCCAGGCGGGCGCTGTCAAAGGCACACCTTATATTGAGCAGGCGTATAACTTCGGCAGAAATATCTGACATTTCCGGGCATCGCGGCCGCGCCAGGCACAGCCGGGACGGAAGCAGAGTCCGTCGGCGCGGACCACACCGAAGAAGGGGGGAAGGATCCTTTGGGATCCCTCCCCCCTTCCGGTTTGTTACAGGAGAATACGGCGGCTAGTCGTCGAGGCTGGCGCCGAGTTCATGGACAGCCTGCATGCCGCCCATGGACTGCACCACATCGGTGATGCCGTGGCGGGCGAGTACCAGCAGGGCGTCATAGGAACGCAGGCCGGTATTGCAGATGATGGCGATGGGCCTGTCTCTGGGAACCTCGTTCCAGCGGGTCTGGATAGCTTCCAGGGACAGGGCGTGCCAGTCAGGATGTTTGGCCTGTTCGGCTTCGCCGGCCTTCTGGGGCCGGGAGTCGATGAAGTAGAAGTTGTTGTTCTTGCGGTCATGCCACAGCCTGAGGAATTCCTCGGGCGTGATGGGACGGATACGGCCGGCGAGCACGTTCTCGGCGACGTTGCCGACGGCGTTGACCACGTCCATGGCCGAGGCGAACGGCGGGGCGTAGCAGACTTCGAGGTTGGAGATATCCTCGACCTTGACGAAGGGCTTGTTCTGCAGAACGGCGGCCACGGCGTCCACCCTGGCCTTGATGGATTCGGGATCCTCGCAGCAGCCCTGCATACCGAGCACGCGGCCGTCCTTTTTGTCGACGACGAGCTCGAGCTGCATCATCTTTTTCTCCGGATAGAAGTGGGCGCGGTCAAACTGGGACACGCTCACGGCGATGGCGTCGTAATCTGCCTTCACCGCGGTCTCACCGGTGAGCCCCACGCCGGCGAATGATTTGTCAAAGAGCTTGACGCACCAGGTGCCCACATAACCGGGGAAGGTGGCGTCGCCGCCGGCGAGGTTGGTGCCGATGACGCGGCCCTGACGGTTGGCCATGCTGCCGAGGGGCAGATAGCCCATTTTGCCGGTGATGAGGTTCTTTATGGAGCAGCAGTCGCCGCCGGCATAGATATCGGGGTCGGAGGTCTGCATGTGCTCGTTGACCACGATGGCGCCGCGGCTGGTTTCAAGGCCGCATTCCTCAGCGAGCTGGCCGTTGGGCAGGAAGCCGGCAGAGTAGATAACGAGCTGGGCGTCGATGGTGCGCTTGTCGGTGATCACGCGCTGCACGGTGCCGTCGCCCTCAAGGCGTACGACCTTCTCGCCGGTGTAGACATGAACGCCATGGCTTTCAAGGTCATGGCGAGCGAAGTCGCTGTAGGTCTGGGAGAGCACGCCGGGCAGGATGTGCGGCATCATTTCCACGACGGAGACTTCGACGCCCCACATGTCAGCCATGGCCACAGCGGCCTCGAGACCGATAAAGCCGCCGCCTACGACAACGGCGTGGTCAACACCGCCCTTAATCTTGTTGCGGATGGCGTCGGCGGCTTCAAGCTTGGTCAGCGTGAAGATGTTGCCGAGCTCCTTGCCGGGAACGTCAGGCTTGCGGGGCGAGGCGCCCGTGGCGAAGACCAGCTTGTCGTAAGGATATTCCTTCTCCTCTCCGGTGACGGTGTCGCGCACGGTCACTTTCTTCGCGGCGCGGTCCACTTTGGTGACACGGGAGTGGATATGCACGTCGAAGTTCTTCATCTCCTTGAAGAACGAGGGATCGCGCAGGGTCTGGTACGGCGTGGAGCAGAGCTCCTTCACGTTCTGGACATCGCCGCCCACGAAGTAGGGAATGCCGCAGCCGCCATAAGAAATAAGGGTGTTTTCATCGAAGAGCGTGATTTCGGCCGTGGGATCGAGCCGCATGCAGCGGCAGGCGCATTTGGGGCCGAGGGCAACACCGCCGATGACGATAATCTTCTTGGACATTGTAGCTGCCTCGCTTTTTTAGGGGAAACCCGGCTGGCCACCTCCGACAGTGACCTGTCCGGCCGGCGCGGCGGGAAACCGGGCAGAAAACAGCCGCGGGCCGGAAGCGGAAACAGGTACCCGGCACCGGCGGCCGCGGCGCGTCTGCGGCATAGCGGGCCGCGCCATAGATGTATGGAGAAAAGTTACACCAGAGCAGATTCCATTGCAAAACCTTTCTTTAAATATGAGCAGTATCCGCGCTCAGGGAAGAGGAAAAGAGAAAAATTCTCTCTTTTTCAAAAGATACAATTTTACTGTTTTTTATGAAAAACCTTTCCAATACCTTCCCGGGTACTCCAATAACAGTATTTTGTGAAAAAAAGCACATATAAACAATCAATAACAGCAATACAGTATTTTGATGCATTATAAAAAAAGCAATATCGCATTTATTTTTGCTAATAAAAACGTTTTCCACATGTCTGCGTCCTGGCGCCTCTGAAACAGGCCCATCTTCTGCCTGAGAGCATGAATGCGGGAACAGGAGCGGCCGCTCCCTGAGACAGTCATACTTGAGCATTTTTTCACGCAGTCCTTCCGGCACCTTCAGGGGAAACTATTTTCAGAACCTTCTACTTTCCCGCGTACTGACCGAGTCCTGCGTCGGTGAGAAGCTGCCTGAAATCAGCCCTGCGCCGGCAGAGTTCAACGGCTGCCCGTTCCAGACCGGGGCTGGCGTCCGCGAACATTTTGCGGATGCCGGCGTAATTGTCCTGCATCACGATGAGGACGGAAGCGAGACGGTACGGGGTGACGTTGAAGGAATCAGGGCCGCCCACGAGCCACTGATCCGTCTGCTTCGAGGTCTGCCATTCGGCCTGGGCGTAGCGCAGGATACTAAATTTCTTTCCCCGGGAGTCCCAGGCTTCCACATGCATGCAGCGGCCAGTGGAATTGCCAGCGCCGGGATCGCCCCTGACGCCGCCCATGAAGAGGGTCTGGCCTTTTTTGAAGGGAATGCGCGCCCCGTGGGGGAAGCGGCGCACATGACCGTCGCTGCACATCTGCAGGAAAGGCTCGGCAATGCGGCCCACGTGCATGAAAAGGCGGCGGTGCCCTCTGAGCGCGTCTCCCGTGTAATGCACTTCCATACGCAGGCCAGCCCTGGCGCCTGAGCTTCCGCCCTCCTCCCAGCCGCGGATATCGGAAACGTAGCCGTCGTCCTCGGCCGTAGCGCACTCATTCTTTTCGAAAAGAAAATCAACGCCGCCATGCACATGCGTGGCCCGGGGCTTCCCGAAATCGCTAGTCTTCCTCTGCGCCGGGGACATGGCCTCGGCAGGCATGAGGCTCGCAGGACGGACGCGGCCGGAAAGAATCATGGCGACTTCGGCCTCCTGGGAGGCGTCCAAGGGAGCGTAGGGATCGGCTGATGCCGGGAGCACACCCTGAGACGCGTTTCCGGCGGCCGGGAATCCCGTCATCAGGAAAAGAGAACAGACAAACGCCGCGCCGGTCAGTATCCCGTATCTTCTCATGCCAGTGTCCTCCCCTCCCATCTGAGTACCCGCGCAGGCGGGCCTGTGGCAAGGGGGAGAGGAAAAAAAGAGAGCCGGAACCGGAACATACGCAAATCCCGGCCGTCTCCGCGGCTATCTTCCCGGTGCGGGACTCCGTTCCGGCCCGTCCTCCTCCGTCCTTTCAGGATACATCTCTTCCCGCAGGGAGGCGCTTATGGCTTCCTGGCGCAGGCGGTCATCCTTCAGGGGGGCGGGGACGGCACTGAAGTCCCTTTTTCTGAGCCAGGAAAGGCCGGGCTGCCGCCCGCAGGCAGCGTCCAGGATGGCCCCCACGATATTCTGGGTCTGGGACGCCGCGAGCAGGATGGCAGCGGGGCGGGCGTGGAGAACGCGCTTCCAGCTGTCGAGATATCCGGCCTGGCGGCGCACCACGCCCCTGAGTCCGAAAAGCGAAGCGCAGACCGCCGAGAAGATTTCGGCGCGCATTTCCTCCCGGGCGTAGTCCTCAGATCCGAAACGGCCGCTGAGGTCGCGTTCCTCCCTCCCCCGGCTGCCGGTCCAGTGATAGAACTCATGCATGAGCGTGGCGTAATACGCGGCCTCGCTCTCAAAATAGCTTTTGTCAGGCATGAGGATAAGGTCCTCCTTCTTCATGAAGACAGCCTGCCCGCACCTGTTCTCCACGCGGGCGCCGCAGGCCCGCACGAACTTTTCGAGAAAGTCATTGTCGAGGAAGGGCGCTTTGGGGACGATCCTGTCGGGGCGGGCTATGCTCGTCTCCTCGACATTCCAGACCTTCATGACACTCCAGAACATACGGCCGGTCCTGTACCACCGGGTGCCGTCATCATGGCGCTCGAGCCGTGCGGGATCGAGCCTGCTCACGTCTTCGTCCGGAGAAACGGGGCGCAGGCTGCCGGGCCTCGGGCAGATGAGCCTGAAAGGCCTTGCCCCAGGCAGGAGGACGGCCGGCTTCCCGTCTTTGTCCCTGAGGCGCCGGATGGCGTTCCAGGTCACAAAGGCGAGATCGCTCATGCCCCTCTCCCTCGCCTGGCTGTACAGGCTTATCTGATTGACACCCTTATAGTAGGTGCCGCGCACGAGACTGCGGGGCAGACCGCCTGGCCTCGGCCTGCTCCAGCCAAGTCCGTCTTCCACGAGCCCTTCACGGATGATATTCACCACGCTGAGGGCCACGTTCCGGGAAAGTTCCCCGATCTCGGCCCTGCGCTTTTTCTGCCATTCCCGTTTTTCGGCATCGCTGAACGGTCTAACCGGCATGGATTCCCCCTTTGAAAGTGCGTACGGAGTGCGAAATAATGCTGATGGGACACCTCCCTGCCTGAAAAAAGGGCCGGAGGGCTCAGCGCAGATAGCGCCGCGCCCCGCGGAACTGTTTCCGGAAATAGGACTCCCGGAGAGAAGAGATGATCACGCCCTTTTCCCGGCCGGCCGCGTGCACGAAAAAGCTCCGGGCCAGAAACATGCCGGTGTGCCATCCGCGGCCCACGCGCTTGAAGAGGATGACGTCCCCGAAGCGCAGGCAGTCCCTGACCGGCATGCCCGTATTTCCCTGATCCTTCGCGAGGCGCGGCAGGGAGAGGCCGATTCCGGCGTAAAGCCAGCGGATGAGGCCGGAGCAGTCAAAGGCGGCAGGCCCCTCGGCGCCCAGGACATAGGGGCGTCCCAGGGAGCGGCGCACGCGCCCGAGAAGCACCCCGCGCCCGGAATGAGCCGTCACGCCCTGGTACGGAGCGGCTTCCGCGGCACCGCGGAAAAAGAAAGCGGCAAGAAAGGCGAAGCCGCCCGTCACAAAGGCCCGCCTGCCCGGCATCCGGGAGACGTCCGCGGACGCCGCGGGAAAAGTGTTCACGTCTTTCCATCCGCGAAACGGACCGGCAGCCCGGGATTCTCCCGGATCCCCGTTACGGAATTCCGGAAAGAGGACGCTTTCAGGAGGGAGCGCAGAATCCCCGCGCGCTGCCGGAACGTGTCCTCCGGCACCTCCGCGCGGAAGCGGAACGGCAGAAATGAACGGAAAGGGAAAAAACGCCGGACGCGCTGAAAAAAAGCTGTCTCTCAGATGGCACCTCCCGGAATGGCCGGCCCGTGGCCGGGCAGAAGAAAAAAGAATCAGAAACCTTCCAGTCAGTGAGGCCCCAGAGGAGCGCGAACCGCCGCTTAGCAGAGATGGCTGAAAATATCAAGTTTTTATATCTGCAATCGTTTTCTTTTAATAAACAGAAAACAAAACGGCCCCAGTCCTGTCTGCGCGTGTCCGCTGAATCAGCCGTTTTCCCTGTACGAAAGAATCCAGGCCTTCATTTCGGGGAAGTGATCACTTCCGAGAAAACGCGCCTCACGGTTCACGATGAAAGTGGGCACGCTGTGGATGCCGAGCTCACCGGCCTCGCGCTCATCATCCAGGACTTCCTTCAGATAGGCGCCGGAAGCGAGCATGGCGAGCGCCCCGTCCCTGTTCAGGCCGGCCTTCTCCGCGAGACCGGCGAGAACATCATGGCTGCTCAGGTTGAGGTGGCTGCAGAAATAGGCGCGCATGAGCCGCCCGTGCATGCAGGAGGCGCCATGGGCCATGGCCCACTTAAAGAGGCGGTGCGCGTCACGGGTATTTGCCGGAATGGCGCCTGCCCAGTCCATGCCAGTGAGCCCCTCCTCTCTTCCCACCTTTGAAAGTCTGTCCATGCAGGCCACGGCGTCGTCATGAGAGAGGTAACATTTCCGGGCAAAGCCGTCGGCAGCTGTTCCCTCCGGGTTTTCCGGCGCGTCCGGCAGAAGCTCGAAGGCGTGCATGACAGGCTTCACGTCTCCCTCTCCCAGCTCACCCAGGAGTTTCCAGAGGCGGGCGAGGCCGATGACGCAGTGCGGACAGCTGAAATCAGACCAGACGTCAATTGTTATCATACGCTTCTCCGGCAGCCGCGCGGCGCCGCCTCCTGTCCTGTCACCCTACTCCCCGCTTTCCTCCGCCGCAAGGACGGGAGATACGGGCTTCCCGTTTTCTCTGTGCCGGCCTGCCGGGAAAGGAGCGGACTGTCTCCTCTTCAGGGGAAAAAAAGCGGACGTCCCTTCCCATATAAGAGAAAAAAACGTCCGCTTTCCTGTCAGCCTTTTCAGGCTGTCACACGGGAATTGCCGACAATATCCTTCAGAAGCTTCACAATGGCGATCCTGTTCTTCTGCTTCCTGTCATTGCCCATCCCGGCAAGCCTCTCCTCATAGCGGATGAAGTCCCTGAGAATGGCCACGTCTTCCGTGTTTTCCGGGGGAAGGATGGCGCGCACCAGTTTTTCAGCGAGGGGATGCGGTATGGCGTCCAGCACACCGCTCAGCTGATGGGCCTGGCTGTAGTGCTCGTGACGCCCCTCGCGCCTGGCGACCTGCCTGAGGGCGAGAGCGCAGAGCACCTCACTCCTGTACTTTCCCGGCACCTCGGCGAGAGCCGTCCCGTCCTTCTCCACAAAACGGCGGCAGAGTTCTCCGTCACGCAGTTTTTTAGGCACGCAGCGCAGCAGAGAATCCCCGCAGCGTGCGCCGTCTATGGCGAGCAGGCACAGTTCCCGCGTCCTGAGTTCTTCGGGGACGTAATCGAGCGCGTAGGCATTGGATTTGACAGCCGCGGTGCAGTACGCCGCGGAGCGCAGTTTTTTGGGGATGGATTCCAGGGCGAGCCCGTTAACGGCCAGGAACTTCAGGCACATCTCCGGAACGCGCTGTTCTTTGGGCACGATTTCAATGGCCGAGCTGTTCTGCCGGATAGCCTCCAGGCACATTTCCCCGTCCCTGAGACATTCGGGAACGGATTTCCAGGCCCGGCCAAGGGGGACATCGTTCTTCACGGCGGTGAGGCAGATTTCGCGATCGCGGAATTTCACCGGCACGGAGGCCAGCGCGCCGCCCACTCCTGTCACGGCGGAAAGACAGAGCTCCCGGGTGATAAAGCTTTCGGGAACGAAGGCGAGGCAGGCGCCGTCATGCTCCACGGCCCTGGCGCACATCTGCGGCGTCTTGTATTCGCCGGGCACGAATTCCAGGTTTAACGGCCACGCCTCAACGGCGATACGGATTAATTCGGCGCTGAGGTGCCGCTCAGGGACAAAGCGCAGGGAAACACCGTTTCTGACGGCCAGGAGCGTCAGCTCCCGCGTCTTCGCGCTTTCGGGAAACATTTCGAAGAAGTCGACGGAATCGGTGACCAGTTTTTCCGCCACGCGCCCCATGAGGCTGCCGGGCACGCTGTCGAGACGTTCCGGATCCTCCCGTACCAAATGATACCACTGGGAGGCCGCTGTTTCCTTCACAGCGTCCGTGCGCAGATCGCCGGGGATATATTTGTAGACCCTTGGAGAACACTCCAGGGCGGCCGCGCACAGTTCTTCATCCAGTTCACTGCGCGGAATCCTGGTAAATTTTTTCGGCGTCTTGCGGACCTTGCTCAGCCATTTTTTCCAGACACTGCTGGCGGATACTCGTTCAGACATACACAATCCTTGATAATGGGATCGGAACCGGCTCCTGTCCGG
>ONPA01000024.1 GCA_900319575.1 uncultured Desulfovibrio sp. | reverse complement strand
GTGAAGTATCTCCGCATTCCGGAACGCAAGCCTGCTGTTGTGGCATGGATATAAAAAGATAGTAATAAGATAAGAATAGTTTTCTAAACGCAAAACGAAACAATTATATTTTTTAAAGAAAGTCTCTGCCTGAGGGAGCGTTGCGGCGCTCCCTCTTTTTTTCCCCACAGGGAAAGATTTGCGGCACAACTTTGTTTCACTCTGCGAAAAAACCATGTAATTTTGCGCCACTACTTGACTATAATCTCCGAATTCATAGAATTATTTCGTAGAAGCCCGAGTTCTGCATTTCCATACGGGTACAGGTTTCCCCCGTTTTCCCTTGCTCCGTCACAGCCCTGCCACAAACGCACGGCAGGATATGGATCCACCCACGAAGATATCCACTCCTTTGTCCGATCGGCGTGCTGAATTGCCCGGAGGTTTTTCTCATGTTCAGCTGTCAGACTCCAGAACTTCAGAATTCAGACCGTTCCCTCCGCACCGAATGGCTGGAATGTAACGGCACAGGCGACTACGCTTCAGGCACGATCACCGGCTGCAACAGCCGGCGCTACCACGGCCTCCTTGTCGCAAATCTCGAACACATCGGCCGCCACGTCCTTCTTTCCGGCCTGGAAGACTGGCTCGTCACGGAAAACGACAGGATTCCGCTCTCCAGCCGCAAACACCCCAACGCCATCTATCCGGATCCCTCCGGCTGTCTGAAAACCTTCTCTGCTTCACCGTACCCGACTTTTGTCTTCGAGGGCCCGGGGTTCCGCCTCTCGCGCTCTCTCATGCTGGTAAGGGACAGTCACACCGTTCTCATCCGCTACAGCCTGAAGAAAACCGACAGCAGTGCCCCTTCCCTGAAATGCACCCTTGAGGCCGCCCCGCTTCTGGCTTTCCGCGGCTATCACGATCTGACCCACGCCAATATGGATCTGCAGGTCAAGACCTATCCCGTATGGCAGGGATTCAAGATTCAGCCCTACAACAGCCTCCCGCCTTTCTTCATGCAGTGCTCCGGCTCCTTCGACTTCCTGCCCTCCCCCGACTGGATCTATAATGTGGAGTATCCCTTCGACCAGGAGCGCGGTTTCGACTACCAGGAAGATCTCTTCTCTCCCGGCCTCTTCGAAATCACGCTGACGCCCGGAAGGGACGTGATCCTCTCCGCCTCAACGGAGGAAATTCTCCCGCCGCGCGGCACGAAAAAAACGGTGCCCCTGCGCGAGATCTGGAAGAAGGAAGAAAAGGAGCATCTCAGGGGGCGGGCCGATACCGCCTCTCTCGCTGACTTTCTGGAGGCCCAGTGCGGCGTCTTCCTCATCAAGGATACGCGCGGTCAGGACGCCCTTCTCGCGGGCTACCACTGGTTCGGCTCGTGGTCCCGTGACACGCTCATTTCCCTGCCCGGCTGCGCTTTTCTCGGAGGGCGCCTCGAAGAAGGCATATCCGTGCTGAAGCGCATCACGGCGAGCATCAGCGACGGCCTCATCCCCAACACCTTCACCACTGACGGCGCGCCATCGGGGTATGACTGCATCGATTCCTCCCTGTGGTACGCCTGGACCGTGCAGTCCCTCCTCTCTGCCATATCGAAGCACCACGGCGAGGCAGTCCTCAGGAAGGAAGTACTCGGTTTCGCGGCCCCGGCCCTCTACAGCATCATCGACGCCTACAGAAAGGGACGCATTCTCTTCGTCTCCGCGGACGAAAGCGGTTTCCTGGACGTGGGAACGCCGAACACCCAGCTCACCTGGATGAACGTGCAGATTAACGGCAGGCCCGTCACGCCGCGCAACGGCTATCCTGTGGAAATCGAAGCCCTGTGGTACAATACTCTGGCCCTGGCCCACCACATCGCCCTGCAGAGGAAGGATCCCGATCCCTGCAGCGCGAAGGACCTTGCCGCCATGAGGGCGGTCTTCAGGAAACGCTTCCTGCTCCCGGACGGCTCCCTGCGCGACGTATGGCGCAGTCAGGAGGACGGCGGCCCGGACAATTCCGTGCGTCCCAACCAGCTGTTCGCGGCGGCCCTGCCCTTCCCGGTTCTCGAGCCGGAGAAGGCGGAGGGGGTCGTGAGAATTGCGAGGGGAAAGCTCCTCACGCCCTTCGGCCTGCGCACGCTCTCTCCCGATGATCCGGCCTTCTGCCCGGACTACGCGGGAAGCCCCGCGGAGCGCGGCAGAAGCTACCATCAGGGCACGGTCTGGCCATGGCTCCTCGGCGTTTACGCTGATGCCCTCTTCAAGACCACCGAAGCCGTGAGCGCCGGGAAAAGGACCGTCATGAGCGGGGTTGTCACGGATTTCCTGAATACCATCTCGCCGCTTTTCACAAGACATCTCTCGGAATCCTGTCTTGGCCATATCTCGGAAATCTTCTCCGGCACCGAGCCCTGGGCGCCGCACGGCAGCATCGCCAAAGCCTGGAGTGAGGCAGAGGTCTACCGCGCCCTGCTCCTCGCCCGCGCGGCCGATCCGAAAGCGTATGAACGCTGGGAGAAGCACCTGAAATGGAGGAATGACTAATGCGAGTGCTCATGTTCGGGTGGGAATTCCCGCCATACATCAGCGGCGGTCTCGGATCCGCCTGCGAGGGAATGGTCAGAGCCCTCACCGGCAGAGGCACCCAGGTCATTTTCGTCGTCCCCAAACTGCTTTCCGGTGAAGGAGCTGACGAACCGGGCGGCCTCTCCATGCGTTCAGCCTCGGGCATCGTGGTTCCTGGCGGCGGGGGCGGATCCGAAAAGGAAATCTTCACGGACACGAGGACCTTCTTTAAAAAGAACCTGAAGCTCGAGTACCTCGATTCCAGCCTCACGCCCTACATCACTCCGCAGACGTACGCGAAGACGCGCGAAGAGCTTGAGCGCGGGCAGAAGACCACGACAGGGGAGAAGACCATCACGTGGCCCGGAGCTCCGGACATAACCCTGACCCTGCACGGCGGCTACGGGAAGGATCTGCTGAGCGAGGTCTACCGCTACAGCCTCGCGGCCCAGGTGCTCGCCAGGAGGGAGAACTTCGATGTTATCCACTGCCACGACTGGATGACCTATCCCGCCGGCATCATGGCCAAGCGCGTCAGCGGCAAACCGCTCGTGGTGCATGTGCACGCCACCGAAGCCGACCGCAGCGGCGAGCACATGAACCCCGTGGTCTCCCACATCGAGTGGGAGGGGATGACCGCGGCCGACAGGGTCGTGTGCGTCAGCCACTTCACCAAGAATCTCGTCATGCGCGTGTACAAAATTCCGGAGAGCAAAATTTCCGTAGTGCACAACGCCGTGTCCCGCCGCGAGGCGGGCCACATCTACCACAACGCGGACCGCGGCAGCAAAGCCAGGCAGGTCCTCTTCATGGGACGCGTCACCTTTCAGAAGGGGCCGGACTACTTCGTGGAGGCCGCGCGTCTCGTGCTCAACGTCATGCCCGACGTGCGCTTCGTTGTCGCTGGCTCAGGTGACATGCTGCGCTCCATCGTGGCCCGCGTGGCCCGCTACCGCATGGGCCACAGATTCACGTTCACGGGTTTTCTGAAGCACGACGAGGTGGACCGCATGTACGCATCGAGCGACCTCTATGTCATGCCCAGCGTTTCCGAGCCCTTCGGCATAGCGCCCCTTGAAGCGATGGTGTATGATGTTCCCGTGCTCATGAGCAAACAGTCCGGCGTCTCCGAAGTCATCCACAACGCCCTCAAGGTCGACTTCTGGGACGTGAGAAAAATGGCAGACCGCATCTGCGCTGTCCTCGCCTATCCGGCCCTCGGCCGCTTCATCGCGAAAAACTGCGCGGAGGAACTCAAGCACATCCGCTGGGAAAATGCGGCCGTCAAACTTGAACAGATATACGCCGACCTTGTGAAGAGAGGAAACTGACATGCCTTCCGTTTGCTTTTATTTCCAGGTCCATCAGCCGTACCGTCTGCGTCATTATTCCTTCTTCGACATTGGTCACAACCATATTTACGAGGATGACGAGGCGAACCGTTCCATCATGCGCAAGGTGGCCCAGAAGTGCTACCTGCCCATGAACGACCTTCTCTACCGCCAGATAAAGAGGCATGACGGCGCCTTCAAGGTGTGCTTCTCCTTCTCCGGCGTCTTCATCGATCAGATGGTGCAGTTCGCGCCCGACGTGCTCGAGAGCTTCCAGAAGCTCGTGGACACGGGCTGCGTGGAAGTGCTTTCCGAGACCTACGCCCATACCCTGGCCTTCCTCTTCTCCATGGACGAATTCAGGGCCCAGATCGATGAGCACGACCGCCTCGTGAAGAAATACTTCAATGTCACGCCCACGGCCTTCCGCAACACGGAGCTCATCTACAACAACGACATCGCGAATGTCGCCGAGGAAAAGGGCTTCAAAGCCATTCTTACGGAAGGCGCGGATCAGGTCATCAACTGGCGCAGCCCCAACTTCGTCTACCAGCCGAGCACCTGCCGCCGCATACGCCTGCTCCTCAAGAACTACCGGCTTTCCGACGACATCGCCTTCCGCTTCTCCAACCGTGCCTGGGAGGAATATCCGCTCAGCGCCGAAAAGTACACGAGCTGGCTCTTCTCCCTCAACGGACAGGGCGAGACCATCAATCTCTTCATGGACTACGAGACCTTCGGTGAGCACCAGTGGGAGGCCACCGGCATCTTCGACTTCATGGAAGCCCTGCCCGGCATGGTTCTGAAGAACAAGGACTTCTCCTTCGCCACACCGACCGAAGTGGCTGATCACTGCTCGCCCATGGCGAGGCTCGATATCCCCCGCTTCATCTCCTGGGCCGACGCCGAGCGCGACCTCTCGGCCTGGCGCGGCAACGATCTTCAGGACGACGCCCTCGGGGCCGTCGCCGCACTCGAGAAGAACGTGAAGCGGACCGGTGATGAGGGGCTTATCCGCACCTGGCGCCGGCTCACCACTTCGGACCACTTTTACTACATGTGCACCAAGTTCTTCTCGGACGGCGACGTGCACAAGTACTTCTCTCCCTACGACTCCCCCTACGACGCCTACATCTTCTACATGAACGTGCTGGCCGATCTCGAGCAGACCGTAAAGCAGCGCCTCGGCGTCACAGTATAATCCCCCCCTCTTTTCCCGGGCCGGCTGCCTTCCTGGCGCCGGCCCGTTTCCGTACGCCCGGCATGGCCGCGTTCCGGAGAGTGAAAATCCAGGACCTGCCCTGCAGGCGGGAAAATTACGGACGCGCATCAGAGGACTGCCGGACACGGCGGCATCGCTGCCGCCTGATACAATGACGCCCGATCCGGGGGAAAACAGTGCCCGGCTGTTCCCTGCAGGTTCGTAAAAATCAGGAAACCGCCGCGCACCTGACGGTACGCGCGGGGGTACGAAAGGAAAGAGCTCTGGCCGGAGTTCCCTCCTGTTCTGTCTCTCTCAGCCCCCCCTTTCCGGCCCCCAGCCTCTTTCCGCGGGAATGCTTCCTGCAGACCGCGCCAGACCGTCATTTCCTTCTTGCCAAAATGGAACTTAGATTTCATTCTCCAGAGAGAAAACAACGATCCCGTTCCCTCCCGCAGCGCCTCTTCCCCTCAGTGCGGACGGAAAAGGACTGACGCGAACCATTTTTCACAGCTCTTCATGCTTTTAGGAGGCTCTTGATGGATTATGGCAATATCACGCTGTTTGAGACCTCTTGGGAAGTCTGCAATAAAGTAGGCGGCATCTACGCCGTCGTCAGCAGCAAAGCCCTTCAGGCCATCGAAAACTTCGGGGAGAATTACTGGCTTCTCGGACCGGATCTGGGCAACAACCCTGATTTCGAGGAAGACAGCGACCCCGTCATCGAGACCGTCGGCAAAATCCTCAAGGCGCACAACCTGAAATGCCGCCTCGGACACTGGAATATCCCCGGCAAGCCCAAGGTCATCCTGGTCAATTTCCGCAACCGCTACGACCAGAACCAGCTCCTCTACGAATACTGGAAGGAATACCAGGTCGACTCCATGTCCGGCGGCTGGGACTACATCGAGCCGGTCATGTTCGCCACGGCCTGCGGCGAGGTCATCGCGACCATCTACCAGCATATGCTCGAGCCCATAGGCTGCCCGGCCATAGCCCAGTTCCACGAATGGATGTGCGGCGCCGGACTCCTCTACCTCAAGCGCCACTGCCCGCCCGTGGGGACGGTCTTTACAACGCACGCCACCATGCTCGGCCGCTCCCTCTCCGGCAACGGCCGCGACCTCTATTCCATGCTGGCCACCAAATTCGATCCCCGCAGGGAAGCGGCTTCCCTCGGCATTACGGCCAAGTGCTCCATGGAAACAGCCTCGGCCAGGGAAGCTGACTGCTTCACAACGGTGAGCGACATCACGGCCGAAGAAGCCAGCGTCGTTCTCGGCCGGAAGCCCGACATCGTCACCCCGAACGGCCTTGACCTGCGCGTCATCCCCGATTTCTCGAAGGAGCGCACCCGTCCCCAGGCCTACCGCGCCGCGGTCATCAGCTGCGCCGAGAGACTTCTGCGCAGGAAGCTCCCCGAACAGACGCGCATCGTCATCATTTCCGGACGCTACGAGTTCCATAACAAGGGCATCGACGTCTTCCTGCAGGCCCTCGGCAGGGTGAACCAGGATCTGGCTGATTCCCAGAGCTACATTCTGGCCCTCTGCTGCGTCATGGGCGGCCATTCCGGCGTGAATCAGGACGCCGTGTCCGGCGATCCCGCGAAGATGCCGGGGGACGGCAGCCAGTGGATCTGCTCGCATCACGTCCACAACATCAATAACGATCCCATCCTCACGGCCTGCCACACCTACGGCCTCAACAACACGGAAAAGGATCACGTCTCCGTGATCTTCGATCCCGCTCTCCTGGACGGACGCGACGGCTTCTTCAACATGCGCTACGCCGAGGTCCTGGCAGCCTGCGATCTTGGCGTCTTCCCGTCCTGGTACGAGCCCTGGGGCTACACCCCTGAGGAAAGCGTGGCCAGCAGCGTTCCCACCATCACCTCGGATCTGGCCGGCTTCGGCCTCTGGGCCCGTTCCCTGAACAAGGAAAGCTCCGAGCTCGGCGTTTCCGTCCTGCAGCGCCGTCATCAGGGTGACGCCTGCGTGAAAAGCCTCGAAAAGATGATCTCGGACTTCGTCGCCATGCCGGACGAGACCCTCGCGAAGCTCAGGACAGCGGCCAGGGAGACAGCCACGAAGTGTGACTGGTCCTCGTTCTTCCCCTACTACATCAGGGCCTACGATCTCGCTCTCGGCAAGGCACTGGAACACGGCGCGGAACTGCGCGAGGCCGTCTCCGACCACTCAACGCACATCTTCCTCGACGTCTCCTCGCTGACGCCCCTCCTGCACAGCTTCACGTCCCTGACGAGGCTCCCGCGCGCGCTCGGACGCCTGCGCGAACTCGCCAACAACCTCTGGTGGTGCTGGCATCCCTCGTGCTGGCCGCTCTTCATACGCCTCAATCCCCAGATCTGGGAAAGCTCCGGACACAACCCGCTCTCCTGCCTTGAGGAAGCCACGGACGAAACCATCTCGGATCTCGTCTCCGACTCCGCCTACCTTTCCCTCTATGAGGACACGCTCAGGGATTTCGATGAGTACATGTCCCGTCCCGTGCACTCGGAGGGCGCGGTCACGCCCGAGACGCCCGTCGCCTACTTCTCCACGGAATACGGCCTGCACGAGTCCCTGCCCATCTATTCCGGCGGTCTCGGCGTGCTCTCCGGCGACCATCTGAAGAGCTCCAGCGATCTCAATATCCCGCTGGTGGCCATCGGCCTCTTCTACCGCTACGGCTACTTTAAACAGCAGATCGACAAGAACGGCCGGCAAATCGCCATCTACCCGGAGAACGATGTCACCGAGCTTCCCATGGAGCTCGTCAGGGACAGCACAGGCGATCCTCTTGAGGTCAGCCTGCAGCTCCCTGAGCGCAGGCTCTTCGCCAGGGTCTGGCTTGTGCGCGTGGGCACCATCCAGCTCTACCTCATGGACACCAATCTGCCCAAAAATACCCCCGATGACCGTAAGATCACGGACAGCCTGTACGTGGCGGACAGGGATTTCCGCATCCGTCAGGAAATCCTCCTCGGCATGGGCGGCGTCATGCTCCTGAACGAGCTCGGCATCACGCCTTCCGTCTACCACATGAATGAAGGGCACTCCGCCTTCCTCATCCTCGAGCGCATCCGCAATCTCATGAACGGTTACCACCTGAGCTTCGAGGAAGCTGGCGAAATCGTCCGCTCGAGCTGCGTGTTCACCACGCACACGCCCGTTGACGCCGGCAACGAGCGCTTCCGCAACGAGCTCATGATGAAGTACTTCTCGGGCTACGCCAACAACATCGGCCTGAGCATGGGCGACTTCCTCAATATCGGCCGCATGACCGGCACGGGCAGCGATTCCTTCGAGATGACCATCCTGGCCCTGCGCTACTCGAGCCGGGCCAATGGCGTGAGCCGCCTGCACGGCGACGTCTCGCGGCACATGTGGCACAACCTCTGGCGCGGCATGCCTATCGCCGAAGTGCCCATCGGACATATCACCAACGGCGTGCACATGCCCTCCTACGCCAGCCCCGAAATCAACTTCCTGCTGACGAGCACGCTCGGCAAGGGCTGGGTCGATCTGTCAAGCCGCGCCACGGGCTGGTACAAGTTCTCCTCCATCCCGGACAAGGTCATCTGGCGCGCCCGGCAGTCCATGAAGGCCAATCTGCTCGACGTCCTGCGCAACAGGCTTCCCGAGTTCTACAAGAAGCTCGGCGTGAGCCGCGAGGACAGCAAAACGGCCATTTCGAAGCTCTCTCCTGACACTCTGCTCATCGGCTTCGGCAGGCGCTTCGCGCCCTATAAGCGCGCCAACCTGCTCTTCGCCGACATTGACCGCCTCGACCGCATCCTGAATTCCTCGGATCGTCCCGTGGCCCTGCTCTTCTCGGGCAAAGCCCATCCCGCGGACAGCCAGGGCATCGACATCATGCAGGAGATCATCCACCACTGCACGGAGAAGCGCTTCCTCGGCCGCATCTTCTTCCTCGAGGACTACTCGCTGGCCATCTCCCGCCTGATGGTGCAGGGCTGCGATGTCTGGCTGAACACGCCGCGCAGGCCTTATGAAGCCTCCGGCACCAGCGGCCAGAAGGCCTCGGTCAACGGCGTGCTCAACCTGAGCATCTCCGACGGCTGGTGGTGCGAAGGCTATAACGGCGGCAACGGCTGGACTATCGGTCCCGTTGTCACCCGTGTGCAGCACAACGACACGCAGAACGACTACTCCGACGCCGAGGCTCTCTACACGCTCCTCGAGGAGCAGGTCATCCCGCTTTACAGCTACCGCAACCAGGACGGCATCCCGGTGCGCTGGATCCGGATGATCAAGGAGTCCATGCGCTCCCTCATCCCCGTCTACAGCTCACACCGCATGGTGCACGATTACCTCGAGATGTCCTACGAGCCCGCGGCCCTGCGCTACAAGGCCATTGAGGCCGACGAGTTCGAGTCCGTGAAGCGCCTTGTGAAGTGGAAGGAAAACATCAGCCAGCGCTTCAGCACCCTCAGGACCGGCCTCCTGCGCGTGGACGGCATGGAAGGCGACACCTGCTCCAGGGGCCAGGACATCCACGTGACCCTGAGCCTCGAACAGGGCGAAATGCAGCGCGACGAGATCCTCGTGCAGCTCGTGGTCGGTCCCTTTGACGGCACCGACTTCATCGGCACCCCGGACATCGTTCCGCTGAGCTTCGAGAGGACGACCAGCGACAAGAGCCTCGTCTACTCCTGCAACTACCAGACCCGCCACAACGGCGTCCACGCCTACGGCGTGCGCGTCATCCCCATCACGCCGGACCTGCCGAGCTACCTCGACAGCCATCTCGTGGTCTGGGCCTAAACGCGGTCTGACACACTGAACAGACACAAAAATCGCCGTCTCCCCTCACAGGGAGGCGGCGATTCTGTTTTTGTATGAACCATACGCTGTCATGCAGAAGACAGCGGAATTTTCAGATCCACTCCGGGGACCTCCCCGCAGCAGGCCTAAAAAGCATCCCAGAAAGATCCGTTCCGGCGCGACACGGCCCTGACACGGCGCGCGGCCTCTTCGATGAGTCCTCTGACGCGCCCCATCTGGCCCTCTTCCGCTGCCCTGTCCGCGGCCCAGCGCACCAGGCTTTCCATGCGCGCGGGATCATCGTCGTAGGCGCCGCGGACCACGTCCTGGAGAGCCGTGAGCCAGTCCGGCTGTCCGAAATCCCTCCGGCCCGGGCCGGATCTGTGCATGAGCATGGCGAAGCGGTCCGAGGCGGCCTGCAGCATATCGGCGAATTCTTCCTGACGCCCCTCGCGGGCCGCCTGTTCCGCCGCGCGGCGCACGATGACCAGCACGGCGCCGGGGTCATTGTCGTACCTGCCCCTGAGAACGTCCTGGACGGCCTCCATGTAGGAAGGCAGGGCGCGCCCGTCGTCGTCAGTGACGTCCACGGGATTTTCTGCGCCATCCGCCTGTCCCTGACGCATGATGCCTGTGACCCTGGCGGAGGCCGCGCTGATCATGTCGCCGTATTCCTCAAGGCGCCCTTCCTGCTCGGCGAGCTGGGCCGCCCTGCGCACGATGGCCAGCATGGCGCGGGGATCACTGTCATAGGCGCCCTCGAGGACGCCCTGCACGGCCTGCATGTACGGAGGGAGCTCCCCTTCGGAGGCGGGCTGACGCTCGTCGCGGCCGCCGAGAAGCGTGTCCACACGATCAGACGCGGCGCCGAGCATGTCCTCGAACTCCTCCGACCGCCCATCCTCAGCCGCGGACATGGCCGCTGAACGCACGAGGGACTGGGCCTCGGCAGGATCCTCATCGTAAAAACCGTCCAGCACCTTTTTTACTT
This sequence comes from uncultured Desulfovibrio sp., assembly GCA_900319575.1. GTDB lineage: Bacteria > Desulfobacterota > Desulfovibrionia > Desulfovibrionales > Desulfovibrionaceae > Desulfovibrio. The sequence goes on along the minus strand of ONPA01000024.1, from coordinate 7,958 downwards.
CCTGCATGTAGGGAGGAAGCTCCTCTTCCCCGGCGTCCTCTCCGCCGGCATCTGCGCTTTCCCCGGCCTGCGCGGCGGATTCCTGCACGGGTTCCGTTTTTTCCGGTTCCGGGGTTCCTTCTCCGGACTGCGGCCTGCTTCCGGCCTCCGATCCGAAACCGCCGAGAAGCTTCGAGAGCCTGTCGGCCGCCTGCTGGATACGGGAGCGGTACTCTCCGTCCCTGCCCTGGCGGCGGGCTTCCTGCAGGGCAACGTTGATGATGGGGAAAATGTCCTCCACCCTGTTGTCGTAGCTTCCGTCGTTGACGCGGTCCACGAGGCGCATGTATTCGGGCTCGTCCCTGTCCCCGCGGCCCGGGCCTTCCACGGCGGCAGCGCCTCTGAGAAGGGCGTTGATGTGTGCTGAGGCCTGATCGAACCACGGCCTGAAATCCTGTTCGCGCCCTTCCTGGCGGGCCCGGTCAATGGCGCGGCGCAGAAGCTCGCTCTGGGTCTGCACGTCAGCGAGGCTGCTGCCCGTGTCAAAGCGGCCGGCCGCGATGCCGACGATATCCGCCATCCAGTCAGGCAGACTGGCCGTACCGGGTTCGTCATGGGCGCTGACACGCCTCAGGGGCACAGCCTGCTCGCCGCCGTCACCGCGCGTCACCGGGATGCGCTTCGGAGCATCCTCCGCGCGCTCCTCACCTGGAGCCTCCTGAGCGGGGGCGTTCTCGCCGGTCTCACGGGCATCAGAAGCCTCAGATGCGGCCGGGGCTTCTGATTCAGCGGCTTCCCGGAGAGGCTGGCTCTTCTCCGTGCCCGTGTCAGAAGAAACACGGGCCAGAAGATCCGTGAAATGTTCCTGGGCAGCCTTCAGGGGACCGCGCTCCGCGTCGGGGACGTTCTCCCTGTCGGCTCCGGCTATGGCGGCTTCGAGCACATCAAGAAGTTTGTCGCGATCCGTGTCGTAGCGGCCCGCCACGATGTCCCCGGCGGCTGCGCGCCATGAAGAGCCGGACTGTCCCTGCGGTCCGGATTCGGGTTCCGCTTCCGCGGCGGATCCGCCGGCAGTGCTATCTTCTGCCGCACCTGAAGCCCGGGCCTCCCCGTTCTGACAGGTTCCGGCGCCGTCAGCGGCTCCGGCCGGGGCCTGGGGAGCGGCGCTCCCGCGCAGGCTCTCAAGCTCTCCGAGATATTTACCGAGGCCTTCGTTCGCCTCTGTCTGTCTTTCCAGCATGTAGTGCGTGGCCTGGACAAGGCCATCCAGGAGAACGCCGTCGGAAGGCATGCTGTCAAGCCTCTCCATGAGGGAGGTCTGCTCTTCAAGCGCTTCTTCAAGCCTCACGCGGAGGGAGCGCAGTTCCTTAAGCCCCTCCTCCCTTCCCCCGTCGTCCGGAGGCAGGGTGCCCGCGCCGGGAGACGCGGGGGCTTCTCCTTCAGCCTGGCGCATCCTGCCCAGTGTGTCCCTGAGGGCTTTCCAGTAAAGAACATTGCGATCCGAACCGTCACGTAAATCCGACATGGCTCATTCTCCAGCAAAAACATGTAGCGGTGCCGCCCTGAGTCCCGGAGGGCCGGGGGAAGCATCCGAAAACAGAAATAACTACGTTTGCCCGCGCGCGCTAGCCCCGCCGGGGCCGCTTTTTGCGGGTTCAGGGCATTCCCGCGAAAACTCGGGTGATTTGCAAGAGGAGCGGTCTGTGCGATATGTTTCCGGATTATTTTCTGGTTACTCTGGGAGGATACATGGAAAAACCCGCAAAACGCGAACAGCTGGCAAGCCGTCTCGGCTTCCTGCTCATCTCTGCCGGATGCGCCATAGGACTCGGCAACGTCTGGCGCTTCCCTTTTATTACCGGAGAGTACGGAGGGGCCTGCTTTCTCCTGCTCTTTATCGTCTGTCAGCTCATGGTCATGCCGGTCATGATCTGTGAGTTCGCCATCGGCCGCGCCTCGCGCCTTAATCTCGGCATGGCCCTGGGCCGCCTGGAGCCCAGGGGCACGAAATGGCATAAGTTCAGCTGGCTCAACATCGTCGGCATTTACACCCTGCTCATGTTCTACACGACCATCTGCGGCTGGATCGTCCTTTATACATGGTACATGTTCACGGGCACGTTCGAGGGGCTTCCGCCTGACGCCGTGGGAAAGTTCTTTGGTTCCTTTACGGGCAGCGCCGGCCAGATGACGCTCGGCATGTCGCTCTCCGTGCTCTGCGGCGCGGCGGTCTGTTTCCTCGGGCTCCAGAACGGCGTCGAGCGCATTGTCAAATTCATGATGGCCGGCCTCTTCATCATCCTGGTCATCCTGGCCGTGCACTCCATGACGCTGCCCGGAGCTCCGGAGGGCCTCTCCTTCTACCTTAAACCTGATCTTGAGAAATTCAGAATCATCGGATTCTTCCCCATCGCCAGCGCGGCCCTGAACCAGGCCTTCTTCACCCTGTCCGTGGGCGTGGGCTCCATGTGCATTTTCGGAAGTTACATCAGCAAAGAGCACTCTCTCCCCGGCGAAGTCTGTTTCATCACGGGCATGGACTTTCTCGTGGCCCTCATCGCGGGCCTCATCATCTTCCCGGCCTGCTTCACCTTCGGCGTGCATCCCTCTCAGGGCCCGGGTCTCGTCTTCGTGGCCCTGCCCAACATCTTCGCCTCCATGGAGAACGGGAGGCTCTGGGGCACGCTGTTCTTCGTCTTTATGAGCTTCGCGGCCCTGACCACGGTCATCGCCGTGTTTGAGAACATGGTGAGCTACTTCATAGACAGGTACGGCATGCACCGCCGCCGCGCCGTCGTGGTCAACGCCATCCTGCTCTGGCTCCTCTCCCTGCCCTGTGCCCTCGGCTTCAACGTCCTCTCAGGCTTTACGCCCTTCGGACCGGGCTCCTGCGTGCTGGATCTCGAGGACTTCATCATGAGCAATAACCTCCTCCCCCTGGGATCCCTGCTCATCGTTCTCTTCTGCTCCCTGCACAGCGGCTGGGGCTGGGACAATTTCGCGAAGGAAGCCAACGCCGGCACGGGCATCAGGCTGCACGGCCTGCTCAGGGTCTACCTGCGCTGGATCCTGCCTGTCATCATCGTCATTCTCTTCATTTCCGGCTACGTGGACAAGTTCTCCCGCTAACCGGCAGGCCCCGGCGTTCGTTGCCTTGCCCGGGAAAAACTCGTATCTTTTCCCCGTTCTTTTCCCGGATACAGCGTGCCGGACACCCCTTCCGGGCCTCCGGCAGACATACACGGATCTCTGGCCCGCCAGCCGCGGGCCATGCACAGACTCCAAAGGATTTACCCACATGTTCAACAAAATGCGTCTTCTCACCCCCGGTCCTACGCCGCTTCCCGAACGAGTCCGCCTCGCTCTCGCCAGGGACATGATCCATCACCGCAAGTCTGACTTCCACAGGATCATGAACAATGTGGAAGAAAAGCTGAAGCTCCTCTTCGGCACCACCGAACCCGTCATGCCTCTGGCCTGCTCCGGCAGCGGTGCCATGACGGCAGCCGTGTACAGCCTCTTCAAACCCGGCGAAACCGTCATTACCGTTAACGCCGGCAAATTCGGCGAACGCTGGGGCCAGATCGCCAAAAGCCATGGCCTGAAGGTCGTGGAAATCGTGAAGAACTGGGGCGAAGCCGTCAGCGCCAGGGAAATCGAGGAGACCATCCGGAAGACCCCTGAGGCCAAAGGCGTCCTCATCCAGATGTCCGAAACCTCCACCGGTGTCCTGCATCCCATCGAAAGCGTCGCCGCCGTGACCCGTGCCACGGATGTGCTTCTCATTGTGGATGGCATCTCCGGCGTGGGCCTCTCCCCCTGCCCCATGGACAAGTGGGGCATCGACTGCCTGCTCACCGGCTCCCAGAAGGGCCTCATGGTTCCCCCCGGACTGGCCTTCATAGCCCTCTCGGAGCGCGCCTGGAAGCGCTGCGAGGACATCGAGCCCGGCTGCTTCTATTTCGACCTTCCCGCTGAGCGCAAGAAGCTCGCCAAGGGCGAAACCCACTTCACCACGCCCGTGAACCTCATCTGCGGCCTCGAGGAAAGCCTCTCCATGATCTTCGAGAACGGCCTCGACGCCATCTACCGCAAGCAGTGGGCCCTGACCATGCTCTGCCGCCACAGCGCCAAAGCGCTCGGCCTCGAGCTTCTGGCAAAGGACAACTTCGCCTGGGGCGTCACCTCCATCCTGCTCCCCGACGGTCTTGACGGCACGAAGATCGTCAAGGACTGCGCCGACAGGTACGGCGTCTATATGGCCGGCGGCCAGGATCAGCTCAAGGGCCGCATCGTCCGCGTGGGCCACATGGGCTGGGTCGACTGGGCCGACGTCGTAGCTGGCATGTACGCCCTCAACCGCTGCATCATCGACAGCGGCGGTTTCTGCGGCTCCCGCGACTTCCTTGAGCAGGGCCTCGCCGCCTACAGAAAGGCTCTCGAGCTCGAGCCCGGCACGCCCGTGCCCTATCAGCTGCACGACTAGGCAGCCCGCTTCTCCCGTATAGAAGAGGCACCCGACCCGGACGGGTGCCTCTTTTTTTTTATGAAAACAGCCGGCCGGCAGACCGCCGCGGGCTAGTGGTGATCGTGCCCGTGCGCGTGCTCATGCTCATGGTCGTGATGGTGATGTTCCCGCGCGTGCTCGTCAAATTCCCTGAGCTCGCCGAGAGCCATATGATGGCCGACTTCGAAGGCTTCCTTGAGATCCATGGGGAAGCATTCTTCCCTGTGCTGCTGCTTGTGGGCCTCGTCAAAGACCGGAGCCACGTAGTTGGAATAATCCCTGAACTGCAGGGTATCATAGCACCAGAGCACGTACGGCCGCGTGAAAATGCGTTCGACGAAATTTTCCATGGGACGCAGAAGAGCAGGCAGTCCCGCTGCCCCAGCCTGCTCCTCCGTCACGTTCATGGTGTAAAACATGGCCGTGGCCATGCGCTTCGGGGCAATGGAACTCCGGGCAGCGTCATACACGAGATAGGGATAGAGCCAGCGCTCCAGGAAGCAGCGCATCATGCCGCTCAGCCCCATGAAGTAGACGGGTGAGCCCAGGATGACGCCGTCCGCGTCAGCAAGCTTTCCGAGCACGGGAGCGAGGTCATCCTTCACGGCGCAGCGGCCGTAGGAGGGGCCGTTCACGCGCTTGCAGGAAAAACAGCTGCGGCAGCCCGTGAAGCTGAGGTCATAGAGGTTGATGAGTTCGGTTTCGGCGTCTTCCCTGGCGTTTTTCACGCCGTCCAGGGCCCAGGAAAGAAGACGGGCCGTGTTGCCCCTTTTGCGGGGGCTGCCGTTGATGGCACAGATTTTCATGGTTTCACCCTCATGGCGCAAAGGCCAGATCTAAAACAGGGAACAGAAAAAAATGACGGCGAAGGGCACGGTGAAATCCAGAACGATGGCGTGCACGATGCTGGTGAAGGCCCAGTCCGATCCCAGGGCTGAGACCATGACGGGCAGGGTCGTGTCCATGGTAGTGCAGCCGCCTATGCTGATGGCGGCAAAGGGCGAAAAACGGGCCACAAGAGGAGAGAGAAGCAGTGCGTACGCCTCGCGGATGAGGTTGCTGATGAGCGCGATGGTGCCGATGTCGATGAAGCCCGCCTGGCTGATGAGGACCGAGGACAGCGAATAATAGCCGAGCCCCGCGCCCACGGCCAGGCACTGCCATACCGAGTAGCCCAGGAAGAGGCAGCAGGCAGCGGAAGCCGCGTATGTGCCGAGGCCCGTAGCCAGGGGAAAAAGCAGCACACGGGGGGAAAGAGAGCGCAGGATTTCCCTGAGCCGGCCGTTGCTCCCTATAGATATCCCCACGCACACCATGAGGAGGCAGAGGAGCGCCATGCTGGTAAAATCGGACGACGCGAAGTCCGGAGCCAGATCAAAGCGGCCGCAGAGAATGCCAGCCGCGAAAAAGGCCACGATGAGAAGACTTTCCTTCATCTGTGCGTCTCCCTGCCGCGGCCGGGCCGGGGCAGATACCGGGAAATGAGAAGAACGGCGATGACCGATCCCGCTACCGAGGCCGTGGCCAGGATAAAAGCGTCCAGGCCGAGGCGCGGCAGGTTATCCATAACCGTCCTGTTGCGGCCAATGGCGCAGCCCATGGCAAAGAGCAGAAGCACCACCACGGGCGTGAAGATGCGCCCCGCGATCCCGGGTATGGCTGTCCTGCGGAGCAGGATCCCAAGGAGGATGCCCGCAAAAATCAGGGAAATGGGAAGAAGCACGTGAACGCTCCCGAAAAAGTCTGCAGATTTCTCTTTTTGTACGGCCGGTGAGACGAGGCGTCAAACAACGGCCCGAAAGTCTCTTAAAACGTCACGCCCTGCTGCTGCAGAAGCCAGATGGCGGTGAGCAGGCTGAAGAAGCTCACGATGTTGGTGATGGCCACCGTCATGGCGCTTTCCTCAGGGGAAGCTCCGTACACCTCACCGAAGACAGAGCAGACAACAGCGCAGCCCGTACTCGCGATGATGACCGGCACGGCGAGCCACACGCCGGTATAGCCCATGAAGGCGAGCCCCGCCCAGGTAAAGGCAGGGAAGAGAACGAGCTTGACGGTACTAATCATAAGGGAATGCAGAAGCACACCCATGCCGCCGGACAGGGCTCTGACAAATTTTGCCCTGAGGCCAAAGCCCAGAGAGAAAAGCATGCAGGCCGGGGCCAGCATACCCACCATCTTGATGGCCTTGTCCAGAGGTTCCCAGATATGAATGTGCAGAAGAGCAACAAGGACACCAAGAAGCGTAGCACAGGCGACAGGGTTGCCAAGCACAAAAAATTTGAGGCCGGCAAGGAAGCGCTTTGCCGCGGATCCCTCTGTTTTTTCGCCACGGCGCTTCCTGTTCCAGGCCCCGAGGGCAACGGGCGCCAGCACGCCGTTGACGTTGGTGGCCACGAGGCACAGACCGGCCACGGTAAGAGCCTCACTGTTGCCGGGCATGAGGCTCATGACCACGGGAAGCCCGACAAAGGCCGCATTGGGAAAGCCCACGGAAATACCCGAGATGACGCAGGCTCCGAATGAGCAGCCGCGCAGACGGTCGATGGCAAAGAAGACCGCGAAGAAAATGAGCTGGGCTGCGACCTGCACGAGCCACCAGCCGCCCTGAGCCAGCTGTTCTACCGTGACCTGGCTCATGGCGTGAAAAAGCAGGCAGGGCATGGCCACATTAACCACGAAGATGCCGAGCACCTGTCCGGCGGACTCCGGAATAAGGCTCGTACGCTCCACGGCCATACCGATCAGGATAATGATGAAAACGGGAACGATTGCCGCGAAAAGCGTGTACATAGCATCTCCAGTCCGGAATTCTCAAAAAAAAAGGCCTGCCCTGCGGGGGACAGGCACTGGTAAAAAGAAAAAAACAGGTCTCAGGCCCGGGAGCCGCCCCGCGCCGTGCTCTCCTGCTTTTCCTGAGCTTTCTTCGCTTCCGCTGCGGCATCCTTGTAAAGCCTCGAATTATAGAGCCAGGCCACGATGAAAGCCGTCAGGGCTCCCGTCCAGGACGCGTTCCAGAACGCCACAAGGACGTGCACATTGGCGCCTGTGGCGTCAATCATGGGCGTCATGACGGAAAGGAGAATGCAAGCGGCGCACCAGGCGCAGCACACAAACTGCATGTGCATGGTGCTGGCAAGCTGGTCCGGGGGAAAATCCTTCTTTCTGTCGAAGAGAAGCAGAACGCGCGGCGGCAGAATGAGAAAGGTGGAAGCCGCAAGGATACCGGTCACTGATGTGCACCTGAAGAGCGTGTCGGCGGACAGTGTCGGCAGGAAAAGCATGCCGAGGAGAGCGCTGATAAGGGCAATAACGAACGGCAGAAGGGGAAGAGGAATGAACATATCGAAAAACACCTCACATTCGCGAAGGTATCATGTTTCCGCTACGTCTTTTGCATGCTTACGGGCACCGGGTCAAGTACCACGCGCAGGGGCTGCTTCAGCAGGCGTCCGGGACAGTATCATAAAAT
>ONPA01000068.1 GCA_900319575.1 uncultured Desulfovibrio sp. | reverse complement strand
GACAGAAGAAGCCCGATAACGGCCGAAAGCACGGAGATGAGGATGGACCACCAGAACATGGCCCTCGCCGATCCCGCCAGGTTGCGCGCAGCAGCAGCCGGCACGATGAGCAGCGCAGTCACAAGCAGCACGCCCACGGCCCACACGGAAAAGATGACAATGACGGCCAGCATGGCGGAAAAGAGATACTGCCAGAAAGCCACATGCACGCCCTGGGCCCTGGCCATCACGGGATTGAGGGCAATGAGGTAGAGGGAGTTGTAGCCGGCAATCTGGAAGACGAGCATGACGGGAAGCAGGCCCATGAGGAAATAAATTTCCTGGGCGCTGATGGTCAGGATATCGCCAAAAAGAAACTGCTGCATATCCCTGGCCACACCGGGGGAACGGCTGACAACAGCAAGGCCGAAAGCCACCACTGCGGAAAAAACCACGCCGATGGCCACATCTGAGGAAATGCTCGTGCGGCGTTTCAGGGCAACGATGGAAAGCCCCACGAGAACGCCGAAGACAGGCATGGCCAGATGGGGTTCGATGGAAAGGATGAGGCCGAGGCCGGCTCCGGCAAAGGCCGAGTGGCCGATGGCATCAGAGTAGAAGGCCATGCGGAAGTTCACGATCTCCACGCCGAGCATGGCGGTCATGGGCGTCAGGAAAAGCAGGGCCAGCAGGGCCTGCTGCATGAAGCGCAGCTGCAGGGAGTCAAAGGGCAGGCAGGAAAAAGCGTTCAGAATCTGATCAATCATGTTTGTTCTCCCCGGCATGCCCGCAGGAGCAGGCGACACGGAACGGCGAACGCTCAGTGTTCAGGCTGCAGCAGGTGGGAGCACCTCCCGCGCTCCCGTCCTCCTCGCGGCTGAAGGCGCCGCATTTGGGGCAGAGATACTGGGGCTGGGTACACTGGTCCGGATAAAGATGAATGGGGATGCCGAAGACTTCCATGAGGTTTCTGGCCGTGAGCACCTTATGCGGCGCTCCTTCCATGCACGTGCCGTCAAAAATGCAGACCACATGGGTGGCGAAGTGCGCGGCCATCGGCAGGTTGTGGCTGACCATAACCGTTGTCAGGCCAAGCCTGCGCCTCGCGTCATCGAGAATGTCCCAGAAAAGATGCTCGCCCCTGAGATCCACTCCTGCGGCCGGCTCGTCCAGAAGGAGGAGCTTCGGCCTGCGTATGAGTGCCTGGGCCAGAAGGACCCGGCGCAGCTGTCCTCCCGAAAGGTCGCAGATCCTGCGCTTCGCCGCGTCACGCATGTCCACTTCGGCGAGCACGTCGCTGACGGCGCGCCGCACGGCTCCTCCGAAACCGAGCCACATGGGTCTGCGGCTCACGGAAAGGGCGAGAAACTCACTCACGGTCACGGGCGTGCTGTCGGCCCGGCGCAGATCCTGGGGAACGTAGCCGACGCGGCCGGTAAAGTCTCCCGATTTGCGTATGGTGCCGGTGTAGGGCACCTCTCCGAGGAGGCAGAGCAGGAGCGTCGTCTTGCCTGCGCCGTTCGGGCCCACAAACACGGTGCACCCTCCGGCCGGGATGGACGCTGAAATATCGTCCAGGACGGTGTATCCGCGGAAGCGGACGGAAAGATTTTCTATAGATATGGCCGTATTCTGCATGATATGGGGAACTTCCTGATTCTTTGGATCACGTCTTTTCAGCCGGCGCCGTTTTTTTGTCAACTGACCGGCCGGCGCGGGGAAAAGACAAAAAAACGCTTGATTTCTGCCGATCATATGCAGAGAGTAGCGCCGCTTCCGGGGCACCCGCTCCCGGCGGCAACCCGCACGCAAACACGCCGGAGCCTGACTTGTCCAGATATACAGAGAATATTCATTTTATGGGGCACCACAGACTGGGAACAGCAAGCCTCCTCTCCCGGGCCATACTGACCTTCCTTCTTTTCCTCCCCCTGAGCGCTTCCGCGGAAGGGGAGACGCCTGCGCCGCAGCCCGGGGCGCCTTCCCCTGCGCAGGCTGAGGGACAGGCGTCAGGAGAGAGCGCCGGGCAGGACGGGAAGCCGTCCGGAACCCCTGAAAAGGAGCAGCTGCCTCCGGACGCCGGGGAAGCGCAGAAAGACAGCTCCACTGACAGCGCCCCAGACAGGAAAGAAGCGGCTCCGGCTGACGCCCCGGATACCGGGGAGACGGACAAAGCCGGGGCTGACGCAAAGCCGTCCGGTGCAGCCGGCGCACAGAAGGAGGCTTCCGCGGGGCCTGCGAAGGACGGGAAACAGGACAAAGCCGCAAAGGAAAAACCCGACGTCTGCTGGCTTCCCCTGCGTGCCCTCGTCACCTCGCCCTTCGGCGCGGCCCGCGGCAGGAGCGTGGACTCTGACGGGGAGACGCACGTGGACCATTATCATTCGGGAGTTGATCTCCGCGCCCACCTCGGCTGGCCCATCAAAAGCCTGAAAAACGGAACCTGCGTCCAGGCGGGCCCTCGCGGCAGCGCGGGCATCGCAGTGGAAATCCGCCAGGAGGACGGCAAGACGGCCGTCTACTGCCACCTGAGCCGCGCCCTCGTAAAGCCCGGCGAGACTGTGAGCAGGGGGCAGCACGTGGGGCTCGTGGGCTGCACGGGACGGACCACGGGCGCGCACCTGCACCTCACCATGCGCGACGCCGCGGGCAGGCTCATCAATCCCATGAGGGAAGTCTCCGATGCCTCCGAAGTCTTCGATCCCCCGTCCGGAGAAATGGACGGCAGCGTTGGAGGGCAGTCATGCGACGGACAGCGCTTCGCGTCCGCGCTGCCGTACGGGGACAGCAACGCGGCGCCCGGACGCGCCCTGTACCAGGGGCCCAACAAGAGGCTCAGGGGCATGCAGCAGTACCTGCGCATGCGCAAGGCCCTCAAGGGCATCAGCGACTACAAGATCCCGGACATCATCACCTGGCAGAGCATGCAGAAATAGACGACGGGATGTCCACGAGCTCCACGTCGCCTTCCGAGAGTTCCCTGCCGAGGAAGATGCCGCCCGTACGCGCGAAGCGCTGGGCGTTGTCCGTGGCCATAAAGTGCGTTTCCCCGGGCACGCCTGAGGGGTTCTTCAGATTTTTCCCGGTGAGGTACTCCTCCACGCTTTCGGCCGTGACCTCCGCGGAATCCACGAGGCTCACCCCCCTGCCGATGACCCTTGCGAGAGATTTTCTGAGCAGGGGATAATGCGTGCAGCCGAGAACCACGGTGTCCGGCCTGTCCGAGCCCTCAAAAAGCCCGCTCACATAGAGGCGCTCAACCGCCTCGGCGATTTCCCCTTCCACAAGGCCCTCCTCGGCGAGAGGCACGAAGAGCGGACAGGCCCGGCCCACCACGCGGGCGTCGGGCCTGAGACGGAAGATGGCTTCCTGATAGGCGCCGCCCTTGATGGTGGCCTCAGTGGCCAGCACGGCGATGTAACCCGTGCGCGTGGCTCTGACCGCGGCCCTCGCCCCGGGTTCCACAACGCCGAGAACCGGGATGTCGGGAAAATCCTTCCGCAGCGAGGGCAGGGCGCAGCTCGTAGCTGTGTTGCAGGCGATGACGAGCATCTTCACGGCTCCCACACTGACGAGTCTGTGGGCCGCGTTGAGGGTGTAGCGGATGATGGTGTCCCTTCCCTTGGTGCCATAGGGCAGGCGGGCGGTGTCGCCAAGGAAGCGGTAGTTCTCGCAGGGCAGGCGTTCCTGGAGCGCCTTGAGGACGGTCAGTCCCCCGACGCCGGAATCGAACAGCCCAATGGGCAGGGAAGCTGTCTCTGTCATACCCTCATTCTCCTTTCCGGCTGATGCCTGAAGCAGCGTACCGGGTTCTGTTAGCGGCGGCTTCCGGAAAAGGCAAGACGGATGGAACAATTCCGCGTGTCTTGTCTTTTTACGGGTTCCGTTTCACAATCATTTTTCCCCCGATGAATTCATCAAACCAACGAACGCGTTCAGGATGCATCTATGCTTACTATTCTTGATTACGGTGCCGGCAACCAGACCAGCGTCCTCAGGGCGCTGAGGCATCTCGGCATTGACGCGGCCATCACTGACAGCCCGGATCGTCTCTCCGCCAGTGAAGGCATCATCTTCCCGGGCGTCGGTTCCGCCGGACAGGCCATGGACGTCCTCACCAGCAAGGGCCTCGACAGCGTCCTCGCCAGGGCCGTGCGGGAAAAGCAGCCCGTGCTCGGCATCTGCCTCGGATGCCAGATCCTTCTCGACAGGAGCGAGGAACACGACACGAAAACCCTTGGCCTCGTGCACGGCGAAACCCTTGCCTTCCCTGCCGGACTCACCCAGGAAGACGGCAGCCCGGCTCCCGTTCCGCACATGGGCTGGAACAGCCTGAACGTGAAGAAGCCGGATGATCCTCTTTTCAGGGGCATCCCCGCAGAGGCCCGTTTTTATTTCGTGCACAGCTATTACGTGAAGCCGGATCCTTCGCTCGTCCTCGCCACGACGGATTACGGCATGGAGTTCTGCTCCGCCTACGGCGGAAACGGGCTCTGGGCCGTGCAGTTCCATCCGGAAAAGAGCGGCCGTTTCGGCCTGGCCATACTCCGGAACTTCTATGACTACTGCAAGGGGGCCCGCGATGCTCGCTAAACGTGTAATTCCCTGCCTCGACGTGCGTGACGGCAAACTGACCAAAGGGATAAAGTTCGCCCATAACGTCGACATCGGCGATCCCGTGGAAAGCGCCAGAAAGTACTACGAGGAAGGAGCCGACGAAATCGTCTTTTACGATATCACCGCCTCGGCCGAGAAGCGCAAAATCTTTATCGATGTGGTTGAACGCGTGGCGTCAACCATCTTCATCCCCTTCTCCGTGGGCGGCGGCATCTCCTCTGTGGACGACATGCACGAGGTGCTCACTGCAGGCGCGGAAAAGATTTCCATCAATTCCGCAGCCGTGCGCAACCCGCACCTCATCAGCGAGGGCGCTGACGCTTTCGGAAGCCAGGCCATCGTGGTGGGCATGGACGTCCTGCAGGTGCCGGCAACCCCCGAAATTCCCTCCGGCTACGAGATCGTCATCAATGGCGGCCGCAAACGCATGGGGCTTGACGCCATAGCCTGGGCAAGGCGCTGCCAGGAGCTCGGCGCGGGCGAGCTGTGCGTGAACTCCATAGACGCCGACGGCACCAAGGACGGCTACGAGCTCAATCTCACCCGTCAGATTGTGGAAGCCGTGTCCATCCCGGTCATCGCCTCCGGCGGCGCGGGCAAACCCGAGCACATGCTGGACGCCGTAACCAAAGGGAAAGCGTCCGCCGCGCTCATCGCCTCCATTGTCCACTACGGCCAGTACACCATACGCCAGTGCAAGGAATTCATGGCCAGCCATGGCGTGCCAATGCGCATGACATGGTAACGGCCCAGCGTCCATGCGCCGGCGGGGAAGAAGCCCCCCGGGAAAAACTCAATGCCTTTTTCGCGGAGCATCCCCGCCTGGCCATCGCCTTCTCCGGAGGTCTGGACAGCCGTTTCCTGTGCTTTTCAGCGCTCAGGGCCGGCGCCAGCGTGCTGGCCCTCCACGCGAGGGGCCCGCACATACCGGAGTATGAAACCCGTGAGGCCGTGGACTTCGCGGAAAACCTGCATCTGCCGCTCATCGTCTTCGACACCGATCCCCTGACCCTGCCGGACGCGGCACACAACACGAAGCGGCGCTGCTACGCCTGCAAGAAGAACCTGCTTTCCCGCATCCGGACACTGCTTGCGGAACGCGGGGAGACGGAGCGCACGCTCTGCGACGGGACGAACCACAGCGATCTCGCGGTCTTCCGCCCCGGCCTCCTGGCCCTTCAGGAGGAAGGCGTGCTCTCCCCTCTGGCTCTCAGCGGCTATGACAAACCCCTCATACGGGAAAAGGCCGTGGAGGAAGGCATGGCTCTGCCCTCCTTCCCTCCGAGGCCCTGTCTCCTCACGCGCTACGCCTATGGCCTCTGCCCCGAAAGGGCCGTGCTCGCCGCCCTCGGCCGCGCAGAGAAAAAGCTCCTCGATCTGAAGAACGGGGAGGGCGGACGCCTCCTCGGGGATTTCCGGCTGCGCCTCACGCCGGATCCTGTGCTTCAGTGCACGCGTTTTCTGCCCGAATGGCGGGAACCCGTCGGCGCAATCCTCCGGGAAGAGGGCTTCAGTCCCTGGACCGTGAAGGTGACAGGCCGCGTGAGCGGCTTCTTCGACACGGAAAAATCACCGGATTCTTCCGGAAAGTCCGGAATGTAGGCGCTCCGGACACTTGCCAGTTCCCGCATATCAGATATATATGTCTCTTTTCCGGGGTGCTCCCCCTATCCGGGTGACACGCCCCGAAATACCCGCCGGTCATTCCGGCGGCAACATCACACTGGAGGAAAGGCCCGCCTTTCCTCTCCCGGGAGTATCAAATGGCTCACAAGAAAGTTGAACGCAAGAAGGAACTTGACCGCCGCCGCCATCGCCGCGAGCAGCGCCTCAAGCAGCGTATCCACGAAGCCAAGGCTGCCAAGGCCTAAGGCATCCGCATTTCGTCCTCCCTGCCACGCCCCTCTCCGGACGCGGCGGGGAGGAAGCGTTTTTCCCGATTCGGAGAGAACTGTCCGCG
>ONPA01000012.1 GCA_900319575.1 uncultured Desulfovibrio sp. | reverse complement strand
CTGGCCGGCAGTCAGGGAGGACGTCGTCCTGCCCATCGCCCTGGTGAGCGCGGGAATGGCGTCTTCCGGGTCCGGAACAGCCCCGGGCGGACAGGGAGAATCCGGAGCCTCTTCCGGCGAGGGTGCAGCAGTCCCGCCGTCTGCGGCAGTTTCCGCAGACGGCGTCTCTCCTGAAGCGGAGGCAGAAAAAACCGGCTCCGCGGCGCGGGCGGAAGACGCTTCCGTGCCCGCGAAGCAGGCCGGAGACGCGGAAGCTCCCGCAGAAAAGAATGCCGGGGCCGGAACGAAGCCTGAGAAGGAAGAGCCGGCAGCTGCGGAACCGGCTGTGGAGAAAACGGCTCCTGCGCAGGCGGAGAAAAAACCGCGGGATGTCAGGGCTGATTCTGTATCCCGGACCGCAGTATCCCGGAATGAGAAGCGCCCCGTGGAAAAGGAGCGGGCAGAGAAGAAGGAGCGGACAGGGAGAAAAGGCGCCGGAGACCAGCGCCGCAGAACAGCGGAGAAGAAAAACGCCGCGCTTTCAGAACCCGGGATCCGGAACCCCGCGGCCGCGCAGGAAGAGCGGGTTCCCCCGCGTCCCGTTCCAGCCCCGGCCGGGGCGGCGGAATCAGCGGGCGCAGGCGGGAAGGTTCCGGCATCCCAGAGTGCAGGAAATGGCGGCACCGGGAACGGAGCTGGCCGCGGAAGCGCGTCCGGAGATGGGGTATCGAAAACTCCGGACGGAGGGGAAGGCGTATTCACGCTGGGGCAGCTCGACACTCCCCCGGCCGTTATCCGGCAGGTGCGTCCGGAGTATCCGCCTGAGGCGCAGCGGCGCGGCATTGAAGGCCGTGTGACTGTACGGCTGATCGTGGACACGGAGGGGAAGCCCACACAGTGCGCGGTGCAGAGTGCGCAGCCGGCCGGCGTGTTCGAGAAATCCGCACTGAAGGCCGCGGGAGCCATGCGCTTCACGCCTGGCCGCAGTAAAGGGCGCGCTGTGCGGACGCTGGTGCTGCTGCCATTTGACTACAGACTGCGCTAGGCCGTCCCGTTCCCCTGAACGTACGGGCTTTCCCGGATACAGGATTGTTCCGGCACTGTGGACATACGGGGAAGAAGAACATATGTAGTTATCTTTCAAGAGACAGCCCGCCACGGTTTCCGTCAGAGAAGCGCAGGACGGACAGAAAGAAGAGAGGGATGAAATACTATGGGTAAGTACTCCACACGGGTAGAGGAAGAAACCGTCAAATCACTGAACAGCAGTGCAAAACATAAAAATCTGCGCAGGGTCGTGATCTGGTTCGGAGCCATGCTCATCGGCGCCTGGCTCGGCAGCTTCGGCAGCCAGTCCATCAATGAGCTCTTCGGCTTCATCGCCACCGTGTTCACGCGCCTCTTCCAGTTTGTAGCCGTGCCCGTCATCGCGCTCGCCGTGATCACCACGCTGTCGTCGCTGGGAGCGCGCCGCGAAACAGGCAGAATCTTTGCCCACACCATCATCTACACGCTGGCGACCACCATCGTCGCCGCGGCTGTGGCCCTGTGTCTTTTCCTCATCATCGCCCCGGCCAACGTGCCTTCTGTTGCCGGCGCGTCCGTGCCGCAGAAGCTGGCGCATCTTTCCTATTATGACCATTTCCTGTCGGTCATTCCCAACAACATTCTGCAGCCCTTTGTGTCAGGCAACGTGCTCTCCGTGCTCATCATCGCTGCGGCCGCCGGTCTCGGCCTCGCGTTCATGCCGAAGACGCCCAACCGTGATGTCCTTCTGAAATGCATCAACGGCATGCAGGATCTGCTCTTCACGCTCATCCGCGCGCTGCTTTTCATCCTGCCCGTGGGCATCATGGCCTTCACGGGACAGCTTGTGAGCCAGATCCAGGCCGGTGTCATTGTGGGCGCCCTCGGTCAGTACACCGCAGTCATCATCGGCGGCAACCTGCTGCAGTTCTTCGTGGTCATTCCGCTTTTCCTGCTCGCCCGCGGCGTGAATCCCCTGCGTGTTTTCCGCGGCATGTCTCCGGCCCTTGCCGTGGCCTTCTTCTCCAAGAGTTCTGCCGGCACGCTGCCTGTGACCCTGGCCTCAGCTGAGGAAAATCTCAGGCTTGATCACCGCGTGACCCGCTTTGTTCTTCCCATCTGCACCACCATTAACATGAACGGCTGCGCCGCCTTCATCCTGGTGACCTCCCTGTTCCTCATGCAGAACGCGGGCATCGTCATTACCACGGGTACCATGATTGTCTGGCTGTTCGTGGCCGTGCTCGCCGCAGTCGGCAATGCCGGCGTGCCCATGGGCTGCTACTTCCTGACGCTCTCGCTCATGAGCTCCATGAATGTGCCGGTTGACCTGATGGGCGCCATTCTGCCCATCTACGCCATCATCGACATGATTGAGACCTGCGTGAACGTCTGGTCCGACTCTTCCGTGGCCACCATGACCGACCACGACCTGCGCGGCAAGCTCCCGCCTGAACCTGTTCAGACCGAAGCGGCCTAAGGCTGCTCCATAACGGCATTCGGGTCCGGCCGGCGTCAGCGCTGGCCGGACTTTTTTGTCTGCCAATCCCTCTCCGGCTGATGGGGACGGAGAGATGCCCTTTCTGCCGCATGCTCCGGAAGCTGAAGCGTTTTTACCGGGCGCGAAAAAAAGACCGCCTCCCACAAAGGGAAGCGGTCCGTGAAAAAAGTTCAGGTCCGGAAAGCTTACTTCAGCTTCAGTTCGGTCATCCTGTAGCGGTACACTTCGTGAATTTCGTGATCGTAGCCGGGGTAGAAGCCCTTGCCCATGCCGAGGATGATGCGCGCGCCGCGGTTGTAGAGGACGAGCATTTCATCGGTCTTGGGGTCAACGCACAGGCCTTCGATTTCACCCTGCTTCTTCACTTCGGTCAGGGACTTTTCGAGGGTTACCATGGCGCTGGTGCCGTCGGACACGTTGATGCGGTAGATGTGGTCGGGCTCGTCGAAATCGGCCTCGCCGTCATCGGCCGTCACGTAGAGAGCGCCCTTGTAGTAGAAGACGCCCTGCACCCACTGCGGAACGGGGAAGAGGTGCACCTTGCGCAGGTACTTGCCGGTATCCAGGCTGTACTCGTAGAGGTAGCGGCCGCTGTTCTCGCCGACCCAGGAGCACATCCACACTGTGCGCTTGTCGCGGTCAACGCAGATACCGGAAACCTCTTCCTGTCCGGAAGACGGTTCGAACTTGAAAGTGCGCTTGAATTTCAGGGTCTTGGCGTCATGAATGGCAATCTGGATGTCCTTGCCCACGCCGTCCATGAAGTTTTCGGCGCTGACGAAAATTTCCCCGTTGAAGACGTCGATGTCGCCGATGTGGTTGGACGGGATGGCGTAGCCTTCAAAGGGATTCTCGTTGCTGGCGATGAGCTTTCCGGTCTTGTCGTACTTGTACAGGGCCTTGCTGTTGCTCACGTAGTAGAACTCGCCGTCTGAGGCAATGCCCTGACGTCCCTTGACTTCGATGGCGTCCTTAAGCTTGTACTCGTATTTGGGGAGCCACTGGGAATAGGTCTTCGCGAGATCTTTTGACTCTTTGGCAGAGCACGGGGAAACGCTCCAGCTTAAGAGGGAAACGGCCGCGAGAAGCATCAGTACCTTTTTCATGAGAACCTCCATGGTCGGCTGAAAAGTGAAGG
>ONPA01000027.1 GCA_900319575.1 uncultured Desulfovibrio sp. | reverse complement strand
GCCCGGACAGGTCCTCCCTGAAAAGGGAAAAGGGGGACGTCACAGAATTGTAACATTCGGATCGTTGTATTGTGACCTCAGTTCCGTGTAGTACCGGAAATTGGAGTTGAACAATGTCGGAAGGCACCATTCTCGTAATTGAAGACGATGCGGACATCCGCAATCTGCTGCACTTCAACCTGGAAAAGGAAGGGTTTACCTCCATCGAAGCCGGCGATGGCGTGACCGGCCTTGCCATGGCCAGGGAACAGAAACCCGCTCTCGTGCTGCTTGACCTCATGCTGCCCGGCATGGACGGTTTTGAGGTCTGCCGCAGACTCGGCAGTTCACCGGACACCGCTGAGATACCGGTGCTCATGCTCACGGCCCGCGGCGAGGAAATGGACCGCGTTGTCGGTCTGTCCCTTGGCGCTGATGACTATGTGGTCAAGCCCTTCAGCGTGCGGGAGCTCATGCTCCGTGTCCGCGCCGTACTCCGCCGCCGGAAGCGTCCCGAAAACGGCCCGGTGGAACGGCACGGCATACGCCTCGATCCCGAGGCCCACAGGGTGATTTCAGAAGGAAAGGAAGTCGCCCTCACGGCTACGGAATTCCGCCTCCTGGAGGATCTCATGCGCCACGCCGGCGCTGTCCGCTCGAGAGAGCAGCTTCTGGACAATGTCTGGGGCTATACGTTCGAGGGGTACGCCAGAACCGTTGACACGCACATGCGCCGGCTCCGCTCCAAGCTCGGGGAATCCCAGAAATTTCTGGAAACGGTCCGGGGTGTCGGCTACCGTTTCAAGGATTAGTGCCCACGGAGGGCCTGCATGAAGTCGTTCCGAAGCAGGATCATCACCGCCGTCCTCACGGCGTCTTTTCTGTCCATCGCCATTACCGTGTTCTATGGCGTACGCACCATCGATCAGTCACAGCGTCTTGCCGTGCGCGACCGCCTCGTGAGCGATGCGGCCATGGCCGCAGATTACTACGCGAAAACCGGAGGTGCGGCCAAAGATCTCTACACGCTGCTCTCCGGAAGAATGCATCTTAAGGGCGTGCGGCTCACCGTCATGGATCCCTCCGGCACCATTGTCTTTGACTCCGCGAAGCCGAAGGACGGCAGTTTCGATAATCATAAGGACAGGCCTGAAGTCATTGAAGCCATGAAGAGCGGATCCGGTTACTCGACCCGCGATTCGGCTTCACTGGGACTCGAGCTCGCCTACGCCACTTCGGCCATCGAAGGGGGCGGCGTGCTCAGGCTGGCCGTGCCCATGGAAAATGTGCACAGGGCCATCCACGACCGCACGGAACTGCTCATCCAGGTCGGAATCTGGGCCGCGCTCATTTCCCTCGTCATCGCTTTTCTCGTGTCGCAGGCCCTGCGCCGCTCCTTCTCGCCCATGATCGACATTGTCGAGGCCATCGCGGCGGGCAGGTTCAACAGACGCATCCGCAAATATCCGGGCAAGGAATTTGAGCCCCTGGCCCGTGCCGTCAACAGCATGGCCGAGGGCATTGAAGAGCAGGTGCACGCCTACGCCGATCAGACGGCCCAGCTTGAGGCCGTGCTCAACACCATGGAGGACGGCGTCCTGGTCCTTGGCCCCAGGGGCCATATCAGGCGCTGCAACCTCGCCCTCGAAAGGGCCTTCCCCGGCGTTGGCAACGCCCGCGGCCGCCAGTGCGTTGAGGTCATCCCGCATCCGGCCCTTCAGAAGACGGTGGACGAAATTCTGTCCTCTCCGTCTGACGGAACAGCCCGTACGGTGTCCCTGCATCTCGGCCTTACATCAGGCCAGGTCTTTTCCGTCCTGCTCTCAAGACCCGCCCAGCCGGATCCCCGCTTCGGCCTTGTGGCCGTGTTCCGTGACGTGACTGAGCTCATGCGTCTCGAGCAGGTGCGCCGCGATTTTGTGGCCAACGTGAGCCATGAGCTGAGGACGCCGCTCACCGCCATTAGCGGCTACGCCGAGACAATCATCGGCGTGGGCGATGTGGAGCAGTGCCACCGTTTCGCCGAGGTCATTCTGCGCAATGCCGACGGCCTCACCAATATGGTCAGGGATCTGCTTTCCCTGACCCGGCTTGAGAACAAGACTACCGTGGTGTCCATTGGCAGCACGTCTGCCCGCCAGGCTTTTGACGAGGCCTATTCCGTCTGCCGCAAGGCCTTTGAGGACAGAAAGGTTGAGGTAAAGTGCACCATCGGCGCCGACTGCGCCGTGAAGGCCAACAGCGCCTATCTCACCCAGGTCTTCCGCAATCTTCTGGAAAACGCCTCACGCTTCGCCGATGAGGGAAGCGTCGTGAATGCTTCCTGCCGTCTTTCCAACGGACAGGTTGTTTTCCGCATATCCGACAAGGGGCCGGTTATTCCGGCCAAGGATATTGAACGCATCTTTGAACGCTTCTACAGCGTGGACAGAAATCACGCTCAGGGGGCTACAGGTCTCGGCCTCGCCATATGCCGGCATATTCTCGACCGTTTCCATGGCAGAATCTGGGCCGAAAGTCCCGACAGGGACAATCTCACGTCCTTCCTCTTCACCCTGCCTCCCGCTGACAGCGCGCCCGTGGAAGCCGGGGCGGAACCCGCCGGCGCAGGTCAGAACGGAGACGCGGCCAGGAGCTGAGTGAACCGGCCCTCAGGGACGACACTTTTCTGAAAGGAACAATGTATGGAATACAGCATGACTGCCAATGACGTCTGTGTCTCCTACGGGGGAAAAGAGGCTCTGCATCACGTGAACCTCAATTTCCCAAAGGGCATGGTCACGGCCCTCATCGGCCCTTCCGGCTGCGGCAAATCCACTTTCCTCCGCAGTCTCAACCGCATGAACAACCTCATTCCCGGCTGTAAGGTAACGGGGCGCATCACCCTCGACGGCAGGGATGTGAACACGCCTGACACCGATGTGGTCGAGCTGCGCCGCCGTGTGGGCATGGTTTTCCAGAAGCCCAATCCGTTTCCCAAGTCCATTTACGAAAACGTGGCCTACGGGCTGCGCGTCAACGGTGTGAAAGACGAAGGACTTATAGCGGGCAGGGTCGAGCAGGCCCTGAAGCGCGCCGCCATTTTTGACGAGGTCAAGGACAGGCTTTCCGAATCCGCCCTCGGCATGTCCGGCGGCCAGCAGCAGAGGCTGTGCATTGCCAGAGCCCTTGCCGTTGAGCCCGACGTCCTGCTCATGGACGAACCCGCCAGCGCTCTCGACCCCATAGCCACCCAGAAAATCGAGGAGAGTATACGCGAGCTGAGCGGGGATCTCACCATCATCATCGTGACGCACAACATGCAGCAGGCCGCCCGTGTTTCCGACTTCACCGCGTTCTTCTATATGGGCAGCCTCATTGAGACTGACAGGACGGACACCATATTCACGAGGCCCAGCAACAAGCAGACAGAAGACTACATCACAGGCAGGTTTGGTTAGCATGTCAGAACAGGAAAATTTTATTCACCAGATGATTGTGTCCCTGAGGACGCAGCTTCTCGTTATGGGAGCCTCCACGGAAATTGCCGTGGACAACATGCGCAACGCCATCATGAAAATGGACGCGCCCACGGCCCAGGCGGTCATCGACGGCGATGACGCCATCGATCTTCTGGAAAATCAGATTGATTCCTCTTCCCTGAGTATCCTCGCCCGCACCCAGCCCGTGGCCGGGGATCTCCGCTTTGTGGTCGCGACGCTGCGCATCGTGGTGGATATGGAGCGCATCGGCGATGAGGCGTCCACGGTATGCGGGCATATCATTCTCATGAAGGGAACGAGCGCGTCTGAGCTCCTCGATCTTCTGCAGGATCATCTCGACAACGGTCTCCAGGCCTTCCGCAAGTCTCTGCGCATCCTGCGCGAGGGCGATGCCGAAGGGGCGCTGGAGATGCATCAGAGCTATGATGACGCCGAGCAGAGTGAGGTGGCCATTATCCAGAAACTCATCGAGCGCGTCCACAATCCGGGCTCCGGAGCGCCGCTCGATACCGTTTTCGTCATGCACATGATCCTCATCGTGCACTCCATCACCCGCATCTGGCGCCGCTCTGTTAATATCGCGGGGCACTGCTATTTTGCCTACAGGGGCGATTCCCTCAAGCACGTGGCGCCCCATGAGCACAAGGAAATCATGCATTTCTGATTTACTGCATGAGCGCAAACAAAAAAGCAGTCCCTTCCACCCGGAAAGGACTGCTTTTTTGTTACTATGGATTAGAAAAAACTAGATAAGCTGCTGCTTCCTGAGTTCGTTCACGAGGGCTTCCCTGTGCTCGCTGCTCAGTTTGTAGAGAGGCAGGCGCATTTCCTCACTCATGCGGCCCATGATGCCGAGAGCGGTTTTGACCGGAATGGGGTTGCTCTCGATGAACATGGCCCTGTGCAGCGGAAAGAGGGCGTTGTGGATTTCAAGGGCCTTCTTCAGGTCACCGGCTTTGAACGCCTGCCACATGGAAGCCATGCGCCTGGGGGCAATGTTGGCCGTGACAGAGATAACGCCGCAGCCGCCCACGCTCCACAGGGGGAGGGCGGTGAAGTCATCGCCGGAGAGGACGGAGAAGCCTTCGGGGCAGCTCTGCACCACTTCGGAACCCTGCTTCATGCTGCCCGTGGCTTCCTTGATGCCCACGATGTTGGAGAAGTCGCGGGCGAGGCGGCCGATGGTCTCGGGAAGCATGTTGCAGCCGGTGCGGCCGGGCACGTTGTAGGGTACGATGGGCAGGTCAACAGCCTTCGCCACGGCGGCGTAATGCTGATAGAGGCCTTCCTGCGTGGGTTTGTTGTAATACGGAGTGATGAGCAGGGCGCCGTCTGCGCCGGCTTTTTTGGCAAATTCGGTGAGCTGAATGGCTTCGATGGTGTTGTTGGAGCCGGCGCCAGCGAGAACCTTGACGCGTCCTTTCACCTGATCGACGCAGATCTCGATGACCTGCCTGTGCTCTTCATGGGAAAGCGTGGCGGATTCGCCCGTGGTGCCGACGGGGACGAGACCGTTGACGCCTTCTTCAATCTGCCAGTCAATAAGCCTGCGGAAGGCCTCTTCATCGACCTTGCCATCCCTGAAAGGCGTGACGATGGCGGTCATAACTCCGGAAAACAGCATAAAATATCTCCTTTGCCTCTGAAAACGTGCATCGGTTTTCTGCGATGCGGCGCGGGTGAGCCGGCGGCGGCAAAAACGCCGCTGACATAAATAAATTCTCTAACACAGAGCAATGAAAACGCAAGCGGGTAACCGGAATGTTCAGTCTTCCGCAGACGGGTTTCCGCATTCCTCCTCGGTGAGGAACGGCGTGCCGGCGCCTGAAAGAATATTTTTTTTCTGCCTGAACAGGTTTTCAGCGATGGCCGTGATGTCCTTTGACGCGGGGCTTTCAGGGGAGGCCTCCAGCAGGGGTATCTGCTCCATGACGGCTGCGGGGAGACCGGGATCCTGGCGCACGGCTCCGAGAAAACCGGGCGTGAAGCCGAGGAAGTGTCCGCAGGCGCCTTCGAGCCGTTCCCGCGTGAAGTCCGTTTCCTCCGGATCCATGACATTATTCACCACGTAGGAAAAGGTTCTCGTGCCGAGCGACCTGTGCATGACCTTGATGAGGGCATAGCTGTCTGTGAGGGCTGTGGGTTCCGGCGTGGTGACCACTACCCTGAGGCGAGAGAGGCGGGCGAGTTCAATGACATTGCCGCCTATGCCGGCGCCGAGATCAAGAAGGACAAAACCGTAGCCGGAGAGACAGGGGGTGAGGCTGTCAGCGAGAGCCCGGGCCGAGGCCCTGGACAGGCAGATGAGATCCTCCGCTCCGGAGGCTGCGGGGAGCAGGCCGAGTCCCGGCCTCACCTCGGTGATGGCGTCCTCCGGGGCGAGATCGCCAGTGAGCACGTCCTGCAGGCTGTGCGCCGGGGTGACGCCAAAGAGGACGTCGATATTGGCCAGCCCGAGATCGCCGTCAATGACGAGGACGCGCTCGCCCAGACGGGTCAGGGCCAGGGCGGTGTTCAGCGTGATGTTGGTCTTGCCGACGCCCCCCTTGCCGCTCATGACGGCCAGAGTCACTGTTTTCTGCATTTCGAGCCTCTCATGGCGGCGCGGCCTGCCGCCCCGCCGAAGAGAAAGAGTTTTTCCTCGGCCCGCACGATGGCGCAGGCTGAGGGGGCCGGGGAGAGATCCGCGGACGCAATCCGGTGGACGAGTCCGTCGTCGGGCAGGTTTTTCAGGGCCCCGAGGAGACGTTTCAGGAGCGTGCCGCCCGCAGGCCGTGCGCCGGGAACGCCGCCCGGAACGACGCAGGCGGCCAGCGTTCCGGCCAGTCCCGCTGTGCCCATGTCTTCGCGCAGGGCCCGCGCGAGCCCCAGGCATTCCGTGGATTCCATGTCCGGAAGAAAGAGGACGCTCACGTTCTCCGACAGGGAAAAGGAGCCGTCGCAGGGAGCGGAAGACCGCGCCAGCAGGCGGCTGAGCCTTTCGCCCTGCGGCTTCCGGCTCCGGATCAGGATAACGCCGAGGCAGTGTCCTGTGCGGCCGAGACGGCAGGCTTCGGCGCCGATCCTTCTCTCGGCCTCTTTCCGGCCGCTCTCCCTGTCCATGCTGTCAGTCATGGGAGCCTACTTCTCGCCGTTTCTGTGCAGTTTCTCGAATCTGTACAGAAGGTAGGCGTGCGCGAACTTGTCGATGTCGCCGTCCAGGACGCCGGCGCAGTCCGTGGACTCGCATCCCGTGCGGTGGTCCTTGATGAGCTGGAAAGGCTGCAGCGTGTAGGTGCGGATCTGGCTGCCGAAGGCGATGGCGTTCTTGCTGTCGTAGGCAGCCTGACGCTCGGCATCGCGCTTCTCTATCTCAAGGTTGTAGAGACGGGCCTTCAGGATGCGCATGGCCATGTCCTTGTTGTGGTGCTGGCTGCGCTCGTTCTGGCACTGGGCAGTTATGCCCGTGGGCAGGTGGGTGATGCGCACGGCGCTGGTGGTCGTGTTGACGCCCTGTCCGCCGGGGCCGGAGGCGTGGAAGGTGTCGATGCGCAGATCGGACTCCTTGATGTCGAGCTTGATTTCGCTGCCCACGTCGGGAATCACGTCCACGGAGGCGAACGAGGTGTGCCGCCTGCCCGAGGAGTCAAAGGGGGAAATGCGGATGAGCCTGTGAATACCGCGTTCGCTCCTCAGAAGTCCGAAGGCGTAGGAGCCGATGATGCGCAGGGTGACGCGTTTGACACCGGCTTCCTCGCCGGCGAGGTAATCCATCTCCTCCACACTGAAACTGTGCCTTGCGGCCCAGCGGGTATACATGCGCAGGAGCATCTCGGCCCAGTCCTGGGCCTCGGTGCCGCCGGCGCCGGGATGGATTTCGAGGATGGCGTTCTGGGAATCCTCCTCATCGCCGAGCAGGGTGACAAGTTCCGTGTCATCGAGGTTTTTCTCGAGCACATTGCACTGCTCTTCGAGGGAGGCGGTAAGTTCGGGCAGATCTTCCTCGCCGGCCTCGCCGATCATCTCGATGAGAGCGTTCATGTCATCGTGGCTGCCCTGCAGGGTGTGATAGCGCTCGAGATTGTTCTCGATGCGGGATTTTTCCTGAAGCAGGGGAGTCAGGGCATCGGGATTGTCCCAGGCACCGGGTTTGGAGATTTCCTTCTCTATTTCGCCAAGGCGCGCTTTGTCCCTGTCCGCGTCAAAGACGCCCCCAGAGGGTCGTGAAACGGTCGTTCAGGGCCTGGCAGCGCGGGCGCAGTTCATTTAACTGAAGCATATTTTCTGTTCATCCTGATTTGCCGCCAGAAAAGGACTGCCATCAGAAGGAGGCAGAGCGGCGGGATAAAGGGGGATACTCTGTGATAGACGCTGGGCTTCGTGATGGTCGCGGCCCGGGCCCAGAGGGCATCGGCCGTGAACTGGGGGCCCCTGAAGACGATGCGTCCCAGGGGGTCGACGACGCAGGAGATGCCCGTGTTCGTGCCGC
The DNA here is from genome assembly GCA_900319575.1 of uncultured Desulfovibrio sp. Classification (GTDB taxonomy): domain Bacteria; phylum Desulfobacterota; class Desulfovibrionia; order Desulfovibrionales; family Desulfovibrionaceae; genus Desulfovibrio. The sequence continues at coordinate 514 of ONPA01000027.1, read as the reverse complement.
GCACGAGCCAGCGGTTCTGTTCAAGGGCGCGAAGGGCGGTGAGGTACATGTGCTGGCGGGGAGCCGGCGTGTCGCCGAACCAGCCGTCGTTGCTGATGTCGACAAGGACGTTGGCGCCTTCGGCGGTCCGGGCCTGGGCGAGCCACGGGAAGATGCCTTCGTAGCAGATGAGGGTGCCGATGGCCAGATTGTCCGTCCTGAGCGGCCCGCTTCCATTTCCTGCCGTGTAGGCGCCCACGTCCTGAAGAAGCCCAGAAAGGAGATCCCACTGCAGGATGGTGGGGACGTACTCGCCGAACGGCACCAGGTGCTCCTTGTCGTAGGAGCCGCCATAGACGCCGTTCTTCAGGATGAGCAGGGCCCTGTTGTAGACGCGCTCGCCCTGGATACCCGCGGGCACAACGCCGATTTCGCCGGTGAGGAGCGGCATGCCGCTTTTTTCGGCAAAGCCGCGGATGCCGTCCGCGTACGGGGATTTTTCGAGATCAAAGGGCATGGCCGTCTCGGGCCAGAT
>ONPA01000187.1 GCA_900319575.1 uncultured Desulfovibrio sp. | reverse complement strand
TTGCTGAGGAAGCGGATCTTGGTGATGCCGATGCCGTGCTCGCCGGAAACGGCGCCGCCCATCTCCTGGCACTGGGCCATCACGCGGCTGGCGACTTCCTCACAGTGGCGGAGCATATCCGCGTCATTGGAGTTGACGGGGATGTTGACGTGGCAGTTGCCGTCGCCCGCGTGCATATGGCTCGCCACGATGAGGCGCGAGGCCTCCATGTGGGCCTCGATTTTCTCGATGGATTTGGCGAGATGGGGATACTTTTCCCTGAGCGAGGCCAGAAAAGCGACACAGCGGGCATGCATCTCGTCGTCAGAGACTTCCTCGCTCTGAAGGCCGCCTACGGACGCCTTGGAGACATAGGAGAATTCTTTGTTGAATTCCCTGTCTTCCATGGGGAAACCGGAGAGACGCCCCACTTCCTGCAGGGCCTCGCGGTAGGCCTGGGCCGTGCACTCGAGGTTCACCTGCTCCAGGAACGCGGCAAAATCGGGGATGCGGTCAATGGGAATGACCACGTCTTCGTTGATTTTGAAGCCGGACGTCCTTTTGGCGATAATGGAAAGGCGGTGCCTGTCTTCCCAGAAGCGGTCAGCTTCCTTTGCGTCGCGCGCCACGGTGATATCCACGTTCTCCTGCTGCTCAACAACCTGAACGATGTCGTTGACGCACTTGTCGAGGAGATAGGGATCATCGCCGTCCACCTGCACGGTGATCACGGAAATGGGATGGCCGGAGTACTTGGTGCTCTTGGTCTGGTAGTCGATGGCCTGGACGTACTTGGCGTTGAACTCTTCCATGGCCGAAATATGCGCGAAGTCGCCCTGCTCGCGGATGCGGTTGCGCAGGCCGACGAGCTCGCGGACCACAACAGCGGCCGGGCGCATGCTGCGGCCGAAGAATTCCACGGACATGACGCGGCTGTATTTGGGCTTCGGATGGATGGTGAAGCAGACCTCGGTGATGATGCCGTCCGTGCCTTCCTTCTGCACTCCGGGGAGTCCGCCGAGGACCTTGTTGGTCACGTCCTTGCCAAGTCCCGTCCTGCGGATCTCGTCGCCCTTCAGGCGCACCACATTGCGCACGCCGCCGCTCACGTCCTTGACGACGAAGACCGCGGTCTCATCGGGAAGAATCTTGTGGCGGGGGTGGTTCTCGCGCTCCACGGAGATGATTTCACCAGTGGGGGTGACCATGCGCCACCACAGGAGGTTGTCGATGGTGGTGCCGTACTCAAAGGCCATGGGGCCGCCCGCGTTCTCGGAAACGTTGCCGCCTATGGAGGAGGCCAGCTTTGAAGCCGGATCCACGGAGAAGAGGGCGCCGGCCCTGTTCACGGCATTGATCACGTCCTGGGTGATGCATCCGCTCTGACAGGTCACGGTCATGGCCTCGAGGTCGATGCTGCTGATGGACTGCATGCGCGTCATGCTGACGATGACGGACCTGCGGCGGGCCGGCACGGCGCCGCCGGTCATGCCCGATCCGCCGCCTCTCGGGATGAGGGCGAACTTCAGTTCATTGGCCAGCTTCACGATTCCGGCCACCTGTTCGGCCGTATCCGGCTCGACAACCACAAGGGGCAGTTCCATGCGGAGGTCCGTGGCGTCCGTCTCCGTGGCCACCAGAGAAGCCGGGTCAGTCAGGATGCCCTCGGAGGGCATGATCTTGCGGAGTTCCTCGATGAGATGATCCCGGAACTTCACCTCAGCCTCGTGAGCGGACCAGAACATGGTGATGCCCTCGCTGATGGCGGTGGCGTAGTAATGGGCAAGGGCGACGGAATCCCTGTCGTAGTGCGCCCTGACGCTCTGCCGCACCGTATCCGCGTTCACGAAGGGGTTGTACGCCGCAAGGAAAAGCTCCTCCGCGATCGAGATAGCGAATTCTCGGACAGACTCCGGCCAGTTCTGGAAATCATCAATATTGATGCGCAGAATACGGTTGACAACGAAGTCGGGAGAGATGGATATGTGAGGGCCCTTCTGAGGCATACTGAAAAAACCTCCCTGTCACGGTATCCCCGTGAAAAGTTTTAAAAAAAATTAATAATCCCGCTTTTAAACCATTGCAAGGAATAGACCGCACCGCCGATATGGTATATGATGAATTTTTTCAGAACGGGGCTTCGCCGCATGATCCTCAACAGATTCAATCCGCTCATCGCGCTCTTTGACGCCTTCGAACACCTCTGGGAGTCGTCCCTTTCACAGCGGCGCCTCGCCGGCATCTTCTTCTGGGTCTATCTTCTCGCCCTCGCCCTCATCCAGGCGAGGCGGGCAGGCCTTATGCCGTCCGCCCTCGCGGCCATCACGCCATCGAGCCATTTTGCCGCCATTCAGCTGGCCTTCACTCTCATCCTGGCGGTCGAGGTGATCGAGCTCATCATGAGCATACCGAGCTCCTTCTCGCGTTCCGTGGGCAAGCAGTTTGAAATCCTGGCGCTCATCCTCCTGCGTGATGCCTTCAAGCAGCTCTCCCACCTCCCCGAGCCCGTGGACATCTCCACCAACCTCACGCCGCTCTTCCACATCGCCTGTTCTGCCGCGGGCGCGCTCGTGGTCTTCATCGCGCTCGGCTTCTACTTCAAAATCGTGCGCCGCATCTCTTACAGCAGCACGGCGCCCAGGGAAAACCAGGCAGGCTACATCATCCGCAAGAAGCTGCTGGCGCTCGTCCTGCTCGGCATCTTCGCCGGCACGGGACTGGTGGATCTCTTCCAGCAGGCCCTCTACGGTACGGAGCACCACTTCTTCGAGACCATTTACACGGTGCTCATCTTCGCCGACATCGCCCTTGTTCTCCTCTCCCAGCAGTTCATGCCCTCCTTCCACGCCGTATTCCGCAATTCCGGCTTCGTGGTCGGCACCCTGCTCATGCGTCTCTCCTTCTCCACAAGCCATCCCTGGAACGCCGTGGTGAGCGTTGTTTCCGCGGCCTACGTGCTCGGCCTCACCTGGGCCGTCAACTACTTTCCCCTGGACAAGATGGATACGAAGCGTTCTGAGAAGAATGAAAACGTCCCGCCGGCGGGAAAAGAAGAGAAGGACGGCGGCCTGCCCCGTTGACGAAAGGTTTTTCCGGGCATAAGGTCGTGGAAACGCTGCAGCAGTCACTGCACACCCCTGGAGGCATCATGGAAACGCAGCATACCAATATGAGCGAAATCCGTCTGCAGAGCGATGTGGGCGGAGAGCTTGTTTTCAAAGGCAGAATCTTTTCCGAATGCTCCTGGTACGATGAGGAATATGGCGTCCAGATGCGCCAGAAACTCTATATCGCCGACAACAGGGATCAGATTTACTACATCGTGCGTTCCGGCAGGGAAAAATCCCGCCAGGCTTACAGGCTGTCTTTCGCCAACGGCGTGTGCACCATCAATAACGGTGCCCAGAGCGTAAGCCTCACAGAGGATATGCTGAGGATTGCCGTACGCGCCCTGTGCGGGCTCAACGCCGGAGGGGCCGCCTCCGTGGAGGAAACCCTCGCCGCTGCCAGCGTGTAGTTTTCTCTTCCGCTGCACTTACAGAGCGCCGTCCGGCTTCCGGGCGGCGCTTTTCCGTACCCACGGCACGGAACGTCCTGACTGCGGAAAAAATCACATCACTGACGGCCTGACACAATACGGGCCGGGGATAGAACAGCTCCCTCCCGTGTTATCTGCAGGTTTGTGGAAACCGGAAAACCGCCATGTTCCGGACGGGGCGGCTGCATGAAGGGGAGGGGGGACCGGAGCAGGGCTCCCGTCCGTCCGGTTTATTGTCCGCTGTCCTTCCCCCTGGCAGCGAAGGCCCTGTAGCAGCGGGCCACGGGAGAACCGGGATCCATTTCCGAAAGCCACACGCCCGAGGCCGCGGCCTTTTCCGGAGGCCGGACACCGGGCGCCTCCTCCCGGTTCAGAAGATCCTTCTGCCCGAGCCTGAGCTTCACCTGGCATTCCGTGAAATACGGTCCTTCGAGAAAAGAATTGGCCCTGGCTATGATCTCGTCCGTGCAGAAAGTGAGTTCCTGCTGGGCCATATTGTCCTCGGCCGCGATGACAAGCTTCTTCCCCCTGTGCCCCAGGGGCACGGCCAGCCCGGCCAGAGGGCCCATGACGATCTTCCAGTTGTTCCAGAGCTCCACAAGCCTGAACTGGACTTCCTGCCCCGAGTCCTGCGCCAGTCTTTCGATGATGCGGCCTGCCAGGCCGTCCTGGCGCGTCGGCGAGGGCATGCACCGGACTGGGCGCCTCCGCTTCGTATTTTCCTTCCCGTTTTCCATGCGGCAAGTGTACCCGGGGGGAGGGATATCGTCCAGAACCCGCCCGGCCTCCCGGCTGCCGGGAGCGGATATATGCGGATACACGGATACGATCAGAATGGCCAAAACCTCCCGGAAAAGCCGCTGAATGCCTTGGAAAAACGTTTTTTCCTGTCCCCCGGCCGCGTTGACATATGCGTTTTTCCAGATATAGTCTCCGGATCACACGTGCCAGCATAATCCCGGGAGCACACATGACCACAGTTACCATTTTCAAGGCCCTCGCCGATGAGACGCGGCTGAGGCTCCTGCGCATTCTCCTGCACCACGAGCTTTCCGTGAACGAACTGGTGTCCATTCTCAAAATGGGGCAGTCGCGCATCTCGAGGCATCTCCGCGTCCTTTCCGACGCGGGGCTCACGACCTTCCGCAGGGACGGCCTCTGGGTCTTCTACCAGGCGAATCAGGACGCTGACGTCCAGAAATTTCTGAAAACCCTCGCCCCCTATCTCGACAGGATTCCCGAGGCACCCGAAGACACCGTGGAGACAAACCGGATCCTCGAGGAGAAGAACGCCAAAACCCAGCATTTCTTCAACAGCGTGGCCGAGAACTGGGACAACCTGAACAAAAAGATTCTCGGCAGCTTCGATCTGCCGAAGACGGTCTGCGAGGCCATCCCCTACAACTGCGGGCTGGCCGTGGATCTCGGCTGCGGCACGGGCGCCGTGCTCCTGCGCATGCTGAGCCGCGCCAGGAACGTGGTGGGCGTTGACGGTTCCCAGGCCATGCTGGACATCTGTCACAGGCGCTTCGAGGAACTTCCCGAAGCCGCGACGCGCATTTCCCTGCGCATCGGAAGCCTCGAGCATCTGCCCCTGCGCGATCAGGAGGCCGACTTCGCCTCCATCAATCTCGTCCTGCACCATCTCGAGGTGCCTTCCGAGGCCCTTGCCGAGGCGAGGCGCATCCTGAACAGCCGCGGTCGGCTTTTCATTTCCGACTTCCTGCATCACAACGATGAGAGCATGCGCGTCACCTACGGCGACCGCTGGCTCGGCTTTGAAGAGGGCAAGCTCGCCATCATGCTGCACAACGCCGGTTTCACGCGCACGCACATCCGCAAGCAGAAGGTGGGCAACAATCTCACGCTCCTGCTCGTCACTTCCTACGTGAACTACGCGGCGGAAGACCTCTAACAGCAGGAGAGAAACCTTGCACCACGTTATCATCTACACGGACGGATCCTGCCTCGGCAACCCGGGGAACGGCGGCTGGGCCGCCATCCTCACCCTGGAGGGCTCTGATACCAGAAAGGAGATCAGCGGCGGCTTCGCCATGACCACCAACAACCGCATGGAGATAACCGGCGTCCTCGAAGCCCTCGGCCGGCTCACCGAGCCCTGCCGGGTTTCGATCTACTCGGATTCGCAGTACGTCTGCAACGCCATCTCCAGGGGCTGGCTGAAGGGATGGGTGAAAAATAACTGGATAAAATCCGACAAAAAACCCGTGAAGAATACCGATCTCTGGAAAAAGCTCCTGCCTTTCCTGAAGACGCACGAGGTGACCATGCACTGGCTGCGCGGCCACGCGGGGCATCCGGAGAACGAGCGCTGCGATGAACTCGCGAGGACCTGCGCCTCGGGCAGCAGCCTGCCCCGGGATCCCGGATTCAGCAGCGCCTGCCTTTAGGCGGGCGGTGTCGACTTTGGCGCGTCCGCAGGCTATTTTTCAGCTTCTTGATCCGCATCGGGGCTGCGCCCCGCAGGGAGGAATCATGGACCAGGCCACACAGGAAAAAACACGGCGGCCGGACCCCGTCATCACGGTGCATCTTATGCCCGCAGACAGAGAGATGGTGATACGGCGCCCGAAAACCGTACTGCAGCTTCTTCAGGCGCTCGGCGTCATGGAAGAGACGGCGCTCGTCATCCGTGACGGCGAACTCCTCACCATAGACCGCCACATCTCTGCCGGCGACACCATCACCGTGCAGAGTGTCGTCTCCGTCGGCTAGCCGGGGAGGCAATCCCATGCGCATGCACTACTCCGACACCTTCATTGACAGCCTCATTCTCGAGGACTGCCCTTACGGCGATCTCACCACGGCATCCCTCGGCATAGGCGCCAGAAAGGGCAGAATGCGCTTTTACCCCCGCGCCGAAAAATGCACGGTCTCGGGCACAGAGCCCGCGGCCCGCATTCTTTCCCGCTGCGGCCTCACGGTGGAATCCCGCATGGAAGACGGACTTGCCGCTGAGGGAAAGCCCTGCCTCCTTTCCTGCACGGGCAGAGCGGACGATCTGCACAGGGCCTGGAAAATAGCCCAGAACGTGCTTGAATACATGTGCGGCATCGCCACCAGGGCGCGGGACATGGTCAGCGCCGCCCGCAGGGGCAGGCCGGACATCGCCGTTGCCGCCACGCGCAAGAATTTCCCCGGCGCCAAGCTCCTGAGCCTCGCGGCTGCCACGGACGGCGGCTGCATCGTGCACAGGGCCGGGCTTTCGGAAAGCCTTCTCTTCTTCGACCGCCACATTGCCTTTCTCGGCGGGGAGGACAGACTGGAAACCTTCGCCCGCCTCCTTCCCTTCATACGCCGGGCCGCGCCGGAAAAGCGCGTCATCTGCGAGGCGGACAGCGTGGAAACAGCCCTGCGCTTCGCCCGCGCCGGAGCGGACGGCGTGCAGCTCGACAAGTTCAGTCCCGCAGACCTCGCCCGCACGGTGAGCGCCCTGCGCGCCGTCAGTCCGCGCCTTCTCGTCCTGGCCGCGGGCGGCATCAATGCCGGAAACGCGGAAGACATGGCCGCTGCGGGGCCCGACGTGCTCGTGACCAGCTGGATCTATTCCGGCAGGCCCCAGGACATACGCGTCACCATGGAAACACTCTAACAGCTTTCGGAAACAGACAGTCTATGATGGATTTCCTGCATGACAGCAGCTTCGCCCAGTCAGTCAGCCGCTTTGCCGTGGTCTTCATTCCCGCCTATCTGGGCATCATTCTCCACGAGGTCGGACACGGCTGGGCGGCCCTCAGGGAGGGCGATCCCACAGCGAAGTTCATGGGACGCCTCACCATCAATCCCCTTCCGCACATCGACGTGCTGGGGCTCGTGGTTTTCATCATCACGAGCATCAGCGGCGGCTTCGTGTTCGGCTGGGCCAAGCCCGTCCCCATTGACCCGCGCAATTTCCGCAATCCGCGCAGAGGCCTGCTTACCGTCTCTCTGGCCGGACCGGGCACAAACATCATCCTGGCCGTGCTTTTCGCCTGCCTCCTGAAAATCCTGCTTCTCATCGATCCTTCCATAGTCCTCATGGCCACGCCCACAGAGACCTTCGTGGTGCGCTCGCTTCTCGCCGGTGTCTCGATCAACCTCTGCCTCGCTTTCTTCAATCTGCTCCCTGTCCCGCCTCTGGACGGAAGCAAGGTGTTGGCCTACTTTCTCCCTGCGCGCTGCGCGTATTCCTATCTTTCCATTGAGCGCTACGGTTTTCTCATTCTCATGCTGCTCATCGTAACCCGCGTTCTGGACATGGTGCTCGGCCCCCTCCTGAACGGCAGCTACGGGCTCCTGCTGAGAATCCTGGACATTATCTAATCTTCAAAGGAACACTTTCCATGAGTACTGAAATTCGCACTGCTTCGGGCATGCGCCCCACCGGTCCCCTCCATCTCGGACATTATTTCGGCGTCCTCAAGAACTGGGTGGACCTCCAGGACAAGCTGAGAGCCTTCTTCTTCGTGGCTGACTGGCACGCGCTCACCACGGATTTCAACAGAACCGAGGCGCTCCGGGAAAACACCATCGAGATGGTCAAGGACTGGATCGGTTCCGGTCTTGATCCCGAGAAGTGCACCATCTTCCGCCAGTCCGATCTCAAGGAGCACGCTGAGCTTTCCCTCCTGCTCTCCATGATCACGCCTGTTTCCTGGGTGGAGCGCAACCCCACCTACAAGGAACAGCAGCAGCAGATCACCACAAAGGACCTGAGCTGCACCGGCTTCCTGTGCTACCCCATCCTCATGGCCGCCGACATTCTCATGTACAAACCCCAGGGCGTGCCGGTCGGTGAGGATCAGCTGCCCCACATGGAGCTTACCCGCGAAATCGCCCGCCGCTTCAACGGCCTCTACGGAGACTACTTCCCCGAGCCCCAGGCCATGCTCACCCCGGCCTGCAAGTGCCCCGGCCTCGACGGACGCAAGATGTCCAAGAGCTACAACAACGGCATCTTCCTGCGCGACAGCTTCGATGACATCGAGCCCAAAATCAAAACCATGTTCACCTATCCGCCGCGCGTCAAAAAATCCGATCCCGGCGATCCCGATGCCTGCAACCTCTTCCCGTATCACAAGATCATGGCCACCCCTGAAGAACAGGCCGAGATCCGCGAGAACTGCAAAAACGCGAGCCTCGGCTGCGTGCAGTGCAAGAAGATCTTCCTGAAGCACCTGCACGAGCTCCTCGATCCCCTGCAGGAGCGCCGCAGCAGGCTGACCGACGACGATGTCCTGGGCATCCTCGAGGCCGGCAACGCCAAAGCCCGTGAGTTCGCCGCCAAAACCATGGAAGACGTGCGCAGGCTCGTAAAAATCTACTAGACTTTTCAATCCCCGCGCCACGGCGCGGGGATTGAAAAGAGAGAGGATTTCCCGTGAAACTCGTGGCTGTCGACTACGGGCTGGCCCGCACGGGCCTTGCCGCCACAGATCCCGACGGCATCCTGGCCTATCCCCTGGAGACCATCCGCCTGGACAGCTTCCCGAACCGCAGGGCCTTTCTCGACGCCCTGGCTGCCCGCGTTCTCCGGGAGAAGCCGGACGCCGTGGTGGTGGGCCTGCCTCTTCTCGCGGACGGATCGGACAGTCTGACCACGCGCCAGATCCGCAACTTCGTCAGAAAACTCCTGCACCGCCTTCCCTGCCCGGTATATCTCATGGAGGAATTCCTGAGTTCGGAAGAGGCAGCCTGGGACCTTGAGGAAGCTGGTCTCAGGCTCAGCAGGCGCAAGGCAGTCCTCGATCAGCAGGCCGCCGTGCGCATCCTTGAATCCTACCTGCACTCCCCCTCAAGCGCCACGCTGGCGGAAGGGGACGGTTACCGCTCCAGATAAGGGCGGGGCCAGCGGATCGCCCGGAGGTATCCTTACATGTGGAAATTTCTGCGGTCAGCGTTTCTGGCTGTCTTTCTCTGCGTCACAGCCGCGGGCCTCTGGTGCGGCTATGAAGCCTATACCTTCCTGAATGTCCCGCCCGAGACACCGGGGCAGGACGTCTCCTTCGACGTGACGCCGGGCATGACCATTTCCCGCGCAGCCACGGCCCTGAAGGCGAAAAATGTCATCACCGATCCCTTCAAATTCCGTCTTCTCGCAAGGTACCGCGAGGCGGGCGGCAGAATGAAGGCCGGACGCTTTCTTCTGAATACGGGCTGGACCCCGGACCAGGTCCTGAACGAACTCATCAGCGGCAAGCCCGTGCTGACCCGCGTCACCATACCCGAGGGACTCACATGGTGGCAGACCGCGGCCATTCTCGAGCAGGCAGGCCTCTGCACGGCCGGAGATTTCGCCGACGTCATCCGCGATCCCGAATTTCTCCGCCACTACGGCATCCCCTTCGACACGGCCGAGGGCTTTCTCATGCCCGACACCTACCTCATCAAGACGCCTCTTGAAGGGGAAACTCTGGGAAAGAAGCAGGCCTGGTCCGCGGCCGGCCGTATCGTCGACAACTTCTGGCGCCGGACCGGCCCCCTGTGGGGCAGTCCCAGGCCAGCCAGGGATGTCATGCGGAACGCCGTCATTCTCGCCTCCATAGTCGAGAAGGAAACGGCCAGCCCGGGGGAGCGCCCCCGCGTGGCTGGGCTCTATCAGAACCGCATGGACAGGGGCATGCTCCTGCAGGCCGATCCCACTGTGATCTACGGCCTCGGACCGGCCTTCTCCGGCAACCTCACCCGCGCGGATCTCAGCGACGACAAAAACCCGTACAACACGTACAGGCATCCGGGCATGCCGCCGGGCCCCATCTGTTCTTTCGCGCTCTCGGCCCTCAGCGCGGCCCTGCACCCCGAAAAGCATGATTTCCTCTACATGGTAGCCATCACGGACGGCGGGGCCCACGAGTTCACCACGAACCTCACCGACCACAACAGGGCCGTCCGCCGCTATTTGCAAAACCGTCAGAAATAGGCATAGTCAGAAAGACTGTACATGGACTTAACCGGGGCTCCGGCCCCCTGCCCGACGGGCAGTTCCTTACTGGAGGATTCCGTGAAATACCTCATCGTCGAAGATTTTTCCGGTCAGCCGGTACCGTTCCTTTTCCCGCGCCGCGTGGATCACGCCGATATGTTTGAGCAGCTTCCCTACGGGAAGGTGCTTGCCGCCGGCTACGTTGAACATGGCCCGGACGGCTTCGTCTGCTACGGAGGCAACGCCGAGCTCGGCGTCAGAGCGCGCCCCCAGGAGGATCCGAAGATTATCGCCGAATCCCTCAGGGTGCGCCCGGACAAAAGCAAATTCGAATAACGCCGCGCTGTCCCAGAGGGAAGGGCATCCCTTCTCTGCAGCCACGTAGCTGAAGACAGCCGTCTGATTTACGGAAAGCCCCGGTGAAGCCATACCTCCCCGGGGCTTTTCTCTGTCCCGGGAAAGATGTCTTCCTGCGTTTTCCGCAGCACAAAAAAAGGGCTCCGGAGTGAAACACTCCGAAGCCCGGAAAAACACCGCTGTGCTACGCGCCCTGTCCGGCGTCAGCCCCAGCGGGAGCCGGCCCTGTGGATTTGTCCGCGGCCTTCTCCCCGTCCCCGGCGGAATCCTTTTCCGGACCGCCGCTTCCGACAATGCTGCTTTCGTCCACATCGACCACATCGTCGGATCCGGCTCCGCCGTCAGGCTTCGTGCTGTCACCGGACGGCGGAAGCGACGGGGGCATTTTGCCGCTCTCTATGGGGACGACGCGGCCGTCCTGCAGTTTGAGCGGCTCGGAGCCCTTGGAGGCAATGATGATGCCCGTGGTTTCCAGCACCTTCATTCTGTAAGCGTATTCCTGCATCATGCGGCGGTGCCGGCTGAGAAAATAGAGCCTCGCGATATAGCAGATCACCAGGAACGCGGCGATGCAGCCCAGAATCCAGGGAATATAGCCGGACAGCACCTTGCCGATGCTGCCGAGCGCGCCCATGGCGCTGTCCAGGAAAAAGAGACAGGCACCGATGACAAGGAGCCCGAGCAGGATGACCACCGTGGGCGCGTGGCTCATGATATTGTAGAAACGCTGGACGCGCTCCGGCACCTCGCCGGAGTCCCCGTCTCCCTTTGCCCCTCCGCCGTTCACGGCATCAAGGGACCGGGAGAAGAACTGCCCCGACAGATGGAGGATAAGCATCAGGCCCACAGGGGAGAGCAGGGCGCCTATGAGCCAGCCCACCCAGGGAAAATTCGCCATACGCGTGCCGTCCGGTCCCATGGTGGGATGGGCGACGCCATAAAAGAAGGCCACACAGCCGACAATGAGTTCCAGAAAGGCCACAGCTATGAGATAATAAACCACTATCTCCCTGTTCTGGCCTTCATACCAGTTCTGACGAAGCTTCCGGCCAAAGGCCTTTCTGCCATCGTCCTTCTTCGTATTTCCTCCGGCTCCGCCGGTCTTTTGCGTTTTGGTATTCTTGGTATCCTTGGTATCCATAATAATTCCGGTATCTCCGCCACTGAAAAAAATCTCTGTAAATCAGGGATCTAGGCAGCGGGAATACGCGCCTGCCCCTTGTTCAGATTCCGCCTTTATAGCGTTTTCCATCTCTTCTTTGCAAGTCCCCATCCCAGCGCGGAAGCTGCGGGGAAAGCCCGTCACGGCACATTCTCCGGCCCTTGCGCGCTCCCCTCTCTTGGCCTATTTTTCCCGGACAAAGGAGGTATTCATGCACATTCTGATCACCGGTGTCGCGGGCTTTATCGGCTTTCACCTTGCGAAGCGCCTCCTTTCAGAGGGGCACCGGGTGACCGGCCTCGACAGCCTGAACGACTACTACAGCGTCCAGCTCAAGAGGGACCGTCTGGCCCAGCTGAAGAACGATACGGACTTCTCCTTCATCAAAACCGATCTCGCCGACGCGGCGACCCTGGAACGGCTTTTCAGGGACGG
>ONPA01000250.1 GCA_900319575.1 uncultured Desulfovibrio sp. | reverse complement strand
CTCGGCTGGAAGACGGCACAGGAATGCTTTGCTGAAGAACTCCGAAACTCCGCCTGACCATCTTGCACTTGGAATGAAAATTCACCGGTGCTTCACCTGTTAAGTCTTCCTGTTGTTTTGATTCAGCAATCCGGCCCTGTGAAAAACTGGCGGTATGGTGATTGTCTTCTTGTGTCCTGTCATAACTTGAAAAAATAAATAAAATCTGCAAAAGACTGACAGAATGCTCAGGAAGATCTCCTGTTGTTCCTGTCACGCTGTGACGCAGCGGCCTCAGACTGCGTCATTTATAAGGAGCTGTGCCCGCCGTGCGGAAAAATAATCTGGTTGCGCCAGTTCTGAAATGGGTTGGCGGTAAGAGGCAGCTCCTGGAAACATTTCTTCCGCTGCTGCCGGCAAGGATAACATCGTATTGCGAGCCTTTTGTGGGCGGCGGTGCGCTGCTTTTCCATCTGCAGCCGGAAACAGCGTACGTCAATGACATCAATGAGAATCTGATCCTCGTCTATACTGTCATCAGGGATAACGTCGAAGCCCTGATTCAGGAACTGAAAAAATATAAGAATGAACAGGAATTCTTTTATTCCGTCCGAAACTGGGACAGAGACAGAGAAAAATATAATTCTTTGTCAGAAATTGAACGGGCAGCGCGTATCCTGTATCTGAACAAAACATGCTACAATGGCCTTTACCGCGTGAATAGCGCCGGGGAATTCAACTCGCCTTTCGGCCGTTACCGCAATCCCAATATCGTGAACGAACCTGTCCTCCGGGCGGTAAGCGCCTATTTCAACGCCGCGGCAGTTTACTTTTCCTGTATGGATTACGCGGAAGTCTTGGCTCAGGTAAAAAGGGGGACTTTTGTGTACCTCGACCCGCCGTATGACCCTGTTTCCGTGACGTCCAGCTTCACTGGGTATGCGAAGAGCGGGTTTGCCAGAGACGACCAGATACGGCTGAGGACGTGCTGCGATGATTTGAGCAGACGCGGGATACAATTCATGCTGTCGAATTCCGCGACCCCTTTCATCATGGAGCAGTACGCAGCGTATCGTATTACCATCGTCCGGGCCAGACGGGCCGTCAACTCCGTCGCAGGCAGACGCGGCGATGTTGATGAAGTCGTGGTGAGAAATTACGGATAACACTGATCCCGGTCTGAAAAAGCCGTCCTCTGCGAACGCTCCATGCGGAGAAAGGCAGACGGCCTGCGTATCAGTTTTCACCAATAGGACCGGCCGTCTGCTGGGTATGGAATTTTTGTCCCGGCGGCATCACGGCCCCCCGGGCATTCTTTATTCGTCTTTAGTCGAGCTTTTTGGCTTTCAGCCACCGGGAGAGGAGGTCGGCCACCTTTAGGCTGTTTCTGTCAGAGAAGGGGAAGTGCGTATTGCCGTGAAGCCCCCTGTCGGGCAGGTGTACCACTGTGACATCGCCGCCATGGCGGTTGACGGTCTCAGCCCACTTGAGTGCCATGTTCATGGCCGCGCGCCAGTAGTCCTCGTGCGGCTCGGTGACGTGCTCTGAAGGAATGTTGTCGCCGTAGTAGATAACGATGGGCATTTTCGTGAGGGCCATGAACTGACTGAGCGGCACCCCCTTTGCCTTAAACGGACCAAACGCGCTCGCGTTGGGAATGGGGTCCGGCACTTCGCCTTCGGGGAAGAGGAAACCGCTGCCGGGCTCATAGGAGACGATGGCCTTCACATTGTGGCTTTTGAGTGCCGTGAGCCAGCCGACGCCGCCGCCCTGAGAATGCGTGACGAGGATGGCGGAGCCGGACTGCTCCAGAACGGCGGCCATGGCATCGGAGATGACGCCGTAGTCAAAGGGGGCGGTATTGGGTGTCATCTGGCGCAGGAACTGATCCATGGCCTTATCGCCCTGAGCGAACTGGGATTCCCTGAAGACATTGGGCCAGACGCCGATGCGGAACTGTCCGAACCAGTACTGTTCGTCGGGATTCGCCTCAATAGTGGACGCGACGGTGGCGCGTCCGGCGTCGCCGCGCCTCGGCTGATCGACGAGATAGACGCCAAAGCCGCGGCGCAGGAAAACGTTCTGGAAGCCTTCGCGTCCGTCAGGTGTGGTCTGCCATGTCCTCATGGACTGGCCTGCGCCGTGGAGGAAGACGAGCGGGTATTTTCTGGCGTGAACCGGAATCTGGTAAAAGACGCTCGCGTGATCGCCGTGCAGGGTCTGCCCT
>ONPA01000180.1 GCA_900319575.1 uncultured Desulfovibrio sp. | reverse complement strand
TCAGGACAGCGAAAAAACCTTTGCTTTTTGCGGAAAAAGGGATAAAAGCATGTGTTCGCAAGATCGGCGGAGGTCGTGCGATGCGCGTCAGCTCAGCCGGCGGGGCCCCACCCCGTGGTTCAAGTTGGGGGTCTTTCCAGAACAAGATGCCGGCATCCGGAGCGGAAAAAATCCGTTTTTTCGGGCTTCTGGCTCTTCCTGGGTGTTTCAAAAGGCTTGACTTTTCATATGAAGAGAGGCAAGAGGTTCTCTCTTTCTGGAGGTATTTTTATAATGTACGCTATTATCGAGACCGGTGGAAAGCAGTACTGCGTTGAGGAAGGCTCCAAGATTCTCGTCGAAAAGCTCGCTGCTGAAGCTGGCACCGAAGTGACTCTTGATAAGGTTCTTATGCTGGGCGGCAGCGAAGTCAAAATCGGCGCTCCCAGTGTTGCCAACGCGTCCGTGACCGCTGAAGTGGTCAACCAGACCCGCGGCAAGAAGGTTCTTGTTTTCAAGCGTTGGCGCCGCAACGATTCCCGTCATCTGAAGGGCCATCGTCAGGATTACACCACGCTCAAGATCAAGAGCATCAACGCCTAGTTTGTGCTCATCCGCAGGAATTTTTAGGAGGACATCATGGCTCATAAGAAAGCAGGCGGCTCGTCCCGCAACGGTCGTGACAGTGCCGGTCAGCGCCGCGGAATAAAGATCTTCGGCGGCCAGGCCGTCATTCCCGGCAACATCATCGTTCGTCAGTGCGGCACCCGCATCTACCCTGGCGTGAACGTTGGCATGGGCAAGGACTACACGCTCTTCGCCCTGCAGCCCGGCAAAGTCCGCTATGAACACTACACCCGCAAGCACCGCGTGCTGACCCGTGTTCATGTGGAAGCTCCCGCTGCTGAATAATCAGCAGGGCTCACAGCACTTTTGAGGGGAAGGGGCCGCAAGGCTTCTTCCCTTTTTTCGTCATCGCTCCTTCAGCGGAAGCTGGGAGCAAGAGAGGTTTACCATGCGATTCGTCGATGAAGCACGGATATCCGTAAAGGCCGGACACGGCGGCAGCGGCAGCGTCCATTTCCGCAGGGAAAAATTTATTCCCAAGGGCGGCCCTGACGGCGGCGACGGCGGCAACGGCGGCTCGGTCATTCTGCGCGCCGATGGCAGACTGCTCACGCTGTACGACTTCCGTCTGAAGCGTCATTACGCGGCCCAGAACGGCCAGAACGGAATGGGCCGCCAGATGTATGGGAGAAAGGGCGAAGATCTGGTCCTGCATCTGCCCGTTGGCACCATGGTTTATGTCGAGAGCGGGGATGAAGAGCATCTTCTCACCGACCTGAGCGAGCCGGATCAGGAATTCGTCGTGGCCAAAGGCGGCCGCGGCGGTCTCGGCAACATTCATTTCAAGAGCTCGACCATGCGGGCCCCTCATTTCGCCCAGCCCGGTGAGCCGGGTGAGGAATACACGCTCAGGCTGGAACTCAAGATTCTCGCTGACGCGGGTCTTCTCGGTCTGCCCAACGCCGGCAAGTCCACATTTCTTTCGAAGGTTTCTGCGGCCAGGCCGAAAATCGCCAGCTATCCCTTCACGACGCTGGTGCCTGTGCTCGGCGTGATGATCCATCCGGATGATCCCGGACGGCGTCTCGTCATCGCCGACATCCCTGGCCTTATTGAAGGCGCCAGCCAGGGGCAGGGACTCGGACTGCGTTTCCTGAAGCACGTTGAGAGGACGCGGTTCCTTGTGCACATCCTGAGCGTTGAGGATGTGGATCGCGACGATCCCTGGGCCGGCTTCAGGCTCATCAACGATGAGCTGGCCTCCTTTGATCCCGAACTCGCGGAACATGAGCAGATTGAGGTCATCAACAAGATTGACCTTCTCACAGACGAGGAACTGACCGCTCTCAGGGAGCGCGCGAAAGCCGACGGCAGGCATATCTTCTTCATTTCCGCGGAGAAGGGCATAGGCCTTGAGGAGCTGGTGGATGAGCTCTGGCGCAGACTGGACAACACCTCCCTGCACGCTCCTCTTGTCCGTCCGGTCAGGGTCGAGTCCGAAGCGGAGGAAGAGGTGGAGGCCGGCGACGACGAGTTTCCGGAAATCGAAGTCATCAGGACGCACGAGCCCAACTATTAGCGGAGAAGGCGGAAGGAGAGACAGCATGGCTGACTGGCAGGAAGAGAAACGCAGGGTACTTGAAGAGGCGCACTGTATTGTCTTCAAGGTGGGAAGCGCCGTCATTACCGACGATCAGGGACTGAGCCTGGATGTCATAGACAGGCTGGCCGATCAGATCGCGGCTGTTTCCAGACTGCCGGGAGGACAAAGGCGCAGGATTGTTCTCGTAACGTCCGGCGCCGTTTCAGCCGGCCGCAGCGTATGCCGCGAGCGGGGCGTGGAACAGGAATCGCACGGCATGTCCGCGCGCCAGGCCTTTGCTGCCATCGGCCAGGGCCGCCTTGTGCGCGCCTGGGATGACGCGTTCCGCAAAAGGGGGCTCTCTACGGCCCTGATCCTGCTGACCCGCGATGATATCCGCTCCCGTGAGCGCCTTCTCAATATCCGCAATACCTTCGCTGAGCTTTTAAGCTGGGGCGTTGTCCCCATCGTTAACGAAAACGACACGGTGTCAATCCGCGAGCTCAAGTTCGGCGACAATGACACGCTTGCGAGCCTTCTGGTCAATCTTGTGGGGGCGGAACTCTATGTGAGCGTCACCACGGCTCCCGGTGTCTATGACCGCAATCCCGCCGAGCCGGGAGCGGCCATCATGGAGAGCATTCCCAATGTCTTCGCTCTCAATCTCGGGACGCTCTGCGGAGGCAAGACCATGCTGGGTACGGGCGGCATGTATTCGAAGCTTTTGGCCGCCCGCCGGGCGGCGCAGCTCGGCGTGCCGACCTATATCCTCCCGGGACGTGAGCCCGACATTATCGCCAGAGCTTTCGCGTCCGGCCTTAAAGGCACAGGCACGTGGGTCTGCCCGCGCCAGCACGCTATCCCGCAGCGCAAGTTCTGGCTGGCCTACAAGACCGAGCCTCTTGGTACGATCGAGGTGGACGACGGTGCCGCTGAGGCGCTCCTCAACCGCGGAAAGAGCCTCCTCCCCGGAGGCATCGTTTCCGTGGAAGGGACATTCCAGAAAGGCGCGCCCGTGCGTGTCACGCATAATGGCGTGAGCATCGGCGTCGGCCTCAGCAATTACAGCTCGGCGGAAATAGAGCGCATCAGGGGACTGAAGCGCACTGAGGTGGCGGCCATCCTCGGAGACGCGCACTATCCCGAGGTCATCCACAGGGATAACCTTCTCCTCGGGGCCGCCGTTTAGAAGAGGGGGCTACCTGTTTCCGAGCGCCATGCGGGCGAGCTCGGAAGCCGGGTATTCCTTCGCCGTGTCCCCGTCCACGATGAGGCATACGGCGTTGTTTCCTTCCTCGCTGGCGTGGCGCAGGGCCGGGCCGTCATTGAGATCGGCCCCGAGTTTTCCGAGAGCCCAGGCCGCGTAGCCTCGGCAGGCCATATCCGTGTCTGCGAGGCCCTTGCGCAGGAGCGGGCGCACCTCATTCCCGTACTGGGGCGCAGCCTCGAGCACGCGGCCTATGGCGAAGTAGCAGGAGCGGCGCAGTACGTCGTTGTCCACGTAGTTGTCGTCGAAGCCGAGGTCGAGGATGGTGGAGAAGAGGATACTGTGGAATTCCTTGCCGAGTTCCGGGCACTGGGCAACGATTTCGCCGAAGGCTTCAGGCACTCCCCAGCCTATGTTGCCGCTCTCCTCGGACAGACGCCACTTGAGACGGCGCAGCACGTCGCGCGCCAGGTCGTTGCGTGTCTTGTTGAGCTCGGCTGTGACGGCGCCTATAGCGATAGCGGCCCTGAGCCGCATCTGGGGTTCGTACATGAGCAGACCCATGAGCGGTCCCATGGACGACATGCCCTGGGAGACGATCTCCGGGAGATGGCCCCGCCAGTCAGGAGCGGAAAGCCAGGATTTGATTTGTATTTTCAGAGAACGAAGGTGAGCCATGGGTTCCTCCTCGGTGAAAGCCGGGCCCGGCGGGTTCAGAAATTGAGCTGCCGGCAGGCTTCGTCAATATACCGGCTAATCTGATTCAGACGATTTGTCTCTTCCTGTATGTGAGCAAAGTCCCAGGTAAAGCAGATGACGCAGCCGTTGGCCCGTATGGTGTTGAGCGGGCGGACGTCGGGGCCTGAAAGGCCTATGGCGTTGCTGGCCGTGGATCCCATGATAATAAGCATTTTGACGCCGAGTTCACGCAGGCCGGACCAGAAAATATCCGGACGGGGCGTCAGGCCGGATTCCGGCTCTCCGGGAAGAGCGTAGGGCCAGAAGGTATGTGTGCCTGCGCGCCTGTGCAGGCTGTGGAGAAGCTGATTGAGGCAGTCCCTGCGTTCCGGGCTGGCGTGACCGGTGAGATCGAGGCCGAGCTCGGGATAGGTCCAGGCGACGGGGCCTTTGCGCATGCGGCCAAGAAGAGCCCGCCAGTTTTCCGGCCACGCGTCAGTGGGGATGATGGGGAACCTTCTGCGGAGTTCGGGAACCCGGACCTGCGGCGCAGGTCTCTGTGGGGCGGGGCGCTGGGGAATGGGACGGCGTGTATCCCGGACCGGAGACCGCTGCGGGGCGGGACGGGACGGACGGGGAGCGGGCACGGCCTCCGCCATCAGGGACAGGGGAGCAGGCACATCCTTATCAGAAAGGATGTACCTGATGCCGGCAGTCTCAAGAACCTGGGCTAACGGAGTTACGCGTTCAAAAGACATGAGCAGAGATCCCAGGCGACGTCGGCCTTGCTGCGCGTCTCCCAGATTTCACCGGCTTCGCCCGGGCCGGCAACGGCCATGGAATTGGTCTCGGAGGCGAAACCCGAACCCTTCCGGCCCACGATATTGGCGGCGATGACGTCACAGCCCTTGCGCTGCCTCTTTTTCCGGGCGAGGCCGAGGAGCTCTTCCATGGAGGAGGCTGTTTCCGCGGCGAAACCGAGCACTTTCTGGCCGGGACGGCGCGCAGCGGCGAGGGTGGCCAGAATATCCCTGTTGGGAGCGAATTCCACGCTGAAACCGTTCTGCGCGTCTGCCTTCTTGAATTTATGGCTGCCGTAAGGCACCGGGGAGAAGTCCGCCACTGCGGCAGAGAAGAAGCCCATGCTGCAGTCAGGCCAGGCCGCGGCCGCGGCGTCGTACATTTCGGCAGCTGTGCCGCAGTCCACGCGGGAAAGGTACGGGATGCCCTTGGGCAGCAGATCCCGCGAGACAGAGGAGCCGGTGACGGCCGTAACCTCGGCGCCGCGCATCCAGGCTGCGAAGGCGAGGCAGGCCCCCATGGTGCCGGAAGAGGGATTGGACCAGAACCGCACCCCATCCCAGGGTTCCCTAGTCGGGCCGAGGGTCACGAGCACCTTCTGCCCAATCATGTCCTGCGGAGCAAGGGCCTGCAGGGCGTACAGGAGGAGCACTGGCACGGGCGCGAGGCGTCCCTGTCCCGTGTCGCCGCAGGCCATGGAACCGGAATCAGGGGTAACCAGGGTGACGCCGCGCGAGGCAAGGGCCGTACAGTTGGCCTGCGTGGCCGCATTCATCCACATGCGCGGATTCATGGCCGGAGCGGCCAGCACGGGGCCGCTGAAAGCGAGAATCTGCGCATGAAGCATTTCTCCGGCCAGTCCCGCGGCCATGGCGGCCAGAGTGTTGGCCGTGGCGGGGACCACGAAGAGCGCGTCGGCGTTCTGGCCGGGTTCGAGATGACCGAAGGTGGCGTCCCTGTCTGCAAACATGTCCGTATACACGGGAAAAGCGCCGAGGGACTCGAAGAGCAGGGGCGAAATGAAACGCCGCGCCGAGGGCGTGAGCGTGGCAGAGACATGGATGCCGCAGGAGAGGAGAAGACGCAGGAGTTCGGCTGTTTTGTAGCAGGCCACGGAACCCGTCACGCCGAGATGAAGACGCCTGTTCTTAAGGCGCGTCAGGAGACGCAGGGAGTTTTCCATGCCGTTCATATGTCACGCCCCTGAATGTGGTTTTCGTCCCGGAAGGGTTCTGAGGTGGATGAGGGAACCGGCTCGCTCTGCGCGGAGTCTGTGCCGCCCGTGGCGGAAGAGGGCGTTCCCGTATGCTGACTCATGACCGGCAGGGTGACGGTGGCGCCGTCGGGAAGCTGCGTGCCCGCCGCGATCTGAACGAGAGTCTGCATGGGCGGTGTCTGAATGCTTACGTGCACGATGGCGAGGCGGCCCCCGTTTTCAAAAATATAGAAGCCCCTGTTGCCGCTCGTCTGGCTGAGGCGCACCTTCCAGCCCCGCGCCTGAAGGCCGCTCGC
>ONPA01000014.1 GCA_900319575.1 uncultured Desulfovibrio sp. | reverse complement strand
CTCTTCAGGGCATGGGCCACAGTAGGCAGGGAAATGCACATGGTCACGGCCGTGCAGAACATGAGGCCAAGAATGAAAAAGACATCAAGGCAGCGTCCGAAAAGACCGCTGGCGTTGCGCTCTCCCACAATCGGGATGCAGGCGGTGCTGATGCGGAGGAAAGGTTCCTTGCGGATGTAGAAGAGATAGGCGATGGGGAGAGAGGTGATAAGGTACGTACACCAGGCATTGGGCCCCCAGTGCATGAGAAGATAGGCGAGGGCCCAGTCATACGCGTCCACGCTCATGGGCTGGGCGTACTGCGGCGGGCTCATGATGTCATAGAGCGGCTCCGTGATGGCCCAGAACATGATGGCGCCTCCGACAGCGGAGCAGAAAATCATGGCAGACCAGCTGAGGATGCTGAACTCGGGTTTTTCATCCTTCCTGCCGAATTTGATGTTCCCCCAGCGGCTCAGGGCAAAATAAAAGCACATGCAGATAAGGATAACCGTTATCCAAAGATACAGCGTGCCAAAGTTGAAAGCCAGCGGGTTATAAAGAGCCTTGAAGAACTCTTCCGTGCTCTTCGGGGCAACAACTGCCGGGATGCTGATGAGCAGAATAATGATAATTGTCGGAATGAATATCTTCCATTCCGGTCTGAGATCGTAGTCCTTGACAGGCTGGGCTGTCTTTGACTGGTTCGTGGGCATGCCTGCAATCCTCCCTATGAATGTTTGCTCCGGGGAAAAACCGGTTATTGCAGGCCCTGCAGAATTTGTACCATTAAGCACAAGTTCGTATTTCCTATAGTTATGCACTCAAAAGGGCGTGACATATGACACATTTGTCGCCTTACGCGACAGAATTTTCATATCCTTAAAAATTAATTTTTTTCAGTATGTTAGATAGAGCAAAAAGAGGCATCATCTGCCTGCATGACACTTTTGTCTTCCCGCCGGCACGCGCCCTCCGCCATGGGAAAACATTCACGGCATATATAAAGGCAGAGCAGGCAGTATTGCGTTTTGGCACGGTTATTGAATTAGTGTCAGCAAAGCAATGAACCCTACATGCCTTACGGCAAAGGAGAAATATCCATGGCACCCAAAGCGAAGCGCGCAGCTCTCATCGGTTTCGACTGTCTCGTCCCGAAACGCCTCCAGAAACTTCTCAAGGAAGGCGGCCTCGACAACTTCCGTCGTTTCATCAAGGAAGGCAGCTACATCTCCGAAGGCTTCAACCTGCCCACTGTAACGCCTCCGTCCTGGGCCACCATCTGCACGGGTGCCTATCCCCGCACCCATGGCGTAGAGGACTACTATTACTATCATGAAGGCCGTCCGCTGGATCATAAGTACACCACCCAGGCCTTCGGCTCCGACATCCTGACCGCCCAGACCATCTGGGACAGCTGGGACAAGACCGGCAAGAAGTGCCTCGTGGTCAACTACCCCATGGCCTGGCCGTCTCACATGCAGCATGGCGTCATGGTTGAAGGCTGCGGCCTCTCCCCTGCCGAAACCCGCTGGCCCCTCTACGGCAACGAGCACAAGGAATACCTGGCCTCCGAAAGCGTCATCTCTACCGAAGTCTATCCCTTCGGCTGCCGCGGCAAGTTTGACGACGCCGAGGGATGGAAGAACCTCCCCGAGGATCTCGATGAACCCCTCGATATGACCGTCAAGATGGACTTCAGGGAAGGTTTCTACGACATTGAACCCCAGACCTGGCACATCCTCTGCTGGCAGAGCGGTGATGACGGCTACGACCGCATCACCATGGCCCCCGAGAAGGATTTCAGCAAGGCCTTCTTCACCATCGGCCTCAAGCAGTGGAGCGACCCGATCGAGCACGACTTCAAGGTTGTCTCCGACGGCCACATGGAAAAGGGTGTTTTCCGCTGCAAGCTCATGGCCCTCTCCGACGACGCCGAGGAATTCAGGCTGTACGTGTCCGGCATCGCCGGCAGAACCGGCTTCATCGCCCCTGCTTCCGCAGCCAAGGACATTGATTTCTCCAAGCAGATTACCGCCAACGACATCGGCTTCGTGTCCCACATGCTGGGCATCATCGACAATGACACGGTCTGCGAACTCGCCGAATTCCACGCCGAATGGCTGTGGAACTGCGTGAAGTGCCTCGTTAACGCCAACCCTGACTGGGATCTCTTCTACATGCACTCCCATCCCATTGACTGGTTCTATCATGGTTTCATGAGCGACCTCGACAGCACGGATGAGAAGGTGCGCAAGGAAGCCGAAAGGGTTGAACGCCGCATCTACACCAGCGAAGACCGCCTTCTCGGCCGCCTGATGGACCTCTTTGGCAGGGAAACCGCCATCTGCGTCTGCTCCGACCACGGCGCCACTCCGCTCGGTCCCATCTTCAACCCCGCCGACGCCCTCAAGCAGGCCGGGCTCTGCTCCTACGAGCCCAAGGCTGCCAGCGGCAACTACTGGGAAGTGTACGAATCCACTGAAGGTTTCAACTACGTGCTCGACACCAGCAAGTCCCAGGCCGTTCCCCAGCGCTACATGTTCGTGTACGTCAACCTCAAGGGCAAGTATCCCGGAGGCATCGTCGACCCCGCTGACTACGAAAAGGTCCGCTCCAAGATCATTGACGCCCTCCTCGACTACCGTCATCCCGAAACCGGCGAACGTCCCATTCTCGTGGCCGTGCGCAAGGAAGACGCCCACGTCTTCGGCATGGGCGGCGAACAGGCCGGCGATGTTGTCTACGCTCTGAAGCCTGAATACATGGCTGAACACGGCTATGGCTTCCCCACCGGCGAGTCAGGATGCGGAACGCTCATGAACCTGCTCATGTTCCGCGGCCCGAACATCAAGGAAAACTATACCTATCCCCGTCCCCGCTGGCTGGCTGACATCGTGCCCACTCTCTGCTATCTGACCGGCAACCGCATCCCGGACGACACGGAAGGCGCGCCCATCTACCAGATTATGGAAGATCCGAACCTCGTAAAATAGGTTTCCCGAAAATATGAAGACTTTTCCTCCCGGGCGCCGTCCCGGGAGGAAGTCAGGAGAAACATACCATGTCCGACAAGAAAGCTATCGTTGTCATCGCTCCCGCCCTCAGCCTTGAAGGCAGCAGCGACGCCCTTACCAAGCTCATGAAGAAAGCCTGCGTCCTGGTCAATGCCGACGCCGCTGATCTCGCCGCCCGTGCCGAGGCTCTGTCCGGCGTGAAATGCGCTCCGGCCGACCTTGGCGCCACCCTTGAGAAGTCCAGGCTCGCCATCGTCGAAGGCGCTGAAGACGCTCTCTCCGCCGCCATGGAAGCCGCCAACCGTCACACCCTCGTGGTGGTTGCCGCCAAGGCCGGCGTTGCTTTCTACGGCCTCGCCGTCAACTCCAAGGCCGGCAAGGTCGAACGCAAAGTCAGCGCCGATGATATCGCCCTGACCATCGCCACCATCGACGATCTGCCCATTACCGCCGACTGCACTGCCGGAATCATTTATCAGGTGCTCAAGGATCCCAACCTCAAGCTCACTGAAATCACCAAGCTTGAAGAAGCCCTGGAGCGCATGGAGACCGTGCTCGCCCGCAACAACCGCGAGCCCTGGGAAAAGCACGACTGCGCCTAGTCACGCATTCTGGCCGGGAGTCCGGCCCCTTTCCCTCGCAGGAAAGGAAAACGCCATGGAACCGGAAAAAATCCGGGCCATGGCGTTTTTATTTTTTTCAGCCGGGGGGGGGGAAAATTACTTTTCACCGGCCGTGATACCGAGATTTTTCATTTTCCGCTGCAGCGTGCGCAGGTTGAGACCAAGGGCGTCAGCCGTCCTGCCCCTGTGCCAGTGGCACTTTTCCAGGGCCCGGAAGATCATTTTTTCTTCGAGTTTTTGTGTAGCCTCGGCAAGGGTCAGGCCCTCGGTCACGGGAGGAATAATCTGATCAGCGCCGTTCAGGGCATCGGCTGCGGAGCGGCCAAACGTGGCATAACGGTCCAGAAAATTCTGCAGTTCGCGCACGTTGCCGGGCCACTCGTAGTGATTCATGGCGATACGCACCTCATGGGGAAGAGAGAGGTTCACGCCGTTCCGCTCGGACCAGGATTTCACAAGCAGGGGAATATCCTCCCGCCTCTCCCTGAGAGGAGGCAGCTTTATCTCGAGGACGTTGACGCGGTAATAAAAATCCGCGCGTACCTTTCCTTCCCTCACCATGGAACGCATATCGCGGTTCGTAGCTGAAACAAGTCTGAAAGATGACTGTCTGGGAACGTTCGTGCCCAAGGGGGTGTAGCTTTTGCTCTCCAGCACCCGCAGAAATTTCACCTGCAGATGCATCGGCAGTTCGCCAACCTCATCGAGGAAAAGCGTTCCGTTATTGGCCGCTGCCACAAAGCCTTCCTTGCTTCCAGTGGCTCCGGTGAAAGCACCTCTGGCGTAGCCGAAGAATTCGCTTTCCAGCAGGTTTTCCGGGATGGCGCCGCAGTTGACCGGCACATAGGCTCCCTTCCGGCCGCTGTAATTGTGAATCGCTCTGGCAACCATGTCCTTGCCGCAGCCCGTCTCTCCATAAATAATCACGTTGGCGTCAGTCTCGGCAGCTTTCATGATGAGGTTGTACACCCGGTGCATGGCTTCGCTCTTGCCGACGATAGCGCCCATCCTCTCGGCGCTGTCCATGCCCATCTTCAGCCTCTCATTTTCCTCCTTGAGCGCGATTTCCGTGAACTTCTGACCGCTCACGTCCATGAGCAGTCCCTCGAAATAAATGGGGGCTCCGTGTTCATCGTAAACGGCTTCCCCCTGATCCCATACCCATTTGCGCGTGCCGTCCGGCAGCCGGAGCCTGTACATCTTCTCATAAGGCGTATGGGTGACAATACTGTCATAGACCGCTTTGCGCACGCCCTGCAGATCCGCGGGATGGGTCATCCTTTCCAGGGTGTTCCAGGCATTTTCAACCATATTTTTTTCCGAAATACCCAGCAAATCCTGACTTCCGCGGCTGACATACTCCAGTGTCATGCGGTAATCACTGTCCATCCGCTCGCCAGGATCAATACGGCAGCGGTAAACCATGCAGGGGAGCCGGTTGACAAGCCTGTCTATCCTGGCCCTGACACGTTCATTTTCCTGATCTGCGGTCCGCAGCATACGCATCCTCCGGAAAAACCTTCTCTGTTCCCCTGTTCCGGGTAACAAAACTTGTCGCGAAACACGACATTTTTGTCGTAAATTAAATCGTTCCTTCCGTGGAAGTCAACTGCCGTACGCAAAAAGCCCCGTTTTCCCGGATTCCGTATATCTGCCATCCCAGATGGGGGAAAATGGCATGAAATATGCTTATTTAAAGCAGAAGAAATTGTTATCAACCCAAAGGAGTTACCTATGTCCCAGGCTCTTTCCGTTTCGCTCGAGCGCAAAGGCACCGTTATCGATGTCAACTACGACACCACGGCTCTTCAGAATATTCACGTCGATCTCAACGAGGTCGCCGAGGACGATCGCAGCGGAAGCGCCAAGAAACTTCTCGGCGCCTCAGTGCTGTACTGCTACACCGCAGCCCTGGACAAGGCCCTTGATGTCAGAGGCGCGAAATACGACGCTATCAAAGGACGCGCCACTGTAACCGCCGGCACTGATGACAAGGGCCGCGGCCGCATCCTCGGCATTACCCTCGACGTCACCGTGGTCATGGACTCCTCGTACGAAACCATCTTTGACCATGTCGCCAAAGTCATGCGCAAGGGCTGCCTCATCTCCGCTTCCCTGGAGGCCGCTTTCCCGGTCACCTACAATCTCGAGCTCGAATGCCCTGACGACTAAAAGGCGGCACACATGAAACTCACCATCATCGGCGCCGGCCCCGGCGGCTATACGGCAGCTTTCGCCGCCGCTGACAAAGGCATTGAAGTCACACTCATAGACATGGCCGAAATCGGGGGCACCTGCCTCAACCGCGGATGCATCCCCACCAAAACCCTGCGCTCCAGCGCTGACGCTGTCATGCTGGCCGGCCGCCTTCCCGAATACGGAGTGGAAACCGGTCCCGCGAAGATCTGCCTGGACACCATCCGCAAACGCAAGGACAGTGTCATCGGCATCCTGCGCACCGGGCTCGAAAAGAGCTGCTCCAGACTCAAAGTCCGCTTCGTGAGCGGCCGGGCCGAAGTTCTGAGTGCGAAGGAAGTTCTCGTGCACACAAAGGACGGAGATGAGACCGTGACCGGCGATGCCGTGATCATAGCTGCCGGTTCCCGTGTGCTTGAACTGCCCGGCCTGACCTTCGATCACCAGTACGTCCTTAACAGGGACTACGCGCTCAGCCTAGACAGAATTCCCGCCCGCCTGTGCATCGTCGGCGGCGGCGTCATCGGCTGCGAACTCGCCTGCATCTACCGGGCCTTCGGAAGCGCGGTGACCATCGTCGAGGGGCAGGACAGGGTTCTGCCCATGCCCTCCGTGGACAAGGACGTGAGCACACTGCTCAACCGCGAGCTGCGCAAGCTCAAGATTAAGGTCATGACCGGTAAAACCCTCAGGGATCTGCAGGTTTCCGACGGCGTCGTTCATGCCGTGGCCGCGACGTCCCCCTTTGTGGATGTTCCCGCTGAAAAACGCACTGAGGAACCCATCGAGGCCGACATGGTGCTCGTCACCGTCGGCCGCAAATCCACGGCTGACAGCCTCGGCCTTGAAAAGGCCGGCGTAGCCACCGACAAACGCGGGTGGATTACCGTGGACCAGCACCTCATGACAAACGTCCCCGGCATCTACGCCATAGGCGACATCCTCGGCCCCAGCCATGTCATGCTGGCCCATGTGGCCTCCATGGAGGGACTCTGCGCCCTGGACAATATCCTTGGGAAGGAAAGGGCCATGGACTACAGCGTCATTCCCTCCGCCATCTTCACCTCCCCCGAGATCGGGGAAGTCGGAATGAGCGAAGCCCAGGCAAAGGAATCCTGCCAGAAGGTCGTCACCGGCACTGTGCAGATGCGCGAGCTTGGCAAGGCTCACGCCATGGGAGAGCTGCCCGGTTTCTTCAAGGTAATAGCGGACGCCGAAAGCGGACTCCTTCTCGGCCTGCACGTGGCCGGCGCCCATGCGTCCGATCTCGTCGCCGAAGGCGGCATAGCCATGGAAAAGAAGGCCACCATCTACGATCTGGCCGCCACTATCCACGCTCACCCGACGCTCGCGGAAGGCATTTACGAAGCCGCCCGGCTGGCCGTCAGGGCAGCAGAAAAACTCAACTGAGCAAGGAATATCCCATGAAACAGCCTGGTGAACTCACCCTGCCCGCGGATCTCCGCTACACCTCCGAACATATCTGGATCAAAAAAGAAGGGGACCAGTATGTCGCCGGAGTTACCGACTACGCCCAGGATCAGCTCGGCGAAGTGGCCTTCGTTGATGTTCCCTGCGTCGGGGAAACGCTCGAGGCCGATGCCGAATTCGGCAGTATTGAATCCGTCAAATCCGTCAATGCCCTGCACATGCCTGTTTCCGGCACCGTGCTTGAAGCCAATCCCGAGCTCGAGGAATCTCCCACGCTTGTCAACGTTGCCTGCTACGGTGACGGCTGGCTCGTGAAGATCAAACCCGAAAATCCCGCTGACGTCGACGCCCTTCTGGATGCAGAGAGCTACAAAAATCAGCTTAACTAATACCGCATGACCCGGGGTGAACGACCGCTCCGGTCAGAGGAGAATATACAGATGTCTCAGCTTCTCGTTGATGAACAGAAGTCAGCCTCCCGTCCTTATGACATTCCGGACGGCCCCACCCCGCGTCATGTCCTCCTGAAGCGCAATTACCTGCGTCAGGTACCCACCATTTCCATCTACCGAGCCCGCGCCATCACCAAGATCGCCAGGGAGAATCCCGGCCTGCCCCGTATCGAACTCAGGGCAAAGGCTTTCCGTTACTGCTGCGAGACGGCTCCTCTCGTTATTCAGGACAACGAACTCATCGTGGGCGCTCCCTGCGGATCGCCCCGCGCCGGCGCTTTTTCCCCCGACATTTCCTGGCGCTGGCTCAGGGATGAACTGGATACCATCGCCCACCGCCCCCAGGATCCCTTCTTTATTTCCGAGGAAGACAAGAAGATCCTCAGAGAAGAAATTTTCCCCTACTGGGAAGGAAAATCCGTTGACGAATACTGCGAGGCCCAGTACCGCGAAGCCGGAGTGTGGACTCTCTCCGGCGAATCCTTCGTCTCTGACTGCTCCTACCACGCCCTGAACGGCGGAGGCGACTCCAATCCCGGCTACGACGTCATCCTTATGAAGAAGGGCATGCTGGATATTCAGCGTGAAGCAAAAGAGCACCTCTCCAGACTGGATTACGCCAATCCGGATGACCTCGACAAAATCTACTTCTACAAGTCGGTCATCGACACAACCGAGGGCGTCATCATCTACGCCCGGCGCATGTCTGAATACGCCAGAGAGCTGGCCGGAAAAGAAAAGGATCCTGTCCGCAGGGCCGAGCTTGAGAAGATCGCCGAAGTCAACGCCCGTGTTCCCGCCCACGCCCCCACCACCTTCTGGGAAGCCGTGCAGGCCGTTTTCACGGTCGAGTCCCTGCTCGTTGTGGAAGAGAATCAGACCGGCATGTCCATTGGCCGCGTGGACCAGTATATGTATCCTTTCTACAAGAAGGACATCGAGTCCGGCAGGCTCACCCCCTATGAAGCTTTCGACATCGCCGGCTGCATGCTCATCAAGATGAGCGAGATGATGTGGCTCACCTCCGAGGACAGCTCCAAATTCTTCGCCGGCTATCAGCCCTTCGTCAACATGTGCGTGGGCGGCGTTACCCGTGAAGGGAAGGACGCCACAAATGAGCTCACCTATCTGCTCATGGACGCCGTGCGCCATGTGAAGATTTACCAGCCCTCCCTGGCCACCCGCGTGAACAACAAATCCCCGCGCAAGTACCTGGAAAAAATCGTGGATGTCGTCCGCGCCGGCATGGGCTTCCCGGCCGTTCACTTCGACGACTGCCACATCAAAATGATGCTGGCCAAGGGCGTCAGCATGGAAGATGCCCGCGACTACTGCCTCATGGGCTGCGTCGAGCCCCAGAAGGCCGGCCGCCTTTACCAGTGGACGTCCACGGCCTATACGCAGTGGCCCATCTGCATTGAGCTGGTTCTCAACCACGGCGTGCCGCTGTGGTTCGGGAAGCAGGTCTGCCCGGATATGGGCGACCTCTCTCAGTTTGACACGTATGAGAAATTCGATCAGGCGGTCAAGGAAGAGATCAAGTACATCACCAGGCTCACCGGCACGGCAACAGTCATTTCCCAGCGCGTGCACAGGAGCCTGGCTCCCAAGCCGCTCATGTCCATCATGTACGAAGGCTGCATGGAAAAAGGCCGCGACGTGTCCGCCGGCGGCGCAATGTACAACTTCGGCCCCGGCGTGGTGTGGACCGGCCTCGCGACCTACGCCGATTCCATGGCCGCCATTAAAAAACTCGTTTACGATGACAAAAAGTACACGCTCTCTGAACTCAACGAGGCGCTGAAGGCAGACTTCAAAGGCTACGATCAGCTCCACAAGGATTGTGTCAACGCCCCGAAGTACGGCAACGACGACCCCTACGCCGACAGCATTGCTGCCGACATTATTGAGTTCACGGAGGTCGAGCACAGGAAGATCCGCACGCTCTACTCCACGCTGAGCCACGGCACCCTGTCCATCTCGAACAACACGCCTTTCGGCATGATGACCGGCGCTTCCGCCAACGGCCGTCACAAGGGCATGCCGCTCTCTGACGGCATCAGCCCCTCCCAGGGTGCTGACCGCAAGGGTCCCACGGCCATCATCAAGAGCGTTTCCAGAATGG
Organism: uncultured Desulfovibrio sp.; assembly: GCA_900319575.1. Taxonomy (GTDB): domain Bacteria; phylum Desulfobacterota; class Desulfovibrionia; order Desulfovibrionales; family Desulfovibrionaceae; genus Desulfovibrio. The sequence goes on along the minus strand of ONPA01000014.1, from coordinate 1,824 downwards.
CCTGTGACAACATGAATATCGGCATGGTGCACAATTTCAAGCTCATGGCCGGTCTGCTCGAGACGCCCGAGGGCAAGAACGGGCTCATTTCGCTCATCCACACAGCCAGCATCTTCGGCAACGGCGAAATGCAGTTCAACTATCTCGACAACAAGACCCTGCTCGCCGCGCAGCGTGCCCCGCAGGAATACAGGGACCTCGTGGTCCGCGTCGCCGGCTATTCCGCCTTCTTCGTGGAACTCTGCGAAGACGTGCAGAACGAAATCATCAGCCGCACCATGCTGACCAAGTTCTAATCCATCTTCGCCTGCAAGATACGCATTCCCAGGCCCCCTGCCGCTTTTTCCGGCTGGGGGCCTGGGCGTCATTCCGGAGAGAGACATGCCTTCAAACCCGACTGCCCGCGTTTTCAATATTCAAAAATACAGCATCTACGATGGTCCCGGCATACGCACCATCGTCTTCTTTCAGGGCTGCCCGCTGAGCTGTCTCTGGTGCTCCAATCCCGAAGGGCAGACGGCCAGGCCGCAGATCCTGCTCAGCCGGAACCTCTGTACTCTGTGCGGAGCCTGTGTCAAAGCCTGCCCGAACAGTCTTCACGCCATCAAGGGCGATCCCCCCGTGCATATCCTCTCTCACGAAGGCTGCACCGGATGCGGCGCCTGCGTGGAGGCCTGCCCCAATGACGCCCTCGCCCAGTGCGGCAGCGAAATGACCCTTGAGCAGATTATGGACGTCGTCCTCGAGGACCGCGAATTTTACGAAACCTCGGGAGGAGGCATGACCGCCAGCGGCGGCGAACCTCTCTCCCAGGCGGAAGCTCTGGAAGCCCTGTTCAGTTCCTGCCGCAACGAAGGCATCAGTACGGCCATCGAAACATCGGGCTTCGCCCCGCACGCGGTTCTTGAAAGAATCGCTCCGCTGACGAAACTTTTCCTCTACGACCTGAAACATATGGATGACGGCATCCACAAAAAGCTTACGGGCGTCAGCAACAGACAGATTCTTGAAAACCTGGCCTGGCTTCTCGATAACGAGTACGCCGTCCGTGTGCGCATGCCTCTCATCAATGGCTGTAACACTGATGACGCCGAAATCGCGGCCCGCGTCCGTTTTCTCCTGCCATGGAAGGGTTCTGTCGGTTTCAGGGGGGTGGATCTCCTGCCCTATCACAAGATGGGCGTCAAAAAGTACGAACAGCTCGACATGCCCTACAGCTTCGACAACAGGGCTCAGGTTGGCGAGGAAACTCTGGAACGTTTACGGAAACAGTTTGACAAAGCCGGCATTCCCGTCGCCATCATCCGCCATTAACGGCGTTTTCTCCAATACGGGAAAAAACGAGCACAATGATATACTGGGTCTATCTTCTGACCGGTATCCTCTGTGAGGTTGCCGGCACTACAGGCATGCGCGCCTTCGTGTATTCGAATCCTGCCCTGAGCCAGACATCCGCCACCGTGGGCATTGTCATTTCCTACTTCCTCGTTTCCCGGGCTGTTGAAAAAATTCCCATGAGCATCGCCTACGCCATATGGTCCGGGCTCGGAACAGGGGGCGTTTCTCTCCTCAGCTGGTTCTTCTTCAGGGAGGCCATGCCCCCGCTCAAAATACTCGGACTCTGTCTTGTCATTGTGGGCATGCTCTTCATCAACCTGGACAAAAGCGCACAGGAGAAGGCAAAGTGACCATACCAGACATAAGCCTCCGGCAGGAACTCATCATTGCCATACTCTGGCTTTTTGGAGCCGTCGCCACGGACATGGTGGCGATTTCCGCTCTTGTCCTCTCCCACGGATTCAGACGCTGGAAGTGGGCGCTTCT
>ONPA01000173.1 GCA_900319575.1 uncultured Desulfovibrio sp. | reverse complement strand
TTCCTGTGTCAGGTGCAGGGCCTCCATGTCCCGGTCAGCCATGTTTTCGATACCGTGAAACACGATGGGGGTATTGAGCGGCTTGTTGGACGTCGGTTCGTTAATAACGGCCGTGTAGTCGCTGAGGGACAGCCCGACAAATTTCCGGTAGAACCCGAGCGGCGTCAGATCCCGCTCCTCATGATACTCCTTATCTTTATCGCGGTAGGCGAAATCAAAACGCCGGACCGGTTCGCCGAAGGCGATACACAGGGCTCTGTAGATTTCCGCCAGCATTTCCTTCCTGCGAGCCGAGGGATCCGCTCCTGCCAGGACAAGTCCGCGCAGTTCCATGGCATCCTTCCTCAGAAGGCGGTTTATGATGGTCAGGAAGCGGTCGGTATGTTCCGACTGATACGTCTCCGGCTGAACCAGCTTCGGGACCACGCCGTATTTTTCGATAAGATCCCTGGCCTCGCACCAGTACCCGCCGTCGGTCATGCCCTGCATGACATAACGCATAAGCTGCCCGCTGAGCGGCTCACGGGCGTGGGTAATGGCCATTTCCAAAAAATTATTGGCCTTCTCAAGCTTATCATAAAAGGACAGATAGTTCTGGGAAAGCTCAAAGGATTCCAGTCCGCAGGCTTCGGCCACGTGCTCACGCAGGATATTGAGCGCGGCAAAGAGCCAGCACCGCCCGGACTTCTGCTGGGCCGTTATGCCGCGCGTCTTCACCTCGACGGGAAATGCGCCTTTGAGGAGCGCTGCGCTGGCGGGAACATAGGCCAGGTCCGCCATGTCGGTTTTGGCCATGGCCGCACTGAGAACCCGGGCCTCTCTGTCTGTCGCGTACCGGGCCCGGAATTCATCGAGCATTTCTTCAGTAATATTGCTCATACAATCTCCTTTTTCTCTCTGTTTTCCCGGAAAGGCGCATGCGGCGCGCCCCGGCCGGGGAAGTTCCGGCGGCCGCGGATCTGCCGCCCTCACCTTTTTCCGCCCCCTGACCACGGGCAAAAAAAAACGGTATCACAGAATTTTTACGTTCCGCGATACCGTTGTTTCCCGTTTCATGGTGGAGGCGGGGAGAGTCGAACTCCCGTCCGAGAAAATTCCACGCAAAGCCTCTACAGGTTTAGGCCGACATTAAATCTCGTCCCTGGCGTTTGCCATCGGTCAGGCGCGCCGGAACCAGCCTTCCGTAAGTTCTCGCAGGAAGTCCCGGTGGGCATTAACTCCTGCCAGCCTGATAATCGTGGCCAGATCCAGGTTATCAGGCGTCACCCGGTCTGACCTGACCTTCAGGAGGTCATTTGCGCATCCGCTGACTAGGCAGCGTAAGCGTATTCGTAATCGTTGTTGGCAATTACTATTTTGCCGCTTTTTACGAGGTCCACGGCGCCTCGACCTGCAGCCCTGGCTTCCACTTCCCCGTCGAAACCAGTGCGCCCCCTTTCGGATTGCGGCATATATAAGTATTTTTTACCGGGATGGCAAGATCTGCTTTCACGCGCAGCTGCCTTCCAAATCCTTCAGGCTGCGGCGGCAGATTTCCCGGCTCAGAAGTATTTTGTGGACAACGGGATCCGAGAGGCGGGTTTCGTCCGGCCTCAACCCGTAACAGAGCTGATGCCTCACCGCAGCGCGCACGCTTTCGGGGCTCCGTCCGATACGGCAGATGCGGCCGTCCCCAGCAAAAAGTTCAAAGAGGGGGGTCACGGAGCAGCTGTGGAACGTCTCTGTCTGCCATGGCCTGGACGGATCGACGCACTCAAACTCATCCGGAACCCCGGGAAGGATACCCTCCTCTGCTATGAGATCCGCGGCAGCCACGCCCTGCCCGTCAAAAATCCGGTAGAGGCGCCTGCTTCCGGAATCGGGGAGATTCAGCGCGGAGGCATTCCGGAAAACACTGGGAACGCAGAGTTTCCGCCCCTGCACCTCCACGAGGTCACATTCCATATCAAGTCCGGCACACGGGCCGGCAAGGAGGCTCCCCATGTCAAAGGCGTCCGCGCAGGCTCCCTGCCGCACGGCGTTCTCCACTGCCTTCTCATCGCGGAGTCCTGTCACCATAATGCCGCAGTTGGCCATTCCCGCCTCGTCAAGCATGCTTCTGGCCCGCCTGGAAATCCAGGAAATATTATCGGCCCCCATGCGGACCCAGGCGAGACGCCTGCCCATGGGACGCAGGACTTCCCTGTCCACACGTATGGCGTTGGGAATCCCTGATTTCAGGACGTCCTCCGTATCCACGGGAAGACAGCAGTTCTGGGGATAAATTTCGGCAAAACGGCGGAAGGCCTGGAGTTCATTTTCATGGGCAGGCACCCAGCTGCGGGGCATGGTCAGGCCTGCCCGCTCCGTTTCTCTTTCCCTGTCCCTGCCGCGGAAGGAACCGCCGGGGAACGAGACGCCGCCGATGTACGCGGCTTCCCGGTATGAGGAGGCTGCTCCGGCAGTGAGTGCGTCAGAGCCGTCACTCACGAAAACCGCGCGCCCGCCAGCGGCCCCTGCCAGGCGGCTGGCCTTCGTGGCGATGTATGACGCACGGCCCGTCAGACAGCAGAGCGCGCTTTCAAAAAGCTGAACGTCAATGAGACCGCCGCTCAGGGTAAGCACTGGCTCGCCGGGAAAGACAACCGTGCCTTCGGGCACGGATGACATGCTGCCGCGGAAACGGTACCGGGCCAGATACTCCAGGAATCCGTCGCTGAAGAGGCGCATGCCGGAAAGGATGCGGATATCCTCAGGCGTGAAGTACAGATTCTGCACAAAGGAGGAGACGTCCTTCAGGCCGGCAAAGACCGCGTACCCCCAGTCCTCCGGCGCGCCGCGCCAGACAAGCTCGCAGCAGGCCCGGCGCTCCTGTCCTTCGGAAAGAAACAGGCCGTTGGCTGCGGCGAGATCGCGCATGCTTACGGCAAAGCGGTGATCAGAGGAATGTTCCCGTACGGACAACGGCTCTTCAGAAAGCCAGTCCGCCGACACAAAATCCGGGCCGGACATAAAGATTACCCCACAGGTGTCTCAGAAATTTCTCTCCTGGCGGGGGGCTGCCTCTCTCCCGAAAAAAACCGGAAGGGAGGAACGGCCCTTTCAGCCAGGCCGGAAACGCGCCCGCGCCCCCGGCCAAGGGACGTTCCCCCCACAATCAGGAAAAGACGGGCTGAAGAACGGAAAGAAGGTACCGCTCTTTTTCCCGCGGAAGCGGGAGGGATGCGGCCGCCCATCGGGGCCGAATCCGCTCATGTTCTATCCACGCAACGTTACAGTTCCGTGACGTGGGCGCATCAGTTTGCGGCCGGCAGACGGGAGAGGCATTTGACAGCCGGGCTCTTCTGGTATTTGTATAAAAGAGGAGGAAAGCCATAATGGCAGAACAGGCCAGCCTTTTTGACACGCTCTCTTCACAGCCCCTGGCGGCACGCCTCAGGCCCCGCACATTCGACGAGTACGCCGGACAGCGGCATCTTGTGGGGCCGGGGAAGATACTGCGCCGCCTCATCGAAAGCGACCATCTGTCCTCCATGATTTTCTGGGGGCCTCCGGGCGTGGGGAAAACGACGCTGGCGCACATCATCGCCACGCACACAAAAGCGTCGTTCATCACGTTCTCCGCTGTCACGAGCGCCATCAAAGACATACGCGCCATCATGCAGAAGGCGGAGGACAACAGACGCTACGGTGCCAGAACCATCGTCTTCGTGGACGAGATACACCGCTTTAACAAGGCCCAGCAGGACGCCTTCCTGCCTTTCGTGGAAAGAGGCAGCATCATACTCATCGGCGCCACGACGGAAAATCCCTCTTTCGAGGTGAACGGCGCCCTTCTCTCGCGCTGCCGGGTCTTCGTGCTCAGGCCTCTCAGTACGGAAGACATCGAGGCGCTCCTCATGCGCGCCCTGACGGACAGGCGAGGCTTCGGCACTTCGAAGGTCAGCATCGCCCCGGAGCTTGTGCACGCCATAGCTGAATTCGCCAACGGCGACGCCAGGACAGCCCTCTCCACGCTCGAAATGGCCGTGCTCAACGGGGATCAGGCCGAAGACGGGACCATTACCGTCTCTGAGGAACTCCTGGAGCAGTGCACCTCGAAGAAATCACTCCTCTATGACAAAAACGGAGAGGAGCATTACAATCTCATCTCCGCCCTGCACAAGTCCATGCGCAATTCTGATCCGGACGCCGCGGTTTACTGGCTCGCGCGCATGCTCGAGGCCGGAGAGGATCCTCTCTACATAGCCCGCCGGGTGCTGCGTTTCGCGGCGGAGGACGTGGGCCTCGCGGATCCCAACGCCATTGTCATCGCGTCCGCCGCCTATCAGGCCTGCCACTATCTTGGCATGCCGGAATGCAACGTTCATCTCACCGAAGCCGTCATCTACCTCTCCCTCATGCCGAGATCCAACGCCATGGAAACGGCCTACAACCTGGCAAAGCAGGACGCCGTACAGCACCTCGCCGAGCCGGTTCCCCTCGTGATCCGCAACGCGCCAACGGGCCTCATGAAAAATCTGGGCTACGGGAAGGGCTACCAGTACGCCCACGACGCGAAGGACAAACTGACCAGCATGCAGTGTCTGCCGGACTCCCTGCTGGACCGGGTCTACTATCAGCCCACGGATCAGGGACTGGAAGTACGCTTTAAGGAGCGGCTCGCCAAAATAAAGGCCTGGAAGAAGAGCCACTAAACAAAATTTCCCCCTACACCATCCATTCAGGGGGCCGTAGTACAGGCCGGTTCCCTCAAGGAGATCGCCCCATGAACATTGAAGTATGGTCCGATATCGGCTGCCCCTTCTGCTATATCGCGGACACACGCCTCAAAAAGGCCATCGCCGCCCTGCACGCGGAAGATATCTTCACAGTCGTCATGAGAAGCTTCGAGCTGAATCCGGACGTGAAGGAACCGGAATCCTGCGTCAGCCACTACGCAAAAGCCTACAACGCGGCCCCGGAAAAGGTCGCGGCCAACCTCAGAAAAATAGGCCAGACCGCTGCTGAGGACGGGCTCACGTTTCATTATGACAGGGCCATCTGCGCCAACACCTTCAATGCGCACAGGCTCGCCAAGTACGCCGAAGCCAACGGCAGGCCGGAGATGATGGATCGTCTCTTCGAAGCCTATTTCCGGGACTGCCTCGATGTCAGCGACAGAAACGTCCTCGAAAGCCTGGCCCGTAAGGAAGGACTCGACACAGCGTTCCTTGATACGGACCTTTATATTAAGGAAGTGCAGGAAGACGAGCTGGACGCCAGGAGAATGGGGATTTACGCGGTTCCCTACTTCGTGATCAACAGGGAGTACACATTTGACGGCGCCATGCCCCAGCAGTTCTTCAACAATGTGCTGCTGGGCGTCATGAAGCGCAGCGGACTCGTGCCGCCGGAGGGAAAGGGCGTGACCTGCGGTCCCAACGGCTGCACGTTCAGATAAGCCGCCGCAGCGTGCCGGTCCCGGGGAAGGGAGGCCGGTACGACGGCGGAACACGGGAAGGCGGGGGTGCCGGCCTCAGCCGGTCTCTGCCCCCATCTTCCCGCTCACTTTATCAGCGACCCGGCAATCCGGGCAGAGGAGCCAGCCATGGAACACAGATGCAGAGTCACAGTCATAGACAAAAAACTCTATCCTGAACTGCAGAAGCAGTACTGTGCCGTTCCGGACAGCGGCAAATGTCCCTGCTACAACGTGGGTGACGAATTTCTTTTCTGCCGGAATGACGAACGTGACGACTACTGGCACTGCGGGGCCGGTACCCTCATTAAGTCAGGAACTCCCGATGAAGGCTGCCTGCAGTCTCCCGGGACAGCCCACTGCGGATCCGAAGGCGTGCCTTTCTGCTCGGAAGCGTGGGACGCCATCAGCCGCTATATTTACACGGCCCTTCAGGGCGGAAGCATCATGCACGGATGGACGAAGGATGACCGTGTCATGATAGCCTGCTGCAACGACGGAACGAGACCGGTTATTTTCAGGATAGAGCGCATTGACATGGAATAAGCCCGGCCGGCTGACACATCAGTCAAAGGGGGGGGGAGAGCGCACGAAGAAGCACTCCCCCCCTTTCCTTTTTACAACATGCTCTGGGCAGGCATGATCTTACACGCCGAGAAGCGGCAGCAGATTCCTGAAAGCGGCTCCCGCGGCTATGGCGGTCACAACGGCCAGAAAGAAATTCAGCTTAGCCGCGGCCAGGACGGCGACAGCCAGCCCCGCGAGATCGGCGGGATTCGTTGTGGCAAAATAGGGAGCCACAACAGAAATCAGGACGCAGCCCGGGCTCGCCTCCATAAGTTTCTGAACAGTCGGACTGAGTTTGCGGTCATGGAGAACCAGATAGCCAAACACTCTGGTGAAATACGTGACAGCCGCCATGCACAGGACGGCGAGAACGAACTTAACGGTCATCCTCGCCTCCTGCGTCCGCGCTCCCTTCCGGAGTGTCCTTCGCTGTTCCGTCGGGCATAAAAGCAACGACGAGAAGGCCGGCCGCCGTTCCGGCGGGAACGCTCCAGCCCTTTGGCAGCCAGAGATAGGCCAGAACGGCGGCGAAGAGGCTTACAGCCCAGGGGATCGCCTTCCGGCATCCTTTCCACATACCGCGCAGCAGGACGAAAAATGTGGTGGGGAACGCCATATCGAGCCCCCAGGTACGGATATCGCTGCCAAGGAAGGGGGCAAAGAACGCACCCGCCATGCTTGAGAGGACCCATCCGGTATACAGGACGGCACAGACGCCGATGTAATAGGAATACAGCGCCGGCAGATCCTTCTTTCCTCCCTGCCGCGAGGCCTCGGAGAGGGCCATGGCCCAGCTCTCATCGCACATGAAGAAAATCACAGGCAGCACGCGCCTCGCCGGCACTCCCTTCATAAAGAGGCTGAATACCGCTCCCATGAGGATGTGCCGGCTGTTGATGAGCAGCGTGACAGCCGCGATAAGCAGGATATTGGGAGGCATGGTCCAGAGCGCCACGGAAGCGAACTCAGAACCGCCGGCGAAATTGAGGCCGGTAAGCATGGGCACGCCCCAGACGGGAAAGCCCTTGTTCACGCAGAACGCGCCGAGAACCATGCCGGAGGGAATAAAGCCCAGCATCATGGGCAGGGATGTCCGGCTGCCGCGCCAGAAATCCTTCAAACGGAAAAGAGAGGAATCGTTCTCAGAGCGTGATTTCACGGCCATCCTCAAAGTTCTCGACGCATTCCCGGAGCCAGTCCGGAAGGCGTACGGGACGGCCGACAGCCGTGGTGCAGGCATGCTGCGTCATGCCGGTGACGAGAAGGAGTTTTTTCTCTTCGTCGTAGAGTTCGTACTCGAAGGTAATGGAAGCGTGGCCGCACCCGGAAACGCCGGCGCGGCACCAGACCACATCGTCAAAGTGCGCGGGGGAGCGGTAGCGGCAGCGGGCTTCGCGGACAGGAAGGTAGAAGCCCTTTTCCTCCACGAGCCTGTAGCTCATACCGGAGAGACGGATAATGGCGTCTCTCGCTCTCTCGAAGATATGGAAATATTCAGCGTAGTACACGATGCCCATGGCGTCCGTCTCACCGTACGAGATGCGGTGGGCAAGCCAGACGGAGGGGTGCGTAAAAGTCTCTTGTTTCACGGTTCGTATCCTGTTTTTTCCGGAATCTGTCTCAGGGTGAAGAAGGTTTTCTGACACCGGCCGCACCTCCTGTCAAACAGGAATTCCGGAAGTCTCTTCTGAACTTCCTGTCCCGTGCCTGCCGGAAAAAAATTCCCAATATGAAAAAAATTTCACAAAAGAAGGGTCGAAAAGAGCCGCAAATCATTGCCCCGGGTCCGGCAATGAGTTATTTTATTTGTGACTGCAATGTAAGCGTCAGGGAAACGGCGGTTACCGTTTTGCCGCCGCGCGAGTCCTGGCACGAAAGGAGAAGGAGCATTCAGTTATGGCTACACTGTTCGAAGAAGCGAAGATTAAGGATCTTGTCCTGCGCAACCGCACTATCCGTTCTGCCACGTACGAAGGCATGGCCGACCGCGAGGGCCATGTCACCGACAGAATGATCAATCTTTACAGAGAGCTGGCGGCCGGCGGCGCCGCCCTTATTTTCCCCGGCCCCGTCTACGCCGAACCCGGCGGACAGGCGTATCTCCGCCAGATTTCCATTGTCGACGACACCTGCCGCGAGGGACTCATTAATCTTGTGAAGGCTATCCACAGCTACGGGGCCCTGGCCGGTCTGAACATATCCCACGCCGGCCTCTTCCGCGACGAGAAGGATCTCCCCGGCGACTGCGTCGGCCCTGTCGTTTCCGAGGACGTCAAGCGCAGCCACATGCTTTCCCCCGGCGAAATCAAGCAGATCGAGAAGAATTTCACGTACGCGGCCAAGAAGGGCAAGCAGGTGGGCTTTGACTGCGTGCAGGTACACGCCGCACACGGCTATCTTCTCAGCGAATTCATCTCGCCCGCCATCAACACCCGTACCGACGAGTACGGCGGCAGTGTTGAGAACCGCGCCCGCTTCGCCTGCGAGATCATCGATTCCATCCGCCAGGAAACAAGCCCGTCCTATCCCATTCTGGCCAAGCTGAACACGGATGATTTCCTTGAAGGCGGCCTCACCATTGACGACGCCATCTACACCGCCAGGCTGATGAACGAAGCCGGCCTCGATGCCATCGAGCTCACAGGCGGCACCATGTTCTACCTCTCGAGGCTCTTCAAGCGCCACAGCGCGACCAGCGCGGAACAGGAAGGCTACTACCGCAAGGCCTGCAGCGAGTTCAGGAAGCAGCTCTCCATCCCGGTCATTCTCACCGGCGGCGTGCGTTCCTTCGAAGGCGCCCAGAACCTCATTTACAACGGAATCTGCGACTTCGTCGGCTTCAACCGCCCGCTGACCTGCGAACCCAATCTCATCCGTCACTGGGCCGAGGGCTACTACCACAAGTCCGGGTGCACGAACTGCAACGGCTGCGTGCTCAAGGCTGCCCAGGACGGCCTGCTCTGCCAGTACAGAATGCACCGCCGTTAACCTGATCCGCCAGAAGTTCTCCGCCTCCGGGGCGGGGATGCGTTCACGCTGAATTCCTTCAGCTGGTAAAAGGGGCCCGCGGAAAACCGGTTTGTTCTTCCGCGGGTTCCTTTTTTTCCTCTGCCCGCGGCCTTCCGGCATTCCGGGTATTGTTCTGGCTGATCTTCAGCAACAGTCCGAAAAAACGGAATACCAATCCTTTTCCTTTCCCCTGGCACGGGCTTTGAAATATTTTCCTTTTTTCCGCCTTTTCTTCTTGCAATTTCGGCGGCTTTCATCTATAGAAGGCAACTGCACCGCCTGTGTGGAGGATGTGCCCTGTCTCATAGCCTTTCCCCCGCTCTGCTTTCAGGCTTGTGCTGCCAATTTTCAAAAAATATTATCTGCTGAGATATACGGGAGGAAAACCATGAGCAAAGAGTGCGCTTTCTGCGGCAAGCGTCCTGAAGTCGGCAACTACGTCAGCCATTCCCATCATCAGACGAAGCGTCGTTTTAATCCCAACCTTCAGAACGTCCGCCATCAGTTTGCTGACGGCCGTGTCGCCACGATCAGCGTCTGCACCCGCTGCCTCCGCAGCGGCCTCGTTGTGAAGCCCGCCGCCCGCAAGGCTGTGAAAGGCTAGTTTTTCTTTTCTTTATGAAATTTGAAGCGTCCCGCAGGTCTCCTGCAGGGCGCTTTTTTTGTATTCCCAGCCCGGATCCATCCCCATGCAGAAACGTTTCTTTCCCAGCGCGCGCCCCGTCCGGCGAAAGAGCCGCGTCCAGAGAAGCGGGCTTCTCTCTTTACGCCGTGTCCGCCGTCTGACATTCCTCAGACGGAGACCGGAGCGGGACACGAAGGCCTCCTTCGTCACGACGCGCCTGCCCGGGCCGCCGTTCCGGTACTGGGTGCCCGTTTCCCCGCCGGAAGGCCTTGACCGCCGCCGGCGCCGCTACTGGCCCCTTGTCCTCGATGCTCTCGGGCTGCCCCGATGGATCAGCGGAACGGGGCAGAAAACCGTGCTCTGGGTGCCCTGCCTCACGGAAAAACGCTCACGCGCCGAGCTCGCGGACTTCGAAGCCGAGCCGGAGCGCGCCATGCGCAGGCTGCCAGTCCTGCCGGAACATCCCTGTTCCGCCCTTTCGGCGCTTCTCCTCGTTCCCGTGATTCTGCTCCACCTCATAAAAAACGGATGGAGGACGCTGCCGGGAGCCTTCACAGCCCTCTTTCCGCAGACGCCGTCGGGCTGGGTGGATCTTTTCGGCATGGATACAGTCCGCACGCGGATCTTTCACGAATGGCACCGCGCGGGTACGGCACTCTTCCTGCATGCGGACGCGCAGCATCTGACCGGCAACTGCGTTTTCGCGGCTCTCTTCCTCTGGTTCCTCTCACGCGCGGCAGGTCCGGGCTGGGCCATGCTGGTCACTGTGCTCGGGGGCATGCTCGGCTACTGCGCGGAAGCCCTTCTGCGGACCGCGCCTGCCGTGAGTATCGGCTTCTCAACAGCCCTTTTCGCGGCTGTTGGCGCGCTTTCGGGTCTGATGAGCCTGCGTTCCAGAGCCCTCGCCGTGCCGCCCCTCGCCGCCGGAGCGGCCCTGCTCGCCATGCTGGGAACGGAAGGGGAAAACACGGACTATATGGCCCATATCTGCGGCCTCGCGTGCGGCACGGGCCTGGGACTTCTTCTCGGTCTCATCCTGCGCCGCTTTCCGTCTTCCGCCGGGCCGGCCTGGCAGGCCGCGGCGGGAACAGCCGCCTTCCTGCTGCCGCTCCTCTGTTTTATCAGCGCCCTGCGCTGACCGGAGAAACAGTATTTATTTCTCGTGGCGGTGCTTTTTGTGCTTCCGCTCTTCCTTCTCCCTGTGCTTCGGCCCGGACGGGGCCGGCTCCGCCGGAACCACCCTGGCCTGCTTCGGCTCGTAGGCCCTGACGTTCCTACTCATGTCAGCGAGAGCGGAATCGGAAAAATCAGGAAAAGAAACGGGATGCGAGTCCAGATCATCCATGATGATCTGGGTAATGTCCCCGGCCGTGGCAGGCGCGCTCAGCACGTGTCCCCTGTCGACAATGATGTGTCCGGGGTTCTTGTTGACGTAGCGGTTCACGGCCTCGCGTATGCCGTCGCGCATGATTTTTTCCGCGGCTGCCGTTTCCTTCGCGAGAACCCTGTCCATGACGGAAATGCCCATCTGATCGGCGCGGCGGCGCTCGGCTTCCGGAGCGCGGGCCATGGCCTGCATGAGCTTCTCGAGATCAGCTTTGAGGGACTGGTTCACAGCCTCTATATGGCTGTCGCGCACGCGGGCTGTTTTGGACTGGGTAAGAATCCGGTCCACATCCACGAAACGGATGTCATTCTTGTCCGTGGACTGGGAAAAGCAGCCGCTCCCGCAGAGACCCAGAGCCAGCGCCACTGAAAGCAGAACTTTGTTCATAAGGCTTTTTCCTTCTCTGGCACAGACGTGCCGCGCAGAAAAAAGTAGCCGTTTTTGCCCTCCGGTCAAGAAAAAAGAAGGACTGCGCTTCATGCCCGGTTCCGGCCGGAGAGAATGGGTCACCCGGGGCAGGCACATGCTCCGGCCGGGCCTCTCCGGCGTGCACGGCAGGCTTCTTCCCTTAAAAGTATTCTTCCTGCCCATGTCATCCGGAACGCGGCGTCATGCCCCGTTTGCGTGGAAAGGCGGCACAGCTCTTCTTCTCACCGGCGCTCCCTGCGTCCGAAGAGCCCTCCGCAGGCCGGGGGGGGGCCGCACGGGCAGTCCCCGGACAATCAGAAAGGAAAGACTTCTCCGGGCGGACAGCTTCGGAAGAACGGCTTCCCCGGATGCAAAAAAACCTCCGTCCCGGGAAAAGACGGAGGTTTTCGTATTTTTTCAGAAGCGGGCGCCTACTGCACTTTATCTTTGGGAATCCCGTTGCCGATGGGGCCGTACTGGGCCTCGTAGTTCTGGCAGACCCTGCCAAGAACCATGGCCAGGGCCTTGAGCGTCTGGGGCGTCATGCTGACGACTTCATTCATGCGCACGCTGTAAACCTGCTTGCCGGCCTCGTCGAGCACGCGGCCGAGGCCCATTTCAAGGAACACCTCGTTATAGGCGAACGACGCGTTGAAGACGTTCATGTATTTCGAGATCTCTTTCGAACGGTCGATGCTCAGGGGCAGACGGGTTTCCTGCGTACCGTTCTGGGCCTGATTTTCTTTCTGTTCTTCAGCCATCTTGTTTCCTCCTGAAAGCGGCGGCGGGAAAAACGCGCCCCGCCGCGCTGCGGTCTTACTTCTTCTGGGCGCCCTGAGTCGGCCTGGGAGCCTGCTGGGCGGCGCCGGCTGCGGACTTATCGTCCGGCCCCTTCACGGAAACCTTGGGCAGCTCGGCGAACTTCGGAGTCTTGGTATCCATCTCGGAAATGATGTCGGCCGTGATGTCCTTCATATCCTTGGCCGGACGCAGCAGATTCTGGCGGGCGACCACTGTCGTTGACGGATTCTGCTCCCCGTAATGGTCGATGGCGTCCTGCATGGTCTTGAACACGACCTGACGTGCGGCCTCCCGCTCACGCTCCATCTGCGTATTCAGCTTGATAATACCTTCGCGCACGGCGTTCTCGCGGGCATCCTGGGCCGCGTTCGCGTAGGTCTGGCCAATCTCGTCCATTCCTTTCTGAAGCGCATCGCGGACCTGTTTCATATGCTCTTCGGCCGCCTGGGCAGCCTTGGAATCACTGTAAACCTTCTGGACGTCGACATACACAATATTGTTTTCGCCCGGAAGGTTGCATCCGCCGAAAAGCAGCGCCGCCCCCAGAAGCGGGAGAAGCAGAAATTTACGCATAGAATCCTCCTCATCAGAAACAGTGGCGCCCTGTCACGGCCTTTCCGCCTGCAGCGTGCCGCAGGCA
>ONPA01000054.1 GCA_900319575.1 uncultured Desulfovibrio sp. | reverse complement strand
GTTTAAAGATCCCGAATATGAGATCGTGGCCATCAACGACCTGACCAGCCCGAAGATGCTTGCGTACCTTCTCAAGTACGACAGCACACATGGCAAGTTCCCCGGCACCGTCGAAGCCACGGAAACGTCTATCAAAGTCGATGGCAAAGAAATCACCATCTACAAGGAAAAGGACGCCGCCAATCTTCCCTGGGCCGATCTTAAAGTCGACGTGGTGCTCGAGTGCACCGGCTTCTATACGTCGAAGGAAAAGTCCATGGCCCACATCAAGGCCGGCGCCCGCAAGGTCGTTATTTCCGCTCCTGCCGGCAAGGACCTTCCGACCATCGTCTTCAACGTCAACCACAAGATCCTGAAGCCCACCGATCAGATTATCTCCGCGGCCAGCTGCACCACCAACTGCCTCGCTCCCATGGCCAAGGCCCTCAATGACCTCTGCCCCATCGAATCCGGCTTCATGACCACCATTCACGCCTACACCGGCGACCAGATGATCCTCGACGGCCCGCAGCGCAAGGGCAACCTGCGCCGCTCCCGTGTCGGCGCGGTCAACATCACTCCCACCTCTTCCGGCGCCGCCAAGGCCATCGGCCTCGTCATCCCCGAGCTTGACGGCAAGCTGAACGGCGCCGCCCAGCGTGTCCCGGTTCCGACCGGCTCCACCACCATCCTCGACGCCGTCGTGCAGGGCAAGGTCACCGCTGACGAGGTCAATGCCCAGATGAAGAAGGAAGAGACTCCTTCCTTTGAATACAACACCGACGACATCGTTTCCCAGGATATCGTCAACAGCACCGCCGGCTCCATCTTCGACGCCACCCAGACCAAGGTTCTGCCCATGGGCGACAAGACCCTCGTGCAGGTCGTGTCCTGGTACGATAACGAAAACTCCTACACCAGCCAGATGGTGCGCACCATCAAGTACTTCTCCGAACTCAAGTAGTCCGGCTTTTATCTGAATTAGAAGCTCTCGGTCCTTCGGGATACGGGAGCTTTTTTGTTTTCTGAAGTCCTGCATGGGTTCTTTTCGGCACATGTCTGTTGCCAAAAGATCAGCTGATTGTTATTTTTTTCCCAACTTGTAAGCAAAAGGCGTCTGAGCCTGCAGGATGCGGGCGGCGGAGGTACGCGGCCTCTTTTTCTGTCCTGCCCGGCGCAGAAAACAGCTTCTTGGAGGTAGTATGGATCTTCTGACTTTTATCATGTGCTGGATTGTTTTCGCGGTCATCGCCGGATGGCGTTTCTACATCTGGAAAAATGAGAGCAAAGCCGGCATCACCCTGGAAGACAGGAACGACACCTTCGGCGCGAAATTTTTTGGCGTGAGGATGCGCACCATCGATTTCGTGCTTCTCAACTTCGTTACCGGCAACTTCCTCTTCGCCTACTTCTGCTATGACATGTCCAAGCGCCTCAAGAAGCGTTACCCCCAGGCCGGGATCATGGTTGTTCTCGTCATCATCGGTATCGCTCTCATGATGTGGAACGCCAACCTGCTTATGGCACAGTATGACCGCGTCTTCAGCAGCCTGAAGGAAACCGGCATAGCCCAGCTTCCCGTCACCCTTGGATGGGCCGGCACCGTCTTCGCTGTCATCAGCCTGGTGGAGCTCGTCATCCTTATCGCGCTTTCCCTCATGTCCAAGGGCTATATCGAGCGCTTCATGATGGAAGAGGGCGTCGGATGCAGCATGAGCTGGATTTTCTGCCTCATTATGCCCATCTTCTACCAGTACTACTGCATCAGGAATGCGGAAAAGCGCTGCGGCAAGGAAGTCCCCGGCGGACAGCAGGAGAATCCGCTGGATTCCGCTTCCTCTGACACGGCCGGAACAAAGTAGCCGGTATCTTCTTTTCCCGAAAGGCCGGAGTGTTTCTGCGGCCTTTTGAATGCGGCAGGCACGCCTAATAAGACAGCGGGCCTGCCGCTTCCTTTTTTCAGGCTGTTCTGGGCAAAGCCCTGTCACAGGGGCCGGTCTCTGTGACTCCCGAATCCTCTGCCCTTTGCGGTGTGTTATGAGCCAGGGACCGGTACTCTGTTCCTGAGCGTGCATCCGGAGGAGAAGGAGATTTTGTCCTGCCGCTGTGCCGGTGTCACGGCTGATGACGGCGGTGCGCCTGGGGGCCCGGGATCGGGGCAGCAGTCTGCTCCCGGTGATGAAATGAACGGCTCCGTTACGCAGTGCGGAAGGGTGAACGGCGGGGCGGAGGTTACAGAAAAAGGGACTCACGTTTTCACGTAAGTCCCTGATTTTCCAGTTGGTCGGGATGAAAAGGTTTGAACTTTCGACCCCTTGAACCCCATTCAAGTGCGCTCCCAGACTGCGCTACATCCCGACTGGTGCGAATGGGTCTACGCCTGAGGGCCGTTTCTGTCAAGCGATTTCGGGAAAAAAGCGTTTTTTCTGTCGTCAGGGCAGGGCCTGGATGCGGACACGCGTGATTCCGGAGTTCTCGATGCCAAGCCGTCTGGCCCCCGTGCGGGAGAGATCGACCACGCGGTGGGCCACGAAAGGGCCGCGGTCATTGACGCGCAGCACCACGCTTCTGCCGTTGCGCAGGTTCGTGACCCGTATTCTGGTCTGCAGGGGCAGGATCTTGTGGGCGCAGGTGGCCGCGTCCTGATCGTAGATTTCTCCCGAGGCCGTAGGCTTTCCGTCAAAGTCGTCGCCGTACCAGGAGGCCGTGCCTTCCTCGACGAACCCCTCAGCCGAAGACAGCGTGTGCCAGGTTCGGCCTTTTTCTTCGTAGGAGACGCCGCCCGTCTCGCCTCCCGTGAACCAGCAGTCCGCCGCGTCGCCGTACATGCAGAGCGGCAGGCAGACTGAGAGGCCAAGCAGGCCGGCGCGTTTTCCGATTTCGCGCGCTTCGGCTGGAACGAACCGGGAAAGGGTGCTGATGAGCTGCTGTCGTGTATAACGCATGCGCCCAGAAAAACAGACAGAAGAGCTTTTGGCAAGCCGCGGGAAAAAATATCCCGGCGGGTCTTACCCGCCGGGATGGGATATCAGTAAAAGGACGTGTTTTAGCCGCCGATAAGAGGCGTCCACACCTTGCCGGAGAATTCCGCCAGGGCGCGCACCAGGGCCTGCGTGCCTTCCCTGCCGTGGCCCTTGGCCTGCATGCTG
>ONPA01000095.1 GCA_900319575.1 uncultured Desulfovibrio sp. | reverse complement strand
GGCGTCAGATCCACCACGCTCTCCGGACGGTCTTTCCCGATGTCAGACAGGGTGCCGAGAAGGGCCTCCCTGTCCACGGGCAGGGTCAGGGCGTGCGTGAAGCCTGTTCTCGCCATATCGGGCCAGCTCGTCTGATCCGGCGTGTACGCGAGAAGGACGGGCAGTCTGAGTTTCTTCTGGCGGCAGAATTCCCTGATGCCGGCAAGGAGCAGGCTGCTCGCGGCCGAGGCAGACCTTCCCTGGAAGATGATGAGATCCGCGGGATTTCTGTCATCAAAGAGCTTCATGAGCTCTGAGGAATCGGCGGCCTGCTTCACGCCGCACCCGGCTTCCCTCAGGATACCGAGGATTTCAGCGGACACATTGGGATTATCAGCGAGGAGTATGGCCCTGTACGCGGGGCCGGCCTTCTGTTCCGGCTCTGCCGGGCGCGCCTCCGCCTCAGGGGCGGACGGCTTTTCCCCGTGGTCCTTCACTTCGGTCAGGTTCAGCGTGAAGTTCAGCATTGTCTCGCTGCCGCGGCACTCAAGGCTCAGATAGCCGCCAGAAAGGGCCGCGAGGCGCGCAGCGCGTCCGAGGCTCCTGAAGCTGTTGGGCTTCTTCGCGTCAAGCCCCTGCACGTCCAGGGAGAAGAGAAGCCCGCCTGCGCTGCGGGATCCGGGAATCTTCTTCACCGAGCAGCGCAGGGAGCCGCCCTTTGAAAGCTGCTCCGTGCCTTCGGAGAGAAGGTCCGAGAGGACAGCCGCAAGTTCCTCCCCGCAGCCCCTGTACCAGAGGCCGAGATCCGGAGCCATGAACCAGGAGAGGCCTGTGCCGCGCTCTTCAGCCTGGCCCGAGACCTTCTGACTGGTGCGCTGCATGATTTCCTGCAGGTTGAATTCGGAAACGGCGGGCTCTTCCGTGCCGGGATTTCCGGCCTCGTCCGCGTTCCCGTTTGCGGCGCCGGCAGAGGGCGCGGATTCCGGCCCCATCTCAAGGTCGAGGCCTTCTTTCGCGGCAGGTTCAGGCAGGGTGGCGGGAGATTCGGGTTCACCGAGGCTGAGTCCGCCATCCGGGGCAGACGGAGCCTGTACCGGCGCCTGGGCCGGTCCCGCGTCAAGCACGAGGCCGCGGCCGGACTGTCTGCGTACGGGCTGGGAGAAGGCCGTGACGAGCAGGGCGCCCAGGGCGATGCCCCAGAGCGGCAGGGAGGCCAGAAGATGGGGCGGATAGCCGGCCTTCATACCCAGAATGCCGGCCAGAACCGCCGCCGGCGGGATGACGCAGCCGAGCAGGAAGCGGAAGGATCCGGGCAGTCCCCTGAGGCAGGCAGCCACCGTGGTGGGCACGAGCGCGAACATGGCCAGAGGCCAGATTTCGGTGAAGCGGGAGAGCCAGCGCAGGGACGGGATGAGGGAGACGGCCGCGTAAATGAGCCCGAGGAGGCTCAGGAAAAGATACTGGAGATCGAGAACCGGCGCGTTTTCACGCGTGCGCATGAGGGATCGCCCGATGAGCGGCAGGAAAAACATGGCGACACCCGGGGCGATGACGGCGCAGATGCCCCGTACGCTGAGGGGGCCCGTCGCGGAGGGCACGCCGAGAACGGCCTGCCCGAGGGCGCAGATGAGGTAGAGGACGGAGAACGTGCGCCAGTAGCCCTGCTCCACGAGACCGCGCAGGAGGCAGATGGCCAGAATGATGGCCATGGCCACCATGGCGGCCATCTTGTAAAGGCTGCCCCAGTCCGTGGCCGCGTCATGCGGCGTGCGGATGACAGGAGCAAACCATGTTCCGGGCATGCCGTCCAGCCTGATGTAGCAGGCTGTCATGGCTGTTCCGGCTGCGGGCAGAACCATGACACCCTTCTGGCCGGGACGGCTTTCCTTCCATTCTGTTTTGCCGTTTTCCCCGGGAGCGGGAGAGTAGAGTACCGGTTCGCCGGGCAGGGACTCTCCCATGTCGAGGAGGAATGTTTCATGCCTCGTGCCTTCGGGGACGGGCTGCAGGTAAAAGCGCAGCCAGCAGGCGCCCGCGCCGGCGGTAAAGGTTTCCGGCCTGAATCTCGTGAATTTCTGGTCGTTTTCGGGCTGCGTCACCTCGTCAATGTTCATGGAGGAGGTGGGATCGGTCAGGACGCTCAGGTAGGGAGTGAGAACGAGGTTCTCGTCCCTCAGGACTGAGGGGACCTGGATGGGCTGGCCCGCCATGGAAGGATCAAAGCCGCCGGGAAGCCTCGGAGGCTGTGAGGGATCGCCGAGATAGGGATGGTTCTTGTCCGGCATGCCCGACGCGGAGGGCGCCTGTGCCGGGGCCTGCTTCGGGGCCTGTCCCCTGTGCGCCGCGGGAGCGTGTCCCGCACCGTTGGGATGCTGCAGGACGCTGGGCGCGGCCTGACCGGGCAGGTGCGGCGGCTGGTTCGGATTGCCGAGATAGGGGCCGGCCTGAGCGCTCAGGAGAGGCAGAAAAGAGCAGAAAAGAAGAAGGAAAAGGAATCTGACGCCGGGATGTTTGAGAAAGTTCATTTCTTCAGGCCTTGTCTGAATCCGCGGATTCCCGGCACCTGCCGGGATCCCGCGTTTATTTCAACTGTTTCAGGAGTTCCGTGACGGGGGTGCCGTCAGGGGCCTTCGCGTTCGGGTGGGTTTTCACGAGTTCTTCCCAGGCTTTGCGCGCGCCCGCCGCGTCGTGCAGGTCGTAATAGAAGACAATGCCCGTATTGAAGAGGGCGACAGGATGCCCCGGCTCGATTTCCAGGGTTTTCCTGAAGCAGTCGAGCGCCTTCTGGTACTGGCCGTCGCGGCGGTACATGACGCCGAGGTCTGTCGTGACGCCGGGATCGTCCGCCCTGAGACGCAGGGCGTTCTCGTAGGCCAGGATGGCAAGCTTCGCCTGATCCGAGTCGAAGTACAGGTTGCCGAGCTCCACGAAGGCGTCCCTGTCAGAGGGATTTCTGATGACGGCCTTTTCGAGTTCGGCAATACGGGCTGCCGTGGCCCTGTCAGGGGCCTGGCTCTGCTGCGGCTCCGCTGCCTGCTGCCGGGGCGCGGGAGCGCTCTGGAAGGACTGCGCCTGGGACCCTGAGTGGTCGCTCATGGCCTGGTGCACGAGCACGCCGGCAAGAAAGCCGGCCGAGAAAAGGCACAGGGCAAGAAAGAAAAAACCGAAGCGGGAGAAAAAGATGAGGCTGGACGGGCGGGGGCCTGGAGCCGTGACGGTGACAGGTGCTGCTGCGGGCCGGTTCTGTTTTGCCATGGGGAAAGAAAACCTCTCTGGTTCGTGTGTTTAAGAGAAATTTCTTATCCTTAGAAAAGGAAAGAGGCAAGCCGCCCGCGGATCCCCCCGCGGACGGCCAGCCTCTTCCAACTGTCTGATTTTTTCTTAAAAAAAGAGCGCACCGGTTCAGGCTTTCCCCGGAGTTTTCCGCGGCTTTTCACGGAAATGACGGAGCTGAAAACGCGCTTTTTCGTAAGGCTTAGTTCTGGCCGAGTTTGCTGAGCTCAGCCTCTATGAGCTTTTTCTGCACGTCCGAGCATCCGGGCATGGCAAGGGCCCTGTTCCAGTGGTCCCTGGCCCTGTCCTTCTGGTTCAGGAAATAGCAGTAGATCGTGCCGATGCTGTAGTGGACGGCAGGCTGCTCCTTTATGCTCAGGGATTTTTCCATATAGCGGATGGCCTCGTCCTCTTTTTTCTCGAGGTGGCTGATGTAGCCGAGAAGATAGGACGGATCGGGATTGTTCACGTCCGCGGTCTCGGCGCGTTCCAGGAAGGTGCGCGCCGACTGGAGCTCCCCGTTCCTGATGAGCTCGGATCCGAGGGCGATGAGGGCCGCGGGATCGTTGGGATTCTCCTGCAGGCTCAGCATGAGCCTGCCAATCTCGCTCTGCGGCATGGTGTTTTCCTGGGCCGGCGCGGCCTGCGTGTGGCTGTGCTGCACGAGGGAGGGCTCAGTGAGACGGGCGTAAAGCGTCACGGCCAGCATGGCGAGGATGCCGGCGAAGAGACAGACAATGAAGCCTTTTCTGCGAGTATCGGTCATGTGCGTTCCCGTGTTTATCCGCGGTCCCGGCCGCGTCCGCCAAGAAGCTCGAGCGTTTCAATCTTTCTGGTGAGGGCGGCCTGCTTCACCGCTATAAAGGCGGTGTAGAGGCCGATGCCGATCCAGACGGCTATGCCAGCGTACATAATCCACTGTTCAGTCATGGTGTCCACCTTATTTTTTACGGAACGTGTCCTGATTTTCCTGTTCCCCGGCCCTGAAGAGCAGTCTGTCAATCCGGCTTTCCTGCGTGAGCTGGGTCCTTCTCAGAAGGAAGAGACCCAGCCAGAGAAGGCCCATGGCGCCCACGCAGACAAAGACGGTGAGCTTCATTTCCGGCTCGAGCCCGCCCTCCCGGCTCGCGAAGACGGCCGGATGCACGGACCGCCACATGCGGGCCGAGAGGAAGACGAGCGGCACGTCCAGGAAGGCCACGATGCCGAGCACGGAGCGCACGAGAGCCTTTCTCTGCGGGGAGGCGGCCAGAGACCCCATGATGAGGTAGGCCACGTACACGAACCACATGACGAGGGCCGTGGAGAGGCGGGGGTCCCAGGTCCACCATACGCCCCAGGAGCGGCGGCCCCAGATGATGCCCGTGATGAGGCAGAGCGAGGTGAAGACCACGCCGATTTCGGCGGCGGCCCGGGCGGCCAGATCAAAGCTCTCCCTGCGCTTCGCGAGATAGCCCGCGGAGCAGATGAAGACCACGAAAAAGCTCACCAGCGCCCACCAGGAGAGGGGCAGATGAATGTAGAAAATCTTCTGGATGGGGCCCATGGTCTGCTCCACGGGCGCGTAGGCGAAGATGAACCACTGTCCCGCGGCGAGCCCTATGGCGCCGGCGAGGCAGAAGACAAGACTCCAGGGAAAGTGCTTCTGAGGCATCAGTCCTCTCCTGAGTAGATGAAGCGGAAAAGCAGAAGGCCTGCTCCCAGGAAGACGGCGTCAAAGGCCGCGGCGAAGCCGATCCAGGACGAAAGCGCTCCGGAGGCCGGTTCGCCGAGGAAGGCGGAAAACACGGTGATGGCGGCGAGGAGCAGGGGAATAATCAGGGGAAAGATGAGCAGGCTGAGAAGGGATTCCCTGGCGGCCTGGCCCTGAGAGAGCGCGCCCAGAAGGGAGCCCAGCGCCGCGAGGCCCATGTCGGCGAGAAAGAGCATGAGGAAGCCCTCCGCCACGCCGCCCGCGATGCTCTGATCCATGAAGACCACGGACGCGGGAAGGAAGACAGCCTGACTTATGAGAATCAGAATGAGCCCCGCGAGTCCCTTGCCGAGCCACACCCCCGTGACAGGCGCTGGCACGAGCAGGAGGGCGAGCCGCGCGCCCGTGCCTTCCTCATACGAGTAGAGCGTGTTGAAAATGAGCACCTGGCAGAAAGAGGATGCCAGCCAGAAAATAGTGGCTGCCGTCTGCGGGGATACCGTGTCTCCGGCTTTCCGGGACAGACTGAACATGAAGATGAGCAGAAGTCCCAGAAGCAGGGCCTGCACGAGGCCCGCGCTGCGGGTGAGGGTGACGGAAAGATCCTTCCTGGCCATGGCCAGAGTGAGGTTCAGCATGAAGGGCCTCCCTCTTTCCGGAAAT
>ONPA01000005.1 GCA_900319575.1 uncultured Desulfovibrio sp. | reverse complement strand
GTACGCGCTGGCAAAAATGTGGGAGGCTTTGGGCGTGAAGCCCATGGCCGCCTGCGGACACAGCATCGGCGAGTACGTGGCCGCCTGTATCGGAGGCGTCTTCAGCCTTGAGGACGCCGTGAAGCTCGTCGCGGCCAGGGGCAGGCTCATCGCCACCCTGCCCGCCGGCGGCGGCATGAGCGCCCTCCTCGCCAGTGAGGAAGAAGCCATGAAGCTCCTTGAAGCCGCCGGGCGTCCTGACCGCGTCGGCATAGCCGCCTTCAACGGCTCATTCCAGACCGTTTTCACGGGTCCTCTCGAAGGCCTTGCCCGCGTCGAAGCCAAAGCAGGGGAAATGGGGCTTACCATAAAAAGCCTGCACGTTTCTCACGCGTTCCACTCCGATCTCATGGAGCCCATCCTGGACGAATTCGCGAAGGCGGCTGACGCCGTCACCTACCAGGATCCTTCCATTGTCATTGTGAGCAACGTCACCGGCCGCGCCGCCCAGCCCGGAGAAATCTCCAATGCGGGCTACTGGGTCAGGCATCTCAGGAGCACGGTGCGTTTCCTGGACGGCATCCACACCCTTGACGCCCTTGATCCGAAAGCATGGCTTGAAGTGGGGCCGAGCGGCATTCTGACCGCCCTGTGCCGCCGCGAACAGAACGCGGCCAGCACCGCCTCCTCCGCTGTTCATACGGCAAGCCTCCACGCGAGGGAACCCGAATGGCAGCAGGTGCAGACCGCTCTGGGAGACCTTTACATGGCAGGATGCCAGATCGACTGGGACGCCTTCGCCGAAGATCAGCGCTGGGGCCGCATCCATCTTCCCCTGTATCCCTTCCAGGGAACAAAGCATTTCGTGGACGACTCTTTCAGCGGCGTGGCCACGAAGAAGGCCCCCGTGGCTGCCTCTCCTGACTCGCTCTGGGAAGGTCTCTGCGGAAGCGCGGCCGCCGAATCCGGGGAAAGCCCGGATCGTCCTGACAGCGCGTCCTACGCCGGGCAGGCCGAAATGGTCGAAAAACTCTGCGCCGGTTACTCGTCCGAGGCACTCACGAAGCTCGGCGCCTTCGCCGGCGGAAAATTCCGTACGCCGGAGGAAATCGCCGCGGCCATTCACCTCCCCGCGGGACTCGATCAGCTCCTTACCCGCCTTCTCGGCGACCTTGTTGAAAACGGTCTGCTCAAAAAGGATGGGAAAGGCCGTTACGGCTCTCCCGCGAGCCCGGATCTGACCATCCGTTCCGTAGTTGACACTCTGGTTGCCAGACAGAACGCGACAAATCAAAGCAAATAACAAAGCGGAGATATATAATGCCCAACCAGTCAGAAACAGCAGACAATAAGGATTTCATCGCGGCCAACCTGCCACTGCTTTCTTTTATGAAGCACTGCGGGGAGAGCCTCGGCGGCATCCTCGGAGGAAAGCAGGACCCGAGGGAAGTGATGTTTCCCGGAGGCCGCTCCGACGCCGTTGAAAAGGTTTATCAGGACACCCCCCAGAGCCGCTACTACAACGGCATCATGGCGAAAGCCCTGAAGTCCGTAGTGGACGCCCTTCCCTTTGACCGGAAGATTTCCATCCTTGAAATCGGCGCGGGCACGGGCGGCACCACCTCCGCCCTCCTGCCCGTCCTTCCGCCCGAGCGCACCCGTTACGTCTACACGGACATTTCCCCCATTTTCACGGCCAAAGGGCAGGAGCGTTTCTCCGGATTCCCCTTCGTCGAATACCGCACCCTGGACATAAGCCGCGATCCCCTGCAGCAGGGTTTCGGGGAAGGCGAATTAGATATTGTCGTATGCTCCAACATCCTGCACGCGACCCCCGATATCACCCAGTCCGTGAAGAACATCCGCATGCTGCTCGCCTCGCGCGGCCTGCTTCTTCTCCGTGAAATCACCCTTCCGCGTCCCGCCCTTGGCTTCGAAATCTCGTTCGGATGCCTCCTCGGCCAGATACACGATCAGGATTTCCGCGGCATCAATCCCTTCCTTACTCCTGAGCGCTGGCACGATCTCCTCACGAAAACCGGCTTTGACAGGACCGCGTGCTACCCCGATCCAAAGGACAGGGCACTCGATGAGCATATCATCATCGCCCGCAGCTCCGGTGAGGGACGCGAAGCCTTCAGCACGGAAATGATTACCGCTTCCGAAGCCTCCGAAGGAGAACCTTCCGGCACGGACACGGGACATATCCTGCTCGGACGCCGCCTCGCCTCCCCGCTCGCGACGGCCCAGTACACCTCTCTCGTGAGCGGCGAACGCCAGCCCTTCCTCGCGCAGCACCAGGTATTCAAAAATATCGTCGTCCCCGGCACCGCGCATTTTGATCTCGCCGCCGCGGCCGGCATGAATTACTTCGGCTGCGATGAAGTGAGCCTCGAAAACGTGGTTCTCCGCGAAGCCCTCATGCTCGATGACGGCGCCCGCAGGGTTCAGGTTCTCGTGAATCCGTCTGACGGCGGCGCGGATTTCGAAATCTACAGCAGAATCGCGGCTGACACGGAGGGCGGCTGGCATATGCACGTGTCCGGCCAGGTTGCTCCCCTGCAGAGCGCCGCGGGCGCGCACGTTAATCTGAAGAATCTCACCCGGGGCGGCCGGGAGATTGATATCGACGCCTTCTATACGAAGTTCGATTCCTACGGAACCGTTCATTACGGCCCCATCTTCCGCGGCCTGCGCCATCTCTGGCGCACTGATGACGGCGCCATAGCCGAGGTAAGCCTGGACTCCCAGGAAGCGCGCCGGGGCGGCGGTTTTATTGTCCATCCCGCCGTGCTCGACAGCTGCCTGCAGAGCATGGTCGCCGCCATGGGCGCCGATGACAGCGATCCCAACGGCGAGGGATTCATGCCCTTCAGCGTTGAGCGCATCAACTTCTACGGCAAAGCTCCGGAGACGGTCTGGTGCCGCGCTGTCATGAAGGAAGGCGATTCCTTCAAAAAGGAAATGTTCCAGGCGAGCTTCAGCATCTACACTCCTGACGGCACGCCGGTCTGCGACATCATCAACCTGACCATGCGCCGCACCAACAGGAACACGCTTGACCAGATCCGGGCCGGACAGCAGAGCGCCGATATCTGCTACGACATCGTCTGGCGCCAGATCGCCGCGCCTGAAAAGCACGACATGAAAGGTCACTGGCTCATCCTCGCCGGCCGCGATATGAACTTTGCCAGAGCCATTTCTGACGAAATCACCCGTGACGGCGGCACCTGTGAGATGGCTGTCTGCGCGGGTGAAGACGCCCCTGACGGCATTCAGGCCATAGCTCCCGGCAGCCCGGAGGCTTTCAGAGACCTCGTCTCTGCCTTCAGCGAGAAGGAAGACGCCAGGGGTATCCTCTACCTCTGGGCCCCTGACTGCACGGTGCCCGACTTCACCGGAAAGTACGGCGAAGCCCCCTTCAAAATCCATACGGCCGAAGCCTTCCTCTTCCTCGCCCAGGCTCTCGCGGCCTGCGGCGCGTCTTCAAAAAACCGCCTCGCCGCTGTCACCTGCCAGGCGCAGGCTGTGCGCGCCGCGGATCAGCCCGTTCCAACGCAGAGCCTTGTCTGGGGCCTCGAGAAATCCGTGGCCATGGAACTCGGACAGATTTCTCCCTTCATCATCGACCTCGATCCCGTGGCGGAACTTGCTTCCCAGGCCGCCACGCTGTGCGCCGCGGCCGGCGCCCGCGGCTGGCATGAGGACAAGGCTGCCGTGAGAAACGGCGTCTTCTACTCACCGCGCCTCGTGCGCGCCGCCCACGAAACCCCGGCCAGAACCCCGAAGGTTCTTGAAAAGCCCGAAGGCAGCTACGAAGTGGAAGTCCTCGGCGGCGGCCTTGAAAACATCGCCGTGAAGCCCCTCACCCGCCACGCGCCCAAACCCGGCGAAATCGAGATCGCGGTCGAAGCCTACGGCCTCAATTTCCAGAACGTCATGTCCGCCATGGGCGTCACCAGCCAGATGAAGAGCATGGTGCTCGACTGCGCCGGCACTGTTACCGCCATCGGCGAGGGTGTCACCCGCTTCGCCCCCGGCGACAGGGTCTTCACCACGACCTACGGTCAGTTCGCCTCCCATCTCTACGCCCGCGAGCT
Organism: uncultured Desulfovibrio sp.; assembly: GCA_900319575.1. Lineage (GTDB taxonomy): Bacteria > Desulfobacterota > Desulfovibrionia > Desulfovibrionales > Desulfovibrionaceae > Desulfovibrio. The sequence goes on along the minus strand of ONPA01000005.1, from coordinate 2,628 downwards.
CTTCACTGCTCCCATTCCGAAGGGCTTCAGCGCCGTTGAGGCGTCCTGCATCCCCACGGTCTTCATGACTTCCTGGCATTCCCTCATTGAAGTGGCCGGACTGAAGAAAGGCGAGCGCGTCCTCCTGCATTCCGCCACCGGCGGCATCGGACAGTCCGCCATTCAGATCGCCCGGGCCGTGGGCGCCGAAATCTATGCCACTGCCGGCACGGAACGCAAACGCGGCCTGCTCCGCTCCTGGGGCATAAAACACGTCTATTCCTCCCGCACCGCGGATTTTGAGAAGGAGATTCTCAGAGATACCGGCGGTGAGGGCGTACACGTGGTCCTGAACTTCCTCGTGAAGGATCTCTGCGATGCCGGCATGCGCTGCCTCGTTAAGGGCGGCCGCTTCGTGGAAATCGGCAAGACCGACGTGCGCACCCCCGAAGAAGTGAAGGCCGTGCGCGACGACATCACCTACACGGCGGTCGACCTCGTGAAGATCGGCCAGAAGGACGAAAACAGGCTGCGCGAAATCTTCACGGGCTGCATGGAAGGCTTCAGAAAGGGCTTCTACCATCCGCTCACGCACCGCGTCTTCACTATGGATTCCGTCGCTGAAGCTTTCAGGTACATGCTTGAAGGCCGCCATACCGGCAAGGTTGTCGTGAGGAACGTGTTCGTTCCGGGTGACACCGGCATCCGCCATGACGCATCCTACGTCATCACCGGCGGCATGAGCGATGTCGGCCTCGCCCTTGCCCAGCATCTCGCCGAACGCGGCGCGGGCAGGATCTGGCTCCTTGGCCGCCATCTGCCTGAAGCCGGTTCCCATCAGGAGGAACAGGTTGAAAAAATCCGGGCCGCAGGCTGTGACGCCAGGCCGCTCACCTGCGACGTAACCGACTTTGACGCCATGAAGGCCGCCTTCGGCGAAATGACAGCCCAGGAGGACATGCCCATCCGCGGCGTCTTCCACCTCGCCGGCTTCCTTGACGACGACGCCATCGAAAAGCTTACCTGGGATCGCTTCAATGCCGTTCTTTCCCCGAAGGTTGACGGCAGCTGGTTCCTGAACGAGCTGACCCGTGACATGCCCCTCGACCACTTCGTGGTCTTCTCATCCATCGCCTCCGTCTTCGGCACGCACGGTCAGGCCAACCACGTTGCCGCCAACACGTTCCTCGACGCGCTCATCGCCTCGCGCAGGGCGGACTTCCTGCCCGGCCTCTCGGTCAACTGGGGCGCCTGGGGCGAAATCGGCACGGTCGTGAGGCTCGGCATACTTGACCGTATCCGCCGCCAGGGCGTTGAAGGCTTCGATACAGCCACAGGTCTCGCTCTTCTCGACGCCTTCATGAGCAGCGGCGCCACGCGCAGGGTCGTGACGCGCATGGACTGGAATAAAATGCTCCCGCTCCTCAGGGCCACGTCCGGCGCCGCCATGTTCGATGAGATCAGGGGCAGGGTCAAAGCCGGTGAAAAGAAGGCTGAAAAAGCTTCCACCAGCAGGCTCGCCGAAGAAATGCGCGCCCTGCCCATGGATGAGCGCCTCACGAGGATGCGCGCTTACCTGAGAAAGGAAATATCCGGATTCCTGCGCATCAGCGAGGATACCATCCCCGATGACGTCAACCTGACGAGCCTCGGCATGGATTCCCTGATCAGCCTCGACCTCTTCCAGCGCATCAGCCGCGACCTCAAAATCCGCATCGCGCCTCATGAGGTTTCCGCGCGTCCCACAGTCCAGGCCATGGCCGAGAAATTTGCCCATGACCTCGGTCCGGACACGGCCGGAGAAACCAAAAAGCCTGAAAAGGAAAATGAAGCGGATTCGCCCCTTTCCGGTCTCCTTGTCCCGGATCCGGAGCACGCCTGCGATCCCTTCCCTCTCTCCGATATGCAGCAGGCTTACTGGATCGGCCGCGGCAGCGACGGCCTCGCCCTGGGCGGCGTCAGCTGTCACTTCTACTTCGAGGCTGAAGCCCAGAATATCGACTACGACCGCTACGAGAAGGCCTGGAACGAGCTCATCGCCCGCCAGCCTATCCTGCGCACCGTCATCCTTGACAGCGAGCATCAGCAGGTTCTCGCCGAGGTTCCGCCTTACGTCATTCCCCGCCACGATCTGCGGGGGCTTTCCGGCAGGGAGGTGGAAGAAAAAATCCAGGCCATGCGCGCGGAAATGTCCCACGAAGTCGTGGCTGTGGACAAATGGCCGAACTTCCGTATCGAAATCACCGAACTTTCCGATACGGTCTGCCGCCTGCACTTCAGCTTTGACCTCATGCTCTGCGACTTCCACGGCATCAGCCTCCTTCTGCACGAACTCGGCGAGATTTACGCCGGACGCGGGGCAAAACTGCCGAAGATGGAAATCACCTTCCGCGACTACCGCCTGGCCGAAGAGCGCTACCGCAAAACGAAGACTTTCGAACGCGACCGCAGATACTGGCTGGACCGCATCGACAGTCTGCCCGAAGCTCCCAGGCTTCCCCTGGCCGTCAACCCCTCGGCCCTCACGCATACCGAGTTCAGACGCCTCATGAAGACGATCGGCAAAGGCGTGTGGCAGTCCCTCAGGAAGAAAGGTGAGGCAAGAGGACTCACGCCCACGGCCATCACGCTTGCCGCCTTCGCCGAAGT
>ONPA01000007.1 GCA_900319575.1 uncultured Desulfovibrio sp. | reverse complement strand
GTCTACGGCATGAAGGGCCTCTTCTCCAACGGCGAATCCGCCTGCTGGGATATGCACGGCTTCAACCGCCTCGGCGGCAACTCCCTCGCCGAGACCATCGTCTCCGGTCATGTCGTCGGCAAGAAGGTCGTCGAGTTCCTTCAGGGCTACGAGACGAAGTTCTCCACCCAGGCCATGAAGGACGCCGAACTCAAGGTTCAGGACCGCATCAACGCCCTGATTCACGGTACCGGCGACGACTGCTACACCCTGCGCAACGCCATGCAGGACATCATGATGGAGGACGTGGGCATCTTCAGGAACGGCAAGGACCTGCAGGACGGCGTTAACCGCCTCCAGGAACTGCTCGAACGCAGCAAGAACATGCGCCTCATGGGCAATATCACCAAGGGCGCCAACGCCGAACTCGCCCAGGCCCTGCGCATCCCCGGAGAAATCAGGCTTGCCCTCTGCACCGCCTACGGCGCCCTGCAGCGCACGGAAAGCCGCGGTGCCCATACCCGCGAGGACTACCCTGCCCGCAATGACAAGGACTGGCTCGTGCGCACCCTGGCCTACTGGCCCGAAGGAGCGACCCTGCCCGTGCTCAAGTACGAGCCCGCCACCACCAAGTTCATTCTTCCCCCAGGGGACCGCGGCTACGGCGGCGGCAAGATTATACCCGGTGACATGTCCGACAAGAAGGTCATCGGCTTCGACGAGGACTAAGGGAGATAACCACCATGGGACGTACACTGACCTTCGATATATTCCGTTACAACCCGCAGGATCCCTCCTCCAAGCCGCACATGCAGTCCTATCAGCTGCCTGAGCATCCCCGCATGAACCTCTTCGTGGCGCTCAACATGATCCGGGAACAGCAGGATCCCACCCTGCAGTTCGACTTCTGCTGCCGCGCCGGTGTCTGCGGTTCCTGCGCGATGGTGATCAACGGCCGCCCCGGCCTTGCCTGCAAAACGCAGACGAGCACGCTCCCTCCGCACATCACACTGCATCCGCTTCCGGTTTTCAAGATCATCGGAGACCTCTCCGTGGATACGGGAACCTGGTTCCGCGGCGTGGACAAAAAGATTGAGTCCTGGATTCACACCAGCAAGCAGTTTGACCCCACCGCGCAGGAAGAGCGCATGGATAACGAGAAGGCGATCAAAATCTTCGAGCTTGATCGCTGCATCGAATGTGGCTGCTGCGTGGCTGCCTGCGGAACGGCTCTTATGCGCAAGGACTTCATCGGCGCCACGGCCATCAACCGCATGGCCCGTTTCTATATCGATCCCCGCGACGAACGCACGCCCGCCGATTACTATGACCTGATCGGCGACGACAATGGTGTATTCGGCTGCATGGGACTCCTCGGCTGCCACAGCGTCTGCCCCAAGAGCATTCCGCTGCAGGATCAGCTCGGCATCATGCGCCGCATGGTCACCATGCAGTCCGTCAAGGGCATCATCCCTGAATTCATCCGCAAGAAACTCGCCGGCGAAAAGTAAGTCTCTGCCCCGCTCCTGTATAATGGAGGCGGAATTTGTCTGATGCCCCACCTCTCTGTGGCATCACAGTATACCTCTCAGGGGGATCGGAAGTTCATCCGATCCCCCTTTTCTTTCTCCAGAAAAATGCTTCAGCACTGTGTCTGAGAACCGACTTGGCAAAAGAGAAAACCACATACCGGGCAGGCAAAGGCAGTTCCCTAGAAAAATATCCGAGACAGGAAATGGCTCAAAACAGCAAGGAAACAGACCTCTCAGCGATTTTAGGCCGAAGTCATCCGGGCTGTACGCCTTCTTCCTCTCTGTTGCAGTATCGGGAAATACGGAACCATAAAAGTGAAGAACTTTTCCAAGTTACAAAAAATCCTGCCGGAGAAAAAATAGAGGAAGATCCGGCAGAAAGTCTAGCCGGACACCAGAACTGTCAGTTCAGAGAAAACGTAAGAGGTACAAAATTCAAAGGCAGCCAGCTCTTTAAACTCCTGCAAGCACAAAAAAAGAAGTCCGCAAAGCTCAACGCTTTACGGACTTTTCATCTCATTTGGTGCCGAAGGGGAGACTCGAACTCCCATGCCGTTGCCAGCACTAGACCCTGAACCTAGCGTGTCTACCAATTCCACCACTTCGGCTTTGCTGTGAATGCTTGTACGCTCAAGTTCCTTTCTATGCAAGTCTTTTTTTTATTTTTTCGGAAACATCTGAAGTCCGGCTTACGGACGTGCCCCTCTGATATTTGCCGAAACAGGCCCTTCGCTATATAGCTTCACCACCGCGCCCCCCACGCGGATGCCTTCTCCAGGGAGCATATATGGATAACGACCTCACCTATTACAAATCTCTTTGGGAAAAACGGTTTCAGTCTCCCCGTACCGTCACCTTTGCGGACGGCGTTCTGGTAAACGAATACTGTCCTGACTGCCGTTTCTGCTGCGGCCCGCAGAAGGAAAAGAAACCTTTCCCCATGGCCCTGCTCGACAGTCAGATCTCTGACCGGACACCGGATAACTTCTACCTTCTGGATAACCACACTGCAGCTCTTGACCGAAGAGGGTGCAAAGCTCTGACTCCTTCCGGATGTCGTCTTGAAAGGAAACTCAGGCCTGTTGCCTGCAACATCTTTCCCATTGTTCTGGTGAACAGCAGACTCTATCTTTACAAGGTCTGCCCGGCGTCCCTTTTCCTTCCCGGGGAACTATTCCAGAAAATAGCAGGC
>ONPA01000145.1 GCA_900319575.1 uncultured Desulfovibrio sp. | reverse complement strand
GGTTCCCATAATGACAAAGGTCAGCTTCCGGAGTTACTTGCCTTCCGTTCCCGAAACGGCGTGCGGCCGGATGGTCAGGACAGGCACAGGGGACCTCTTCACAACCTTTTCTGCCACGGATCCAAAAAGAATGCGATCAATGCCCTTGCGTCCGTGCGTTCCCATAACAATGAGATCGCAGTTTTCTTTCGCGGCCGTCTTCAGGATTTCCTCGGCGGCATAGCCAACGACGACGCGGCCTTCGGCTTCAACGCCCTTGAAATTCTCTTCGACAAAGTCGGCCATTCCCTGCTCGGCACCGGTCACAATCTCACCGACGAAATTCTCAATGGTCGTCGGCGGGACATGGAAGCCCACGTACTGGCTCAGAGAAGGAGCCGTGTAGATGGCGAGCACGCTGGCATGGCACGCTTTGGCGAGGAGCGCGGCGTATTCGGCCACCTGAGCGCTATACTCGGCAAGATCGACAGCACAGAGAATCTTCTTGATTTCCTTCATTGAGAAGCCTCCTGAATCTGAGGGCAGAGCCCTCTTTACCTATTTTCTGAATTACAGAATTCGCGCCAGTAAGTGAACCCTCTCCCGACTGAAATCGGGTGCTTCCAACATCATATCTAAACAAGACACGACATGCGGCCTTTAGGACAGCGGCGCTAACATCCTTTCAGCATCCCATCCTTCAGGAGCTTTTCAAAATAGGGAATTGTTTTCTTCAGACCGTCATCGAGCTTCACCTTGGGCTCCCAGCCGAGCATCTTCCGGGCGAGGTCGATATTGGGTCTGCGCTGTTTGGGATCGTCTCCGGGAAGCGGTTCGTACACGATTTTCGAAGAACTGCCTGTCAGATCGATGATCTTCTCGGCCAGTTCCTTGATGGTAAATTCGCCGGGATTGCCCATGTTCATGGGGCCGACGAAGTCCTCGGGAGAAGCCATGAATCGGACCATACACTCGATGAGGTCATCCACGTAGCAGAAGGAACGGGTCTGAGAGCCGTCACCATAAATGCTGATGGGATGGTTCTGCAGAGCCTGAACAATAAAGTTGGACACCACACGTCCGTCGTTCGGGAGCATTTTCGGACCGTAGGTATTGAAAATGCGGCCGACCTTGATCGGAAGATGATGCTGGCGCCAGTACGAGAAGAACATGGCTTCGGCGCAGCGTTTGCCCTCATCGTAGCAGGAACGGATTCCGTTCGGGTTGACGTGTCCCCAGTAGTCCTCGGTCTGAGGATGGACATCGGGATCGCCGTACACCTCGCTCGTCGATGCCTGGTAAATCCGGGCTCCGCAGCGTTTGGCAAGGCCGAGCATGTTGGTGGCACCATTCACGCACGTCTTAATGGTCTGCACGGGATCGTGCTGGTAGTGCACGGGAGAGGCGGGACAGGCCAGGTTATAGATTTCGTCCACTTCCACATACAGCGGGAAGGTGACGTCATGCCGCAAAAGTTCAAAGCGCCTGTTGTCCAGAAATTCTTCGACATTGGCCCTGTCGCTGGAGAAGAAATTATCCACGCACAGAACCTCGTCACCCATTTCAAGAAGGCGGGCACAGAGGTGAGAACCCAGAAATCCGGAGCCGCCGGTAACCAGGACGCGTTTACGTAAATGCATTGTTCCTCCGAAGCCAGGACGTACGCGCCGTGACGGCGGGGCGCCGGCCTAAGGTTTGAACCGGGAAGGAAATACCGGCCAGGCCGTATTTCCGCCATTCCGAACTCTGTCAGACTACCAAAGCGGGCCAGTGCTTTCAAGCAGGGCCGGGGAAGGGAAACACGTTGTTCCGGACTGCCTAAACTGATAGGAGAAGCGCGGAGGCACAGATATGTCCAAACATAAGAAAACGCCGCGTATTGATCCTCTCACCTGCGCTCTTCCCTCCGGAGGTATCGATACGCACGCCCACCTGAACGATCCGGCTTTCAGCGGAGACCTCGGAGAAGTCCTGAAGCGGGCCAGGCAGTGCGGCGTCTCCCGTATCGCCAACGTCTTCCTCAATCCCGCCGAATTTCCCAGGGACGCGGAACTTTTCAGGGATCACCCTGAGGTCTTCTTCCTCCTGGGCGTTCACCCTGATGACGCGGGTCCTTTCAGTCAGGAAACACTCGCTCTTATCCGGACCCACATCCGGGAAAACCCGCGCATCCGCGCCATCGGTGAAATAGGCCTGGATTATTCGCGGCCCGATCCGGAATGCACGCCGCACGACATACAGAAAGCGGTATTCCGCGCCCAGCTCGGCCTTGCCAGAGAACTGGACATTCCTGTCGCCATCCACTGCCGTGACGCGGAGGAAGACACGCTGTCCATTCTCGAAAGCGAAAACTTCAGCGGCCGTCCGCTTGTCTGGCACTGTTTCGGCGGCGGCCCTGATCTTGTTCAGCGCATCGTGAAGAATGGCTGGTACGTGGCTCTCGGCGGCACGGTGACCTTCAAAAACAATCCACAGGCGAGGGAAGCCGTTCCGTTCATTCCTGAAGACCGCCTGCTCATGGAAACCGACTGTCCCTATCTCTCACCAGTACCGTGGCGTGGAACACGCAACGAACCGGCCTATACGGTTTTCACCATCCGTACGCTGGCCGAATGCCGCGGGACAAGCCCCGAAGTACTCTGGCAGCAGTGCGGCAGAAACGCGGAGACGCTCTTCAGGCTCGCGGAGTAAGCCTTACGCCCGGAACACAAGACGCATTATGGCTTCAGCCTGATCCGAGATGTCACCTCTGAGAAAGACGGCCATGGCCGCGATCATGGCCGCGCAGAACGCGTACTCGCCGATGCTTCCCGTCTTGCAAAGATGCAGGGAGAACCGGTTCTTCCGCGTAAAGGGCAGAAGCGGAATGCCCTGCGGCGTCATCATATCCAGAACCACATGGCTCAGCCCGCCCACTGCGGCACCGAAGCACACAGCCCTGGCTGCCCCGTAAGGACCAGCGGGCAGAAAAACGCATACGGCAAGCAGCAGGCCGATCCAGAGCCCGGGCCAGTGCGTAAAACCGCGGTGAATATTGTTAAAGGCCTTCTGGCGGTTGCGGAAGAGACCCGCCAGTTTCTGGTCGAAGACATCGGGAAGAATACCACCCACAACGCAGGCCGCGAGGCCCGCCAGGGGAAGGTGAAGAAGCAGGCCCGCGCCGAGCGCGCCCACCTGATGCGTAACCCATCTCATCGCGTATCTGTATTCCTGTCCCGCCAGCGTTCTATCCGCAGCGGGAATACCCGCACTGGGGACAGTACATGCACCCTTCCGAAAGCACGAGCTCGCCGCCGCATTCCGGACAGCGGGGCCTGTTTTCCAGGTCCGTAACACCGCCAGTGTAGGGATCATCTTTCATGTAGTGGCTCTCAAGGACCCAGGCGATGGCGTCGGGGATAGAGAGAAGAATCCCCTTGCGGCGGAAGACTGGGTGTTCTCCGCCTATGCCGCGCAGCTGCACTACAACGGCCCTCACGTCGATACCCGAACGCAGGGCCAGGCTCACCAGCCTGCCTATGGCCTCAGCCTTGGCCGTCGTCGAATGGCCGCTCTTACCGATGGTCGCGAAGACCTCAAAAGGCTTCCCGTCAAGCTCATTGACGGTGAGATACATGGTGCCGAGCCCTGTCGGCACCTTCTGGGTGAAGCCATACATGATCTCGGGACGCTTGCGTACGGCCACACGGCCACCTTCCGCATGCCCTTCTGCGGGACTGTGCTCCGGAACTTCCTGCGTTGTTCCAGCCGCATTCCCGGCATTCTGTCCGTCCATCTTCTTCTGCTCCGCCCCTGTGGCCAGAACCTGCACGGAACGGCAGCCATCACGGTAGACGGTGACGCCCTTGCAGCCTTCCCTGCAGGCCAGCCAGTAAACTTCACGGATGTCGTCCTCCGTGGCGCTGTTCGGCAGGTTGACCGTCTTGGAAACGGCGTTGTCCGTATGACGCTGGAAAGCGGCCTGCATACGCACATGCCAGAGAGGGGCGATGTCCATAGCGGTCACGAAGACCCGGCGGATTTTCTCGGGCAGGGCAGACAGAGACTGAACGTTCCCCTTTGAGGCGACCTCCTCCATCAGCCCGGGTGTGTCGAGCCCGGCGTCAGCCACGGCCTTCTCAAAATAGGGATTCACTTCCGTGAGCTTCTGGCCATCCATGACATTACGGGTAAAGCTCAGGGCAAAAAGCGGTTCGATGCCTGACGAGCACCCGCCGATGATGGAAAGCGTGCCCGTGGGGGCTATGGTCGTCACCGTTGCGTTACGCATGGGAGCCACACCGCGTCCCGGGAAGACTGACGCGGCGAACGCCGGGAAAGGCCCGCGTTCCTCAGCCAGCCTCTGTGACGCTCTGTGTCCTTCCTCGTTGACGAAGCCCATGACACGCTCGGCCATGGCAAGGCCCTGTTCGCTGTCATAGGGGATGCCGAGCTGGTAAAGAAGATCGGCAAATCCCATGATGCCGAGGCCGATTTTACGGTTCTGACGCACCTTCTCGTCAATCTGCGCCAGCGGATACCGGGAAGCATCGATAACATTGTCGAGAAAGCGCACGGCCAGACTTACGGTTTCCCGCAGTTCTTCCCAGTTCACGCCGTCTTCCAGCGGATCGCCAGCCGGATTCCGGTCCTGATTGACGAATAAAGCAAGGTTGAGAGACCCCAGATTGCAGGCCTCGTAGGGCAGAAGCGGCTGCTCGCCGCAGGGATTGGTGCTCTCGATTTCACCCTGTTCCGGCGTGGGGTTGTCGCGGTTGATGCGGTCCAGAAAGACAATGCCGGGATCTCCGCTCTTCCAGGCGTCTTTGACGAGAAGATCGAAGACTTCTCCTGCGTTGAGCGTTCCCACGGCCTTTTTGGTATGTGGATCAATGAGTTCGTAGTCCGCGCGCCTTTCCACTGCGTCCATAAACGCTTCCGTCAGGCCGACGGACAGATTGAAGTTGTTGAACTCATTCTCTTTCTGCTTGGCGTTGATGAACTCGAGGATGTCGGGGTGATCCACACGGAGGATGCCCATATTGGCTCCTCTCCTCTTCCCGCCCTGCTTAATCTGCTCGGTGGCCGTATTGAAGATTTTCAGAAACGAAACAGGACCGGAAGCCACGCCGCCCGTGGTTCCCACCCGGCTGTTGCGCGGACGCAGGCGCGAAAAGGCAAAGCCGGTGCCGCCGCCGGACTTGTGGATCATCGCCGCGAACTTCACGGCATCAAAGATTTCCTCGATGGAATCTCCCACAGGAAGCACAAAGCAGGCTGCGAGCTGGCAGAGCGGCGTGCCCGCATTCATGAGCGTGGGTGAGTTCGGCAGGAAACGTCGCGACGTCATGAGCCTGTAAAAAATCTCCGCGAGTTCTTCAGGCGTGTAAGGGGATTTTGCGTACTTTCCCTCTTCTTCGGCGATGGCCGACGCCACACGCCAGAACATCTCCCGGGTGCTTTCCTGATGCTCGCCGGATGCGTCCCAGCGGCGGTAGCGCTTGGCAAGAACAACCTCAGCATTCTGGGAAAACTCGGGAGAAGGAAGATTTTCAGGCATTTGCAGTGACATGGCGGCGTTTCCTTATCATTCTTAAAAGGGCCTCTTTAATAAGAGGCACGGGAGCATATAGCACCGGAGCGAAAAATTATCCATGAATAAAACCCTTTTTTCCTCCACGGGTTTTCTTCATGTTTCTTCCTCTTCCGGCCCTCTCTTCTCCAGGTGGCACCCGTCCTGAATCCTCCCATGAGCGGTTCACGGGGGTGCCGGAAAAGCCTTGCTTCACGTCCTTTCCAGGGGAGTACGGCGGCCTTTCCTTCCGTTCACCGCGGCTTCCGGAGGCGGCAGCCCCTGATTTTTCGCCTCCGCCCGCCCTCACGATGAACGCGCCGCTGCGGTTGTCACGGGCAGGGGAAGACGGAAGGGTGATTTCGAGGAAGCTCCCATCCGGCACATGGGCTGCGTCTTCAAGGAGCAGGAGTCCCCTGGCGCTGCACGCGTAGCGTGCCGCACCTTTCAGGCCGGGAACGCGGAAAGGCTGCGAGATGACGCGGCAGGCTATCCTGCCACCGTTTTCAGGGTCAGAGGGAGCGTCTGTTTCTCCCGCTGCGTCTTCACACTCCGTCTCCTCATCGCCGGGGCCGAGCTCGAGCACGGCGAGAGAGAGGCTGGCCTTCTGCAGCCCGGCCTCTATGGAGAGCTTTTCGAGCCAGGCGGGAGCGCCCAGGGCGTCGAACGTGTAATGGCACCAGGTGCGTCCGGCGAGCCGGCTCGTCAGACCAGGACCGGAAGCGAACACTGCCCCGTCCTCGTCCGGACGCGCCAGCGGGCAGCCGAAAACGTGTGGACAGGGAGCAATGACCTTAAGTCCCTCTTCCCGGGCTATGGCACGCAGGTTCATGAGAGTGAGACCGCCAAGGCGCGTGCCAGGTTCGATAAAGAGCATGCGGGCCCCGCGGCTCTCCTCACATCCGTCAAGGAAAGTGGTCAGCGATGACAGCACTCCTTCCAGCGTCCCGGCACCGGCTGATGAGGGCTCACCGTCCTCATCGTCACCGTCCTCACTGAAGCGGCTCTTTCTGGATGAGGGAAGCTCGTTGAGCACATTGGCCGCAGTCAGAAGCCAGGGTCTGGCACCCTTGCGCACGAATTCAACGGCCCTGTGACCGGCCTGGGCGATGGGAGCCTGAACCACATGTACGGTCCAGGGCTCGACGCCGGCGTCCTCGCAGAGAAGACGCAGAATATCCCTGCCGAGCTTCGGAGGTCTGCCCGCGGCGTCGACAGCCACGACCTCGATGGGGCGGGAACGCCATTCCGGATGCGACAGCCAGAGAGCCAGGGGAACAGTCAGGGGGCCGGAGCCGAGGTCAAGAAGGAGCGACGGCGCATCCTCCCGCGGGGCCGGCAGTTCAAGGCCGGAGAAGAGACGGCAGAGGCGGATCAGGTTCCAGGGCAGAAAATAATAGAGATAGGCGCTCGTGGCCGCTGGGGAAGACCAGTAAGGACTGCGCATCTCGGCGCGGTTGACGGTCAGAAGTTCGGAAAGCGCGGCCGTGTCAGCGGCCAGGGAAGCCCTGTGCGCGCGGTTCAGAGGCCACACCCCGCGCAGGGCCCGCAGAAACCCCTGATCCAGAGTGGCGGCAATACGGTGCGTAAGCGGCGGGAAAAGCGGCTTCGCCCCCGGATATGGCAGCCTGTCATCCATGTAATTGGGATGCTCAGGC
>ONPA01000136.1 GCA_900319575.1 uncultured Desulfovibrio sp. | reverse complement strand
GTCCACCATTTTGTCGATGGCGTTGACCTGTCCGATAATTTTTCTGAGTCTTCTGTGCAGATTGGCCGCATCCATGCATTGTTTCATCGTATGTTCCTGTACCGGTTTCCCGGAGATATGACAGGGGATTTACAGGTAACGTCCCGTGATGCTTTCAGGGCAGTTTCTGATTTCCTCTATCGTGCCTGAAGCGACGATTTTTCCACCTTCTTCCCCACCGCCCGGGCCCATGTCAACAATATAGTCCGCATTATGGATGACGTCCCGGTCGTGTTCGATGACAATGACTGTGGCGCCATGTGAGAGAAGTGTTTCAAATACCTGCAAAAGCGTTCTGACGTCCAGAGGGTGCAGGCCTATTGTCGGTTCGTCAAAGACGAAGAGGGAGTCTGACTGAGGGCGTCCCATTTCGCTGGCCAGCTTCAGCCGCTGCGCCTCACCTCCGGAAAGACCCGGGGTTTCCTCTCCCAGCGTCAGATATCCGAGCCCGAGCTTCCGGAGGACGTTCAGCCTTCTGGAAGCAAGAGTCAGATCTTTACAGGCCCCGATGGCCTGGTCGACGCTCATGCCCATGATCTCCGGCAGGGTGTATGGAATTCCTTCTCCGCTGATCCAGTGCACGGATTCGGCCTTTTTCCCGTACCGTGTCCCATGGCAGGCGGGGCAGGTGATTTCGACGTCCGGAAGAAACTGCACATCGAGGCTGATAGTACCTGTGCCGTCACATTCCGGGCATCTCAGGCTGCCGGTGTTGTACGAGAAGGAGCCTGCTTTGAAGCCATGCTCCTTCGCTTCCGCTGTCTTCGCAAAGACCCTGCGCAGTTCGTCGTGGACATTGGAATAGGTCGCTACTGTGGACCGCACATTGATGCCGATGGGCGTGGAATCGATCAGTTTGACCTGGCGTATACCGTCCGCTGTCAGCGTGGTCACATGGGGAGGAAGTTTTTTCCCTTCAATGACCGCCTGAAGTCCGGGGATCAGTGATTCCAGAATGAGCGTTGTCTTGCCGGAACCGGAAACGCCCGTGACCACGGAGAGCCTCCCTTTGGGGAAGATGGCATGAAGCGGCTTCACCGTGTGAATTTCACGGGTTGTGAGGCGGATCTCTCCCAGGCTGAACATTTCCCCGGCCTGCGCCGGTCTGCGGACGAGGACATTTCTTTCCCCGGAAAGGTACGGTCCGATGACGGAGTCCGGATTCTTTTCCATCTCCGGAATGGTGCCCTCCGCAATAACCCTGCCGCCGCCAGCACCGGCCCCGGGCCCCATCTCGATCATATAATCCGCTTTTTTCAGGATATGCGTTTCATGGTCGACGAGCACGACGGTATTGCCGTCTGCCACCAGATCGTTCATAACGCCTTCCAGCCCTTCGATATTGGCCGGATGCAGGCCAATGGAAGGCTCGTCCAGTACATAGAGGACGCCTGTCGTGCGGTTGCGGACGGCCCGCGCGAGCTGCATGCGCTGTCGTTCGCCAGTGGAGAGCGTCGCGGCCGCGCGGTCGAGAGAAAGATAGCCGAGTCCGAGCTCCAGGAGACGCCGCGCCACGTCATGAAAGGCGTCGCAGATGCTTTCCGCCATGGGGCGCATGTATTCCGGCAGGGAGTCCGGCACACCCTTCACCCAGTCTGAAAGCCGGAGCAGCGTCATTGAGCAGGCCGCATCAAGTGAGATGCCCCTGAGCTTCGGCGCACGTGCCGCTTCAGAGAGCCGCGTCCCATGGCAGTCCGGGCATACGTCCGTCCTCAGAAATTTTTCCACCCGCTTCAGGCCTTTTTCATCCTTGATGTGGGCCAGGGCGTTTTCCACGGTATACTTTGCGTTGAAGTAGGTGAAATCCATTTCTCCGGCCGCGCCGGAGGTTTTGTTCTGGTAGATTATGTGCTTCTTGACTGCCGGACCGTGGAACACGATATCCCGTTCTTTTGCCGTGAGCTCCCTGAAGGGAACATCCGTGCGGACACCCATTTCTCTTGCGATATCCTTCATCAGCGACCACATGAGGGTCTGCCAGGGCAGAACAGCGCCTTCGTCAATACTCAGATTCTCATCCGGCACGAGAGTTGACTCATCAACGGTCTGCACCATGCCCGTTCCGCCACAGCTTCTGCATGCGCCTCCGCTGTTGAAGGCTAGATCCTCAGCACCGGGTCCGAAAAAGCGGACGCCGCAGACCGGACAGACGAGTTCCTTCATGAGAGCGACGTTCATGGATGGTTCCAGGTAGTGCCCGTTCGGGCAGCGGTGGCTGCCGAGCCGCGAGAACATGAGCCTGAGGCTGTTCAGAAGTTCCGTTGACGTGCCGAACGTGCTCCGTACCCCTGGAACTCCAGGTCTCTGGTGCAGGGCGAGGGCCGCGGGAATGTACCGGACTTCGTCCACATTGGCTTTCTCTGCCTGCGTCATCCTGCGCCGTGTGTAGGTGGACAGCGCCTCGAGATAGCGTCTTGATCCTTCAGAATACAGAATGCCGAGCGCCAGGGAGGATTTACCGGAGCCGGAGACGCCGGCAATGGCCGTGATTTTCTGCAGCGGAATATCGACGCTGATGTTTTTCAGATTGTGGACGTGCGCGCCCCGTACTTCTATGCAGGATGGCTTTTTCATTCTCTTTTCGCCTCTACAGAAGATTTACACCATCGGAAGATATCTTTCACTCCCGGAGGTGAATTTTCATTCCAAGTGCAAGATGGTCAGGCGGAGTTTCGGAGTTCTTCAGCAAAGCATTCCTGTGCCGTCTTCCAGCCGGGG
>ONPA01000009.1 GCA_900319575.1 uncultured Desulfovibrio sp. | reverse complement strand
CAGGGGGCCTCGAAGACGTGGTTCTTCCATTCAGGAACGCGCAGACGGTACTTGCCATGGGCCACGAGCCCCACATGCTCCCCGGCGTCCGGAAAAACGTCCGAGAAAATACCGCCGGGAACCCATTCGTTCTCATGGAAATCTTTCATGGAAAGACGGGTGAAAGCCGATCTCTCCTGGAAGGTAAGAGGCACAATCTTGCGCCACTGCTTCCATACTGAGAGCTCAGGTCTGCGGCGGGGCTGCCCGATAGCGTTGAGGAATACATCCAGACCGCCATCGAGGAAAGCTATGTCATCGCTGTCAAGGTCGGCGATATGCACGTCCGGGGGAAGTTCTGACACGGGGCCGCGGAAGTAGACAACGCCGCCCACCATGCCGACACACGGACGGTCACCCATGATGGAAGGCAGGGTCTGGCTGTCGCAGCCACAGACAACGGCGCGGCCGCCGCCCATGAATTCAAAGGAAAAGCTGCCCGTGCTCTTAAGAATCCAGAGCTCCGGATCTTCGTACAGCGGATCCTTCTTCATGAGGGATCCGGAACGGGTGCCCGCGCGGCCGCCTATGTAAATGGAACCGCAGGAGGCGCAGTGCCCGGCCGTGTCACCGGCGTCACCGGTAACCGTGATGCGGCCGCCGGAGTTCAGCCAGCCCACGTCGGCAGGAGCCGATCCCTTGACGATTACCTCGGTATTGGGCAGGGCCATGCAGCCTACCCTCTGCCCCGGGTTGGTCACGGTAAAGGTCAGCTTCTTGCCCTCTTTGTTCCAGAGGGGGCCGCCGATGTCGTGCTGTCCGGACGCATCAACGTAGAAATCCGTCTCACCCTTGTTCACCGCTTTCTCGATGGAAAGCAGCAGATCCTGGGTGGACATACGTGTATGATCGTGCAGTGTATGGATGGTCAGCATAAAGAATCTCCTTGCAGCTCAGGCATCAGCACGCATACTGGATGCCGAGCTTGTCAGCCACAGCCCGATCAGTCGTGACGAGAGCATCAGAACGGCCCACAGGCAGAGAGCTGTTGCCAATGGGGGCCAGAAGCTTACGGATTTCGCTGTCGAAGGCGAGGACGTAATCAACAACGTTCTGAGCGCCCTTGTCGACGTCCAGGCGCTTCATCAGTCTGGCGTCCTGCGTGCAGATGCCCGTGGGGCATTTACCCGTATTGCATCTGTTGCAGCGGCCGTTTTCATTGCCGATGCAGCCGAGCAGCTGAATGAGAATCTTACCAACAAAAACTCCGTTGGCGCCTAGGCAGATCATCTTGAAAGCATCAGCCGCGGCGTTACCGGTCATGCCGATGCCGCCGCCGCACCACAGAGGAATCTGTCCCTGACGGCCCTGGGCCACTGCAGAGAGATAGCAGTCACGGAGCTTGGAGACGATGGGATGGCCGGTGTGGTCAAGGGAGACCTCATTGGCTGCACCCGTGCCGCCCTGCACGCCGTCGATAAAGAATCCGCCGCAGATATTGTAGGGATCGCGGAGGAGGTTGTTGTACACCGGAACGGACGTCGAGGAGGCCGCGCACTTGATGGCCACGGGCACACGGAAGCCAAAGGCCGCATTGAGGGAGAGATGCATTTTCTGCACGGACTCCTCAATGGAGTACAGGCCCTGATGGTTGGCCGGGGAATGCAGAGTCGCCTTGGGCACGCCGCGGATGGCCGAAATGTGCGGGCCAACCTTGGCAGCGGGCAGAAGGCCGCCGTCACCGGGCTTGGCGCCCTGGCCTATCTTGATGAGCACGGCGCAGGGATCTTCCTTCATGTGGGGCATGGCGCGGATGATGCGGTCCCATCCGAAGTGACCGGAGGCGATCTGGATGATCATGTACTTGAGCTGTTCGCTTTCAAGCAGGCGTATGGGCATACCGCCCTCGCCCGAACTCATACGGATCGGAATGTTGCACTTCTCGTTAAGATAGGCCACGGCCAGAGTCAGCGCTTCCCACGCTCTGGTAGAAAGAGCGCCAATGGACATGTCGGAGAAAATCAGAGGGTAAATCCAGCGCACCGGCGGCGTGTGCCCGCGCAGGACAAGGCTGTCCCCGTCAATGCCGAGCGGCAGGGAATCGACAGGCAGAACGCGCCCAAGAGGAGCTCGCACATCGAAGGTATGGCGCTCGCTGTCCAGAGCGGGGTCAGTCATCTGGGATATACGGCCCACGATGATGGAATCCAGGGTGCGCACAGCGTGCACATTCTTGCGGCCGCCGCGCTTTACGGGCCCCTTGCCGCGGGTAAGGAGCGGGGTGCGGGCGTCGGGGTTGCGGACGGGATGGATGGCCTTATTGGGGCAGATCTTCTCGCACATGCCGCAGCCGGAGCAGGAACTGGCGGTGCCGTTCTTCTGGCGGATGACGGCTCTGGCCACGTGCTCCTGTACAGGAGTGGGGCATCCCTCGCGGGATACGGTGCGATCCCTGCGCTCGACAGTCACCTCAATGGCGTCAAAGGTGCAGGCCGCCACGCAGGAGCCGCACATCGTGCATTTTTCAGGATCGTATTCGATTTTCCAGTTAAGGTCATTGAACGTAACGTCCTGCGTGCTCATTGCTTCCATCTGCGCACCTCCAGGTCATTGTCTATCTCGATAAGCTCGCGCTCGTTCGGATAGATATCATTCGTGATGTCACGGTCGGGCATCACTTCATTGAGGCCGCAAACCTCGGAGGAGATAACGACCATATTCTCATCCCTGCCGATCACCACAGGACGAAGTTTCTTGGAATCGCAGCAGGTAATCATCTTGCCGTCAGGCAGCATGCCGATGATGACGTTGGGGCCGTTGATCTCGAGATGGGCCAGAGACTGGCGGATAAGCCTGAGGACGTCGCGGTCCGGGCGCTTTTCGATTTCCTCGAAAGGCAGCGGAGTGATGACGTGCTTGTAGTAACGGATGGGCCAGTGCAGCTCATGCAGCACGTAGTGAAGAGTGTAGAGGAAGTTCTGGGAGTCCGACTCGAAGCCGATGTAGCCGCGGTGAAGGGACTTCTGGAATTCCTTGTTCTTGGTGAAGAATGTGTTCTCGCCGTTGGCGCAGAGCGTGTAGCCCTGCAGGAAGAAAGGATGGGCGGCGTAACGCACGATAGCGTAGTTGGTGTTCTGGCGGCACTGGGCAACGATATTGCGGGCCAGAAGACGGCCGTCTTCCTTCCACAGCCTGAAGTACGTGGCGATATCGGCGGGATCGCCGATTTCCTTGAGGGTCAGGACATCCGGCCAGAAGGAATAGACATAGCCGTTATTCTCTTTGGCGAGCAGTTCGCGCAGGGCGAGGCGGGTATCGAGAAGAAGATCTTCCCTCTCTTCCTGGCTCCTGTACTGATAGACCTCGGGGTAATCGTAATTGCGGAAGACGTAACGGGGCATGGCCGCGATACGCAGGCCGGGCTTTTTATCGACGTCCGGAACCCACTGGGCCATCTGAACGAACCCGTGCTGTTCCATGTATTCGTTGACGAGCTGCACGCCGCGGGCGGTGCAGGCCATGGAAAGCAGGGGCTGTTTCTTATAATGCCTGAAGGCGCCGTCGAGATCCTGCATCACCATAGCAAAACCCGAATTGTCATGCCCCTCCTGCTGGGGGATCATGAGCTTCAGGGCGAGCGACGGAGGCACCGGCTCCCGACTCTTGATGGAACCGATTCTGCACATAAGCAAAAACCACCTTGAGTGTGTAATTTCTCTATTTGCGTAAGCGGGAAAAGATGCGACTCCATCTCTCCGGGGGGAATCCGCCTGCGGGGGTAACCAACCTACTTGCTATTTAAAGGGACTGCAACCTGCGAATGGCCTCGGCCGTGTCCTCGGGAGTTCCAAAGGCGGTCAGACGCACATAACCTTCGCCACTCTGGCCGAAGCCGGCGCCGGGAGTGCACACAAGGGAAGCCTTATGCAGAAGATGATCAAAGAAAGACCAGGAATCCATGCCGTCCGGCGTTGAAACCCAGATATAGGGGGCGTTCACGCCGCCATAGACCGAGAGACCGAGTCCCTTCATAGCGGAAACGAGCACCCTTGCGTTCTCCAGATAACCGTGCACCGTTTCCATGACCTGCTTTTTGCCCTCGGGAGTGTGCACGGCCTCGGCGGCACGCTGCACGATGTAGGGGCAGCCGTTGTACTTCGTGCACTGACGCCTGTTCCACAGGCCGTTGAGCTGCACTGTTCCGCCCCTGCCGTCCGAAATCTTCAGATCGAGCGGCACGACAACGCTGGAGCAGCGCAGGCCTGTGAAGCCGGCAATCTTGGAATAGCTTCTGAACTCCACGGCTACTTCGCTGGCGCCGTCAATCTCATAAATGGAATGCGGAACGCCGGGCTCGGTGATGTAGGACTCATACGCCGCGTCGTAAAGGATGAGCACGCCGTTTTTGCGGGCATACTCTACCCAGGCCCTGAGCTCGTCGGCCTTCAGAACCGTGCCCGTGGGGTTGTTGGGGTAGCAGAGGTAGACAATATCGGGGGCCTTCTCGGGAAAGGCAGGAACGAAATTGTTTGAGGCGGTACAGGGAAGATAGACAAGCCTGTCAAAACGGCCGCCTGCCACAGGATTACCGGCCCTTCCCGCCATAGCGTTGGAGTCAACGTAGACGGGATAAACCGGGTCTGTCACGGCCACAACGGCATCATTGGAAAGGAGCTCCTGGAAATTGCCCACATCGCTTTTGGCGCCGTCGCCTATGAAAATTTCTTCAGTATCAAGTTTCACGCCAAGGGCCGCGTACTCTCTGGCCACGGCCTCTCTGAGAAAGAGGTAGCCGTGCTCGGGACCATAGCCGTGGAAGCCTTCCTTCGTGCCCATCTCGGCAACGGCTTTCTGCAGGGCGCTGATCACAGCGGGAGCAAGAGGACGGGTAACATCGCCGATGCCGAGGCTGATGACCCTGGCCTCGGGATGTTCATTTTTATAGGCAGCGACTTTGTGGGCGATGTCTGTG
The DNA here is from genome assembly GCA_900319575.1 of uncultured Desulfovibrio sp. Taxonomy (GTDB): domain Bacteria; phylum Desulfobacterota; class Desulfovibrionia; order Desulfovibrionales; family Desulfovibrionaceae; genus Desulfovibrio. The sequence goes on along the minus strand of ONPA01000009.1, from coordinate 5,523 downwards.
AAAAGGTAACTCTTCTGCAGCTTGAGATAGTTCTGATTGACCGAAATCATGAAGATATCCTCATGTTGGAGGGGGGGATCGCCGCCGGGAGAAGGTCGGCGGCAAAGGGACTAGAGATACAGTTTTCCTTCGAAAACAGGTTCAGCGGGACCGGTCATATACACGTGCCCGTCCTGTTCGTTGAAATTAATCTGGAGCGTTCCGCCCCTGAGCTTCACCTGCACGGTACGGTCTGTGAGCTTGTTCAGAAAACAGGCTACTGCCGTTGCGCAGGCTCCGGTGCCACAGGCAAGGGTTTCGCCTGTGCCGCGCTCCCAGACCCTCATGGATACGGTAGTGGGGGATTCAACGCGGACGAATTCGGTATTCACGCGCTCGGGGAAAAGAGGAAGATGCTCGTAGACAGGTCCTATGCGGGGAAGATCCAGGCTCTCAAGGCTGGGATCGCCATCGCCGAGAAAAATGACAGCATGGGGGTTGCCCATGGACACGGCTGTGATGCTGACTTCCCTGTCAAGAACGGTGACCGGTCTCGCGATGAAGGGAGCTTTGGGATCTTCTCCTTCGCGCACGGCGACAGGGATCCTCTCCGCCTCCAGAATGGGAGCACCCATATCGACAGTCGCTCCGGTGACGCGCCCCCCGTCGAGGAGCAGCCTGGCCACGCGGACACCGGCCCCGGTTTCCACTTTGACGACGCGATCGGCAACGAGGCCGTGCTCGAAGGCGTACCGGGCCACGCATCGGGTGGCGTTGCCGCACATCTGGGCCTCGGAGCCGTCAGGATTGAACATGCGCATGCGCACGTCGGCCTTATTCGAGGGAAGAATCAGGACGAGGCCGTCGGAACCGATGCCGAAATGCCGGTCCGACACTCTTTTCGCCAAGCTTTCAGGGTCCGTGATATGCTCCTCAAAACCATTGACGTAAACGTAATCATTGCCGCAGCCCTGCATCTTGGTGAAAGAGAGCGTCTGTGCCATGTGACCTCCGTAAAAAGAAGGCCGCCTGCAGTGAAAACAGGCAAGCGGCCTGAAATAAGGAAATTTTTGTAGGTGCGCAAAAGATACCACAGTATCTGAAAACTGAAAGTCCTCCCAAAGGCGCCGAAGGCGGGCAGGGAATCGCTACCGTTCCCTGCCCGCTTTCTTGCCCAGCTCCGCCCAGAAGCGGAGCAACACCTTTCAGGCAGACAGCCTGAAAAGGTTGGGGAGCCCGTGAGAATCACCTTCCCCCCCGGGATGTACTCTCCGGGCCCCCAACTTTGTGAGAAAGTATTAATGCACCCAGAGGAGTTCCGAGTACTTCGGGAGCTCCCAGAGCTTGTCGTCGACAATGGCCTCGAGAGCGTCGGAATCCTCGCGGATTTTGCCCATGAGAGGCAGAATCTGGTCGCGGGCACCCTTGGCCCTTTCGAGAGTGCCTTCAATACCCTTGACCTTGGCGATGGCCTCTTCAAGCTGTCCGACGGCCTTTTCCATGCTGGTAACATGACCGCGGATAGTCTGGAGATTCTTCATCTCCTCGTCGGGTTCGATGCCGGCTTTCTTCGTCTTGAGGACGAGGTCGCAGGCCTGGGCCTGGGCAGCGCGGCAGGGAGGCAGGACCTTGCCGCGGACGAGGTCGAGGAGCGTGGCACCTTCGATCTCGATGTCCTTGGCGTAGGTGTCGAGCAGAATCTCCTGGCGGGACAGAATCTCGCGTTCGCTGAGGATGCCGTGACGCAGGAAGACGTTCATGACATCGGGGTCGGAGTAATGCTCGAGGGCGTCAACGGTGTTGCTCAGATTGGGCAGACCGCGGCGTTCGGCTTCCTTGGGCCACGTGTTGGAATAGCCGTTGCCGTTGAAGACAACCGGCGAATGTTCCTTGAACTCGCGGGGCAGGAATTCCTGCAGAGCCTGGTTCAGGGGCGTGCCGGCGGAAACGGCGGCTTCAAGCTGTGTGGCGATGTCATCAAGGGCGCAGGCCACGGCGGCATTAAGAGCGATGTTGACAGGGGCGATGGACTGAGAAGAACCCACGGCGCGGAACTCGAACTTATTGCCGGTGAAGGCAAACGGGCTCGTGCGGTTTCTGTCAGAGAGATCAACGGGCAGCGGAGGCAGGCTGGACACGCCGATTTCCATAACCGGTTTTTTACGGCTGTGGGCGGTCTTGCCTTCGATGATGCTGTCAATCACATCGGTGAGCTGTTCGCCGAGGAAGACGGAGATGATGGCCGGCGGAGCTTCGTTGGCTCCGAGACGGTGATCATTGCCAGCTCCGATGGTGCCAAGCCTGAGGGCAATGGAATATTTGTGCACAGCGCGGAGCACGCCGGCGAGGAAGACCAGGAACTGAGCGTTGTCCTGCGGCGTGGAGCCGGGGTTGAGCAGGTTGTGGCCTTCGGAATCAGCCATGGACCAGTTGTTGTGCTTGCCAGAGCCGTTCACGCCCTCAAAGGGCTTTTCGTGAATGAGGCAGACAAAGCCGTGGCGAGCGGCGAGGTGGCGCATCATGTTCATGGTGAGCATGTTGTGGTCGCAGGCGATATTGGCTTCCTCGTACACGGGAGCGATTTCAAACTGGCCGGGGGCGACTTCGTTGTGCCTCGTCTTGGCGGGAATGCCGAGCTTGAGCAGTTCGTCCTCGACGTCTTCCATGAAGCTCATGACGCGGGACGGGATAGAACCGAAGTAATGGTCTTCGAGTTCCTGTCCCTTGGGCGACGGAGCGCCCACGAGGGTGCGGCCGCAGAGCATGAGGTCAGGACGAAGGGCGGCGAGGTTCTTGTCGACCAGGAAATATTCCTGTTCAGGACCGACCTGGGGACGAACGCTGGTGGCCGTCGTGTTTCCGAAGAGGCGCAGAATGCGCAGGGCCTGACGGGACAGGGCCGAAATGGAGCGCATGAGCGGAATCTTACGGTCCAGAGCCTCACCGGAATAGGAGTAGAAGAAGGTCGGGATATGCAGCGTGGAGGAATAGGGTCCGGGGATGATGAAGACCGGAACAGTGGGATCCCACGCCGTGTAGCCTCTGGCTTCGAAAGTGGAGCGGATGCCGCCGGACGGGAAGGAGGAGGCGTCAGGCTCGCCGCTGATAAGCGTCTTACCCGAGAACTCGCTGATGGCCTTACCGGGGCCGGTGGGAGAGATGAAAGCATCATGCTTTTCAGCGGTGAGGCCGGTCATGGGCTGGAACCAGTGGGTGTAATGGGTGGCACCCATTTCGATGGCCCAGTCCTTCATGGCGCTGGCGACGACATCGGCGATTTCGGGATTGAGCCGGCCGCCTTTGTTAACAATGCTCTCAAGTTCCTTGTACACTTCCTTGGGCAGGCGCTTGCGCATCATGTCCAGCGTGAAGACATACTTTCCGTAGATGTCATCAGCGGACTCCCACGCTTCGCGGGGCTTGCTCACAGGGGAAGCATCCGTGGCCTTAAAAAGAGCTTCGTCTCTAGCTAAGCTCATAAGTATACTCCTTGGCCCTCAGTGGACCTTTTTTGCTGCCTTAAACAAACGGGGACTGCGTTTTGGGCGTATGGCGCCTAAACGGCATCGTCTCCGCGCTCGCCCGTGCGGATACGTATGGCGTCCTGCACGTCCGAGATGAAAATTTTTCCGTCTCCGACCCTTCCGGTTCTGGCCGCATCGAGAACGGCCTGGATAATGCGCTCCACGGAATCGTCCTTCGTGACCACCTCAAAGCGTACCTTGGGCAGGAAGTCCACGTTAATGGTAGTTCCGCGGTAGACTTCCACATGTCCGTGCTGCCGGCCGAATCCCTTGATTTCCTGGTAATTCATGCCGTTCACTCCGAGGGAGGACAACGCTTCGCGCACCTTGTCGAAAACACTGGGCCGGATGATGATTTCAATCTTTTTCATGACGCTGGGCTCCTGACCAATGGGGGGACTACAGGTTGTAGCCGCGTTCCTGATGTTCGTTCAAATCGAGGCCGGTGACTTCTTCGTCCGGAGTGACCCTGAGGGAGACCATCTTGCCGACCACATAAAGGATGGCGCGGCTCACGCCGTACACGTAACCCCAGGTGGCCACCACGGAAATGAACTGCCAGAGAAGCTGCTTCGGATTGCCGTAGAGAAGGCCGTCGACACCGTTGACCGAGGCACAGGCGAACACGCCGGTAAGCAGGGCGCCAATGGTTCCGCCGATTCCGTGAATGCCCACGACATCAAGGGCGTCGTCGTAGTGGAAACGGTATTTCAGCAGGATGCCGGCGTAGCAGCCCATGCCGCCCACAAGGCCCATGAACATGGCGGCTCCGAAGGGAACGTAGCCGGCTGCAGGAGTAATCACGACGAGGCCTGCCAGGGCACCGGAAACAGCGCCGAGAGAAGTGGGCTTGCCTGTGCGGATCCATTCCACGAGCAGCCATCCGGCCACACCAAAGGCGGTCGCAAGATGCGTGGTGGCGAAGGCGTGGGCGGCGAGGGGACCGGAGGACAGGGCCGAGCCGGCATTAAAGCCGAACCAGCCGAACCACAGGAGGCCGCCGCCAATGAGGGTCATAGGCAGATTATGAGGCCCTCTGCCGGTCAGGCCGCTCCTCAGCCTCGGTCCCACAGCCTGGGCGCAGGCCAAGGCTGCAGCCGCGGAAGCCATGTGCACGACAGCGCCGCCGGCAAAGTCAACCGCGCCCATTTGGGCCATCCAGCCGCCGCCCCAGACCCAGTGAGCCATAGGAGCATAGGCAAAGAGCACCCAGAAGCAGGAAAAAAGCAGCATGGCGGGGAAATGCATGCGTTCCGCGTAGCCGCCCGAAATCAGGGCGACAGTCAGGCAGGCAAACATGCACTGGAACATCATGAAGCAGGGATGGGGGAGGTTGGCGGCTGAAGGCGCCGCCGTTCCCTCAACGCCCTGCAGGAAGACATATTTGAGACTGCCGATGATGCCGTTGATGTCCGGACCAAAAGCCAGGGTGTACCCGACGAAGGCCCAGATAACCGTGACAAGCCCGAGACTCGCGTAACTGTGAAAACTGGTGGACAGGACATTGCGGGCGCTTACGAGGCCACCGTAAAAAAGGGCCACCGCGGGGGTCATGACGAAGACCATCGCCGCGCAGATAAGTATGAATCCAGTATCAGCCGCGTTCATAGTGTTTCTCCTCTCGAGCTCTCTTTCACGATTGGAGTTCCGTTGCCCCGGAACCGCCGCAGCGCCGTGCCGCAGACGCACAGAAAAAAGCATTTTCCGTGCCATACTCAGTGAGGCAAACCGGAAAAATTTTTTTCACGTTGAATTTCAGCGGGTTATCATTACTATGACAGAAAAAGCCGAAAAAAACGCCGGCCTGGATATTCTCCGGGGCCGGCACATTCTACATTTTTGTTGTTTTTTAGCTTAAGAAACGCTAATCCGGCCGGGAATACTGCCGAAGTCGTCGTTTAATATCCTGAAATTTTGTTAGTTTTATTGTTTTTTATTAAATCTACATTTTTGTAACTTTTCAAAGAAAACCAAGTGTAACACTTCTCAATTTTCTCTTCTGGCACAGGGAGACCCCCGT
>ONPA01000191.1 GCA_900319575.1 uncultured Desulfovibrio sp. | reverse complement strand
TATGGGGACAGGAACGTTCCCCCCGCGTTCCGGCGCTCTTGTGCTGAGAATCTGCGACAGGCTGGCCCATGACTGCAGCGGTTCGCTTTTCGTGCGCAGGGCGCATCCCCTTCTGGAGCTCATCTCTTCTGACGACGGCCTCGCCAGGGATTGCCTCTCTCTTCTCACACGGGTCTCAGCCGGGAAAAGAACGCTGTCCGTGGACTGGGCAGGCATTCTCCCGCAGTTTCCGGGAGTGCTCTATGAGGCTTTTCTGAAAACGCGTCTCGTTCCGGACGGTGACGGGGAAGTGGATCTCTTCGAGGGACGCGGACGGCGGAGGGCTGCCTGCGCCTTCTATACCAGGGACACCCTCATACGGCACCTCGTGCGCAGGACCATCGGCGAAAAGCTGAAATCCTCTGACGGGAAAAATGGCTTCGCTCTGCCATCTGTCCGCGTTCTGGATCCGGCCATGGGCTGCGGCCGTATGCTTCTCGCCTCCCTCTACTGCCTGCTGAGCTTCACGCACCGGAGGTACGAGGAGACGGACAGCGCCTGTGAAAGAGAGCCTTGGAATCTGAACCTTGAGACGCGCTTCGGCCGGCTTCTCGCTGAAAACTGCCTTTTCGGCGTGGATCTCGATCCCCTGGCCTGCGACATCGCCCGCATGACGCTCTGGATAAGGCTTTCCGGTCCGATTCCCGGCTCCTTTCCGACTCCCCCATTCCTTGAGGGGAATCTCGTCTGCGGAAGCAGCATTGTGGGGCCCTATGAGGAACTGTCTGAGGGAAAAGCGTCCTCCTGGCCTGTTTCCCCGTCCATGAAACTCATGGCCGAGCCTTCGCGGAGCATAGCCCGTCTGCGCGAAAAATTTGCCGGAAGCGTCATACCTGAGAGGCGGCGCGGACAGGCTGAAGACGATCTTGCCCTCTGCCGCAGTCTCACGTCCGGATTTTTGGGGAAAGCGGGGACGGGCCATCGCCGCGGGGAAGAGCGGCTTTCCGGCAAGGATGCCCCCTTCCGCGGCAGTTCTGGAGGCCCTGCGGATGATGAGCGGGCAGCCATGGACGTCCTGCGTATGCGCGGGGAGTTCTTGCCCGTGCACTGGCGTACGGATTTTCCCGAAGCCGCGGCGCACGGCGGCTTTGACGTGATCATCGCCAACCCGCCCTGGGACGTGATTCTCCCGTACCGGGCCGAATTCTTCCGGGACTATATTCCGGACTACGGGCGCCTCGACACGAGGGAAGCCATGAAGGCGGAGAAAACGCTGCTTGCCCGTGATCCCGCCGTGCGGGGGATCTGGCAGGCCTACCGGAAGCGTGTCACCACGCTCAACGCCTATTTCCTGAAAACATACGCCTCGCTGCAGCCGCGCCGTGGTGACGGCACCTTCCTGCGCGGGCACAACAATATCTATAAGGTTTTCCTTGAAAAGATTTATCTCCTTCTCGCGAAGGACGGCCTCTGCGGCATCATCGTGCCCGACAATCTCAATATCGACAGCGCCTGCACAGGCCTGCGCCGCCTTCTTCTGCAGAAGACGACAATCCGGGAGCTCGTGACTTTCGTGAACAGACGCAAACTTTTCGATATCCACGGTCAGTACAAGTTCGATGTCCTGACTTTCATGAAGCGCAGGCCGTCTCCCGACGCCGCGTTTGACGCCGGATTTTCCTGGTACGACCCGGTCTGGCTGGATGGACGGCCCTCGGCCGCGCATATGGCGGAACATCCCCTCAACGCCGGACGCTATCACCGCCGCTTCCGCTATCCCGTCGCAACCATTTTCAGGAACGATCCGGATACGCTCACCATCTGGGAGTTCGGCTCAGCCGGCGGGATGAATGTGCTCGGGAAACTGAAGTCCTTTCCCGGCATCGGAGATCCGGAGGAAGAACTACATATCCTCACATCCACCGAGTTCAACATGACGACGGACTCCGATCTCTTCCGGAGAGGAGGAAACGGCTGGCCGCTTTTCCAGGGGCGTACCATCCATCATTACAACGCCAGCTTCGGTCCGGTGGAACGCAGGGTGGATCCCGTGGAGGGAGAGAAAAGGCTTGCCCGGCGCCGGCGCTCTTTGCCGGACGAACTCCCGGACAGAAACTTCCGGCTCGCCTGGCGCGTCATCGCCCAGGCCACGGACAGCCGCAGCCTCATCGGCACCGTCATCCCGCCGCGGGTCTTCTGCGGCAACGCCCTCAACGCAGCGGAAATCATATATAAGGGAAGGATGGTATCGGATCCGGAACTTCTCTCCGGCGTGAACGTTATCCTTTCCTCCCTGTGCTCCGATTTTTACGTGCGCCTGCGCTCGGCCAAGAACGTTAACGCCTTTATCGTCAGATCTATTCCCGTCCCGCGGGATATCTCGGCTATCAGGAAGCTCGGTCGACTCGCGTTGCCTCTCTACCTCGGTGCGGAGTTTGCGGCTTTCCGCGGCGGCGTGCCGGAAATACTGGATCCGGAGGAAAGGATTCGGCGTATTGCTCTCCTCGATGCCATGACGGCGCGCCTTTACGGACTCGGTTCTGAGGAATACGGCCTGGTGCTGGATTCGTTCCCGCTGCTCGATGAGGTGGTGAAACGTCTGTACAGGGAAGCTTTCGGGAGAGAAGAGGAAAATGGTTTCTGATTCGGAGCCACACCTGGGGGAGGAGCTGCCCCTTCTCCCCTCACTGATCTGATTTCAGAGAAAATTTCGATGGCTTGCCGTCACCGCGGACCTGAAACCCCTGTTTCGTTTTCGTTCAGTGTGTCGGGATCGCCAAAAAATCTGGCCGACGTCATCCTGTGTATACGAATAATTGATGTATTGGCGGAACCTTCCCCTGAGAGGAAGTAAAGCCCTCTCAGGGGAAGGTTCAGGTATTTTCGGAATATCACACCTAAAATCGTGCTAATTCGTTTCTATTCATTCACGAGTTTGTTGGTCACGTTGATAAAATCAGCAGGGATAGGCGTTCTCAGGCGCCAGACGATGCTGACAGGGCGGGAACCTTCGTGGCTGACGTAGTCGGCTTCGCCGAGGAAGAGGTAGGGCATCTTACCAAGCGTGTCCTCTTTGTACTCGCGCACAAAGAGCAGAATGTGCTGTCCCAGTTTGCGGTGATTGAAGTAGCGCTGGGCCGTGGGAGATTCAGCGGCTGTCGTACTCTGTGATTCCCAGTGGAAGAGCGTGTCGTTTATCGAGTAGTCCTGATACATGGTTGTGGGGGAATAGTCTTTTTCGCTCTTGTTGAGGGTCACGAAGAAGAGGTCGCAATGCTTTTCCTTGATCTGGTAGACGCCCTGTCTCAGATTGGTTGGCATAAGCATATCGAATGCGGCGCATATCTGGTTGCGCGTATAGTGGGCGTGGATGCGGAGAGGGCAGGGAAAGAGGAAGGTGTTGTTAAGGCTGCGTCCCCTGATGTTTTTGAGGCGATAGGCAATCAGTTCCTGTACTTCCCCGAGGAGCACGGGATTTCTGGAAAGGGAAGCCAGTTTTTCCCTGATGATGGCAGCGGCTGTCCTGTGTTCGAGTGATGCGTCCCAGAAGGTGAAGTAGAGCATCTTAAGGTACAGATCTTTAAGGGGGGGTAATTCCTGAGGAATGCTTTCAGGCTTCGAAAGTACTCTGAGGCAGAAGTGGCAGAATTCGGCGTCGTCAAAGGAGGCGAAGCGCGGCAAGGCCCTGGAGATGAGTTTTTCATCCGGCTCGGTAAATTCTTTCCTGCACCCGGCAATGGTGGCGAGGCGCATGAAACCTTCCTTGCGTGAACTCTTGTAAATATCCGTGAGGGGGATACGCGCGAAGGCAAGAAAATTTTCGAGTGACAGGGGTTCGCCCGTGCTCTGAAAATCCTGGAGCAGACTGATGAGGTGGTTCTTTGTGGCGAGCTGGTGCCGGATGTTATCGAGGACGTAGTCCTGTGCGATCCGCTCAAGCTGGACGCAGCAGCCACTCGGGACGTTGGGTAAGCCGCTTTTTATCTCTTCACTGATGCTGCGCTTCGTTTTCCTCACGAGGGCGGCGAATTTTTCAGCGAAGCGGTATTTCCGGTTCGCCTGTCCGATGAAGTCGAGGACAGTCAGGAATTCTTTGCCCGGCGCGAGGCGCAGGCCTCGGCCGAGCTGCTGCAGGAAAATCGTGAGTGACTGCGTCGGCCGCAGGAAAAGAATGGTGTCGATATTGGGGATATCGACGCCTTCATTGTACAGGTCGACGACGAAGATGAAGCGAATTTCACCGCTCTCGAGAGCGGCCTTTGCTGCATGCCTCGCGTCATCCTGCGAGAGGCCTGAGAGGTCCCGTGAGGGGATGCCAGCGGCATTGAAGCGATTGGCCATGAATTTTGCGTGTTCACAGGAGACGCAGAAACCGACGCCGTGCACAGTGGAAAGGTCCGTCGTGTAATGCCGGAGGTTGCGGATGATGTTATCCACGCGCTGTTCCGCAATTTTTGCCGAAAAGACATAGACCTTGTTGAGGTCGCTTGTCTGGTATCCGCTCTTTGTCCATGCGAGCTGGGAGAGATCCACGGTGTCCGTGACGCCGAAATAGTGGAAAGGCACGAGCATACTCCGCTCTATGGCTTCAAAGAGGCGGAGTTCCGTAGTGATGTGCCCACCAAAATACGTAAGGATATCTCCCCCATCCATGCGCTCCGGTGTAGCCGTGAGACCAAGCAGAATTTGGGGCTGATAATAATCGAGGAGCTGCCTGTAGCTTTGCGCGGCGGCGTGGTGGACTTCATCGATGACGATGTAATTATAGGCGTCTTTCGTCGTCTTTTTCCACCATTCTCTGGATTTGAATGTCTGGATTGAGAGAAAGAGGTGATCAGCGTCCGCATTACCGGTTAGAGAGTGAGCACCCACGAGAAGGCTCCCGAAGTTTGGATCCTGCAAAATACCCCGGAAGCAGGAAAGGCTCTGTTCGAGGATTTCTTCGCGGTGGGCGACAAAGAGCAGGGAGCATTTTTCACCGGGGTGTTCCCGCATGAAGCGCAGATAGTCAAAAGCCGCGAGAACGGTTTTCCCCGTGCCCGTAGCGGCGACGACGAGATTCCTGTAGTTGTTGCGCAGTTCCCGCTCGGCCGCGATTTCGTCAAGCATCTGGCGCTGGTAGGCGTAGGGCCGGATGGTAAAAAGATAGGAGGTCAGGGCTGTTCCCGGGTGGCGTTCCTCCTCGAGGGCGGCTTCAAGGCGGGGCTTATCAGTGAGAGTGTACGGCTCGAAATCAGGCGACTGCCAGTAGGATTCGAAGGTTGCCTGAACTTTTGCCGTAGTGGTAGGGGAATCGTACCTGGTGAGCTTGATATTCCATTCAAGGCCGCTCGTGAGCGCTGCGCCCGAGAGGTTGGAGGAACCGATATAGGCCGTGTCAAAGCCTGTTTCCCGATAGAAGATGTAGGCCTTGGCGTGAAGACGCGTCCGCTTCGTGTCATAAGAGATGCGAATCGTGGTATTCTTCAGACTTGCTATATCATCGATGGCTTTGCTGTCGGTGGCTCCCATATACGCTGTTGCGATGACGCGCAGCCGGCCACCGCGCTGGGTGAACGCCTCAAGCTGGGGACGAAGGAGAATGTAGCCGCTCCATTTGATGAACGAGACCAGCAGATCAATTCTGTCCGCACTCTGGATTTCCTTTTTGAGCTCAGACTCCATGGAGGGTTCCTGATTGGCCGTTCCGGTGAAGAGCGATGTTTCCACAAGAGAGGTTTCGGGACGGGGCAGGTGTTCCCTTGGGGCAAGCGGAAGGGCTTTTTCGCGTGTGATGCCAAGAAGCTGCTTGCCTTCTGCGTCGATGAGGTCTTCGTCGCTTGTGTCCGCTCCTACACTTGTCTCCTGCGCAGAGCGGGTTCTTTTTCGGATAAGAGAAATGATCTCATTGGCCAGAGAAATCTGCGCAGCAAGGCTGTTCGGAATTGTTGCTTCTTTGCTGTTTTTTGAGGGGCGGGGAGCCTCTCCGATTTCGGAGAGGCCCTGTCTGACAATGCCCGAAAGGTAGCCTGTGAGAACCTCTGCGGCCTCAGCGGGATCGATCCTGCGTTCATCGCTGCGTCCTTCCGGCAGGGTAGAGAGAAGGGTAGCAAGTTTTTCGCTTATGACCTGTTCGTAAAGACCCGGTTCGAGTTTTTCGCCCATTTTTTTCATGTTTTCGGCCTGATGTAAGAGCTGTATATTCTGAGTGATCTGATTCTTTCGGCAGTCTGATGTCTTTCCCCCGAAGCGTATCCTGACAGAGGAGAACGTTTCCTGGCTAGCACCATTTTCAGAGGAAGGAAAGAAGGGGCCCTTTTATCGAATGCGCCGTAAAACCCCGCCCTTCAGGGCTGGGGATATAAGGCGCGTCCGCCGAATTTGCGTAAGCAATTGAAGGCGG
>ONPA01000057.1 GCA_900319575.1 uncultured Desulfovibrio sp. | reverse complement strand
CATTTTTCTGACCCCTGCCACTGTGCCTTCTTTATCCTGTTCAGCCAATGATACAGAGAGTCTTTTTCTTCCGGCAGTCCTGAAATCCACTGCCTGACAGTATCAGCAGCCAGTGAAATGCTGTCCCATTCAGCAGGGCAGACTCCGGTAAAGGATTCTGCCGCCTTACGATACGCTATAGTGTCAGCAGGTGCCTTACGGCTATCCCTGATTTTGACTTTGTACGCTGGGCATATCTTCCCGGCGGCAGCTCCGGCTTCCTAATGTTTTTTGCCCTGCGACTGTATGTACTTCCTGACCTGTTCTTCAGTATTATCTGAAACTGTAGAAATAAAGTATGACGGGTTCCAGAGATGCCCGCCCCATAGCTTCTGTCTCAGCCCGCCGCCAAACTTTTTCATCAGAATTCTTGCTGAAACCCCTTTGATCGCTTTCATCATGTCTGGGATAAACTGTTGTGGGGAACAGTCTATGAGGATACGGACATAGTCTTTGTCAGCCTTGAACTCTAATATACTGAATTTGTTATCATTAGCTATCTTTCGAAGAATATTTTCCAGTTCAGCCGCAATTTCTTCTGTCAGCACCTTGTGTCTGTTCTTAACGCACCAGACAACCTGATAGCGCAGGCAGTAAACATAGCCGCGGCCGCCGTGCATTTCCGACGCCATAGTATCACCACCCTGTATATATCAACATATGTATTTTATAATTTCAATTTATACAAGTAGTTATAGGAATTTTTGTTGTGACATATGTTAGCCACGCCTTACTCATGCCTAAAATCACGGAAATGCGGCGGCGCACTTTTCAAGCCCGAAATTTTTTATTATATGCCCACCCAGATTGAGGATCCAGAGAGGAAGAGGCTGAAAATCGACAGCATTATTAAAAAATGAGCAATAATTTCAGCTTGCAATCTTTATTCTTCCTGCTAAATTGGCCGCGCTTAAAGAAAATTTTTTCACAGATTAGCCAACACTGGCGCGGTCCCGGCTGCACCCACTGGCGGGTGAACTTCACGCAGGGTACGGGAAGAATCCGGCACACTGCAGACTGACCACTGTTCTGCTGACGCGCATGTTTGACTTGCGAGACTGAGTTGTTTCTTAGGAGGAAACACATGGCAAAGATGAAAACCATGGACGGCAACACCGCTACCGCGTGGATCGCGTACGCGCTCTCTGACACTGCCGCCATCTACCCCATCACCCCGTCCTCTGTCATGGGCGAGGTTATCGACGACATGGCTTCCAAAAACGTCAAGAACGTTTTCGGCCAGACCGTGTCCGTCCGTGAGATGCAGTCCGAGGCTGGTGCCGCCGGTGCCGTGCATGGCATGCTTGCTAGCGGCTCCCTGGCCTCCACCTACACGGCCTCCCAGGGCCTGCTCCTCATGATCCCCAACATGTACAAGATTGCCGGCGAGCTCCTGCCCGGCGTCTTCCATGTGGCTGCCCGCGCTCTCGCCAGCCATGCCCTGTGCATTTTCGGTGATCATCAGGACGTCATGGCCTGCCGTCAGACCGGTTTCTCCATGCTCTGCTCGAACTCCGTCCAGGAATGCATGGATCTCGCTCTGGTCGCTCACCTTTCCGCCCTCGAATCCAGCGTCCCCATGCTGCACTTCTTCGACGGCTTCCGCACTTCTCACGAAATTCAGAAGATCGAAGTCATCGACTACGACGACATCCGCAAGCTCGTTCCCTGGGACGCCATCGCTGAATTCCGCGCCCGCGGCATGAACCCCGAGCACCCCGAGACCCGCGGCACCGCCCAGAACCCCGACATCTACTTCCAGAACGTCGAAGCCGCCAACAGCAACCATCAGCGCGTGCCTGCCATCGTGGAAGCCAACATGAAGAAGGTGGCCGCCCTCACCGGACGTGAGCATCACCTCTTCGAGTACGTGGGAGATCCCGAGGCTGACCGCGTGATCATCAGCATGGGCTCTTCCTGCGAAGTCATCGAAGAAACCGTCAACCGCCTGAACGCCGAAGGCGAGCGCGTCGGCCTCGTCAAGGTGCACCTCTTCCGTCCCTTTGCTCCCGAATACATGCTCAGGGTCATCCCCAGCACGGTCAGCCAGATCGCTGTCCTCGACCGTACCAAGGAACCCGGCTCCCTCGGCGAGCCTCTGTATCAGGACGTGTGCACCGCTTTCCAGGAAAAGGGCGGCTACACTCCCAATATCGTTGGCGGCCGCTACGGCCTCGGCTCCAAGGACTTCACGCCTGCCATGGTCAAGGCTGTCTACGACAACCTGCTCGGCATGCAGCCCAAGAACCACTTCACCGTGGGCATCGAGGATGATGTCACCAACACTTCCCTCGAAATCGGTCCCAGCTTCAGCACCGTTCCCGAAGGCACCATCAGCTGCCTCTTCTACGGCATCGGCTCTGACGGCACCGTGGGCGCCAACAAGCAGGCCATCAAGATCATCGGTGACAACACCGACCTCTACGCCCAGGCCTACTTTGCCTACGACTCCAAGAAGTCCGGCGGATTCACTGCTTCGCACCTGCGTTTCGGCAAGTCTCCCATCAAGTCCTGCTACCTCATCCAGAGCGCCGACTACGTGGCCTGCCACAAGGCAGCCTACGTCACGCAGTACGACCTTCTGCGCGGCATTAAGGACGGCGGCACTTTCGTGCTCAACTGCAACTGGGATCTCAAGGCCCTGGAAGAAAACCTTCCCGCGTCCATGAAGAATACCATTGCCCGCAAGCACCTCAAGTTCTTCACCATCGACGCAGTTGACGTGGCCCAGAACGTCGGCCTCGGCGGCCGCATCAACATGGTCATGCAGACCGCGTTCTTCAAGCTCGCCGACGTCATTCCTTTTGACAAGGCCGTGGCCCTGCTCAAGGAATCCATCAAGAAGACCTACGGCAGCAAGGGCGACAAGATCGTCAATATGAACATCGCCGCCGTGGATCAGGCCGTCAGCGCCCTCCACGAAGTCAGCTACCCCGCCTCCTGGGCCGACACCACGGAAGGTGCCGTTGTCAGACATGACAGCGATCCCGACTACATCGCCAACGTGGTTCGTCCCATTCTTGCCCAGAACGGCGGCGATCTGCCCGTTTCCGCCATGTCTCCTGACGGCACCATGCCCAATGGCACCACCGCCTTCGAAAAGCGCGGCGTGGCCATCATGCTTCCCGAATGGAATCCCGAGACCTGCGTGCAGTGCTGCCAGTGCACCTTCGTCTGCCCCCATGCCGCCATTCGTCCCGTTGTGGCCCAGCCTGACGAGCTCGAAGGCGCTCCCGAAAGCTTCGTGACCATCGACGCCAAGGGCAAGGAGCTCAAGGGCATGAAGTTCCGCATCCAGGTCTATCCTGAAGACTGCCTCGGCTGCGGCTCCTGCGCCAACGTCTGCATCTCCAAGGAAAAGTCCCTGGTCATGAAGCCTCTTGAGACGCAGATGGCCGACCAGAAGGCCAACCTGGCCTTCGCTGAAGCCAATATCTCCGTCAAGAGCCAGCTCATGGATCGCTTCAGCCTCAAGGGCTCCCAGCTCCAGCAGCCTCTGCTTGAATTCTCCGGCGCCTGTGCCGGCTGCGGCGAGACTCCTTATGTCAAGGTTCTCACCCAGCTCTTCGGCGAACGTATGGTCGTCGCCAACGCCACCGGCTGCTCTTCCATCTGGGGCGCTTCTTCCCCGACCTCTCCGTACACCGTCAACGAAGACGGCTTCGGCCCGTCCTGGGGCAACTCGCTCTTTGAAGACGCCGCCGAATACGGCTTCGGCATCATGTCCGGCATCAAGCAGCGCCGCGCCAAGCTGGCTGACCTCGTAACCAAGGCTCTGGCTACCGAAGGCGTCGAAGGCGAGCTGAAGGATGCCCTGCAGGGCTGGCTGGACAACAAGGACGACGCCGAAGCTTCCCGCTCCTACGGCGAGAAGGTGATGGCCAACCTTGAGACCCTCGATGAAATCGACTGCCCCCTGGCTGACCAGATCTACGATATGGCCGACCTCTTCACCAAGAAGAGCTGCTGGATCTTCGGCGGCGACGGCTGGGCCTACGACATCGGTTACGGCGGACTCGACCATGTCCTCGCTTCCGGCGAAGACATCAACGTCCTCGTCCTCGACACCGAGGTGTACTCCAACACCGGCGGCCAGGCCTCCAAGGCCACCCCGCTCGGCGCCATCGCCCAGTTCGCCATGGCCGGCAAGCGCACCGGCAAGAAGGATCTCGGCCGCATGGCCATGACCTACGGCTATGTCTACGTGGCCTCCATCTGCATGGGCGCTGACAAGAACCAGGTTCTCAAGGCCTTCAAGGAAGCTGAAGCCTACAAGGGCCCCTCGCTCATCATCGCTTACGCTCCCTGCATCAACCAGGGCATCCGCAAGGGCATGGGCAAGAGCATGGAAGAAGGCAAGCTTGCCGTGCAGGCCGGCTACTGGATGCTCTACCGCTTCAACCCCGAACTGGCCAAGGAAGGCAAGAATCCCTTCCAACTTGACAGCAAGGAACCCACTGGCGACCTCAACGAATTCCTCAGCGGCGAGAACCGTTATGCTTCTCTCTCCAAGAAGAATCCCGAAATGTCCGCCAAGCTCCGCGCTCAGCTCGGCAGCCTCTATGAGGAACGCGGCGAGCTCTACAAGCTTCTCGCCGAAATGCCCGGCATCAAGCCCGGTTCTGACAAGTAACCGTATCCGATAACATGGCAGGGCGTGAGGAATTCCTCACGCCCTGCCTTTTTACAACCCCGTCCCTGATAGCCGAAACGATCTCCGGTTCCCTGTCGTATCTTTCCTTTCCCCCTTTTTTGCTTTATTCTTTTCCGTCTTTTTGGTACGCACGCCATGAAGCCGGCGGCTGGCTCCGCCCCGTCCGGCATCCAGACGGAGCCCTTGGAAAACCGTCTTTTCTTCTTTTCCGCTCTTCTCCGCCTCATCCCGAAGGTATCACGCCTGCCGGCCCGGAATGCCGCGCACGGTGTACCTGCCGTTACGAAGGCCAACATTTCTAAATTCTATGGGAGGCGGTGTCGGGATACATCTTATTCCGCGGCACCGAATTCGCTATGAGCAAAACTCTTTACATCACCGCTGCCGGCCCGCATTCCGGCAAGAGCGCCATCGCCCTCGGCGTCATGCAGCTCCTGAGCACGCAGACCAGCAAAATCGCGGTCTTCAGGCCTATCATCGCCCAGCCTGAATTCGACAAGAAGGACAGCGCAATCAATCTGTTCCTTGAATATTTCAAGCTCGAGCAGAACTACTGCGACACCTTCGCTTACACGGAAGACGAGGCCTACGACATCATCAACCGCGATTCCAAGAGCGCCCTCGAAGAAAGCATCCTCAAGAAATTCAAAGCCCTTGAGGCCAAGTATGACTTCGTCCTCTGCCTCGGCACCGACTTCCGCGGCAAGGATGCGGCGTTTGAATTCGAGCTCAACGCGGATATCGCCGGCAATATCGGTGCCCCTGTCCTTCTCGTGGTGAGCGGCAAGGACAAGAATCTGCCTGAACTGCGCCAGATCATCCATATGAGCATGGAGACCATGACCAGCCACTGTGACCTGGTCACCACTGTCATCAACCGCTCCAACCTCTCCAACGCAGAGCTTTCCGGGCTTCGCAGCGGCTTCGCCCGCGATGGCGAACAGGCCCTCATCTACGCCATTCCCGAGGATAAGACTCTCGGCAGCCCGACGCTCGGCGACGTGGCCCGCTCCCTCGACGCCGAATTCATCTGCGGTTCCGAACATCCCGAGGTGCTGGTCTCCAATTTCCTCATCGCCGCCATGCATGTGGATCACTTCCTTTCCTACCTGGAAAAGGATCTCCTGATCATCACCCCCGGCGACCGCTCCGACATCCTGCTTGCTGCCATCGCCGCCAAGGTCTCCAGCAACCAGCCCAATATTTCCGGCGTTCTGCTCACCGGCGGCCTGAGACCTTCCGATGCCACCATGGAAATCCTCAAGGGTATCACCGCGACCCCGCTGCCCATTCTGGTCACCCAGCATCACACCTTCCGCGCTTCCCAGTTCGTCCAGCAGGTGCAGGGAACCATCGAGCCCTGTGATGCCCGCAAGGTCAACACGGCCCTCGGCCTCTTTGAGCATTACGTGGATGGCAAGGCCATTGCGCAGAAGATCACATCCTCTGCAAAACCGCGCCGCGTCACGCCTCTTATGTTCGAATACAATCTGCTCGAACGTGCCCGCCAGAGCAAACAGCGCATTGTCCTCTGCGAAGGTGAGGAACCCCGTATCCTGCAGGCCACTGACATCCTGCTGCGCCGCGAAGCCGCCGACATCATTCTCCTCGGCGACAAGCAGAAAATCGTCAGCAAAGCCGCCGCTCTCGGGCTCGACATCAGCAAGGCGGAAATCATCAATCCGCTCACGTCTCCCAAATTCGAGGACTACGCCAATTCCTTCTATGAATACCGCAAGCAGAAGGGTGTGACCATCGAACAGGCCCGTGATACCATGATGGATTCCACCTACTTCGGCACCATGATGGTCAAGAAAGGAGACGCCGACGGCATGGTCAGCGGCTCCATCAATACCACGGCTCACACCATCCGTCCTGCCTTCCAGTTCATCAAGGCCCGTCCCGGATTCTCCGTGGTTTCCTCCGTCTTCCTGATGTGCCTCAAGGACCGCGTCCTCGTCTTCGGTGACTGCGCGGTCAACCCCAACCCCACCGCGGATCAGCTCGCGGAAATCGCCATCACCTCGGCCCATACCGCCGAGCTCTTCGGTATTGAACCCCGCGTGGCCATGCTCTCCTACTCTACCGGCAATTCCGGCAAGGGCGCTGATGTGGACGTGGTGAAGGAAGCCACCCGCATCGCCAAGGAAAAGGCTCCTGAGCTCATGCTCGAAGGCCCGCTTCAGTACGACGCTGCCATCGATCCCACCGTGGCCAAGACCAAGCTCCCGAACAGCCAGGTTGCGGGACGCGCCACCGTCTTTATCTTCCCCGATCTCAATACCGGCAACAACACGTACAAGGCGGTTCAGCGTGCGGCCGGCGCCATCGCCATCGGTCCTGTCCTGCAGGGTCTCCGCAAGCCCGTCAACGACCTCTCCCGTGGCTGCCTGGTTCCGGATATTGTCAACACTGTGGTCATCACTGCCATCCAGGCCGCAGCTGAAAAAGCCTAATCCCATAAGCCTCTGCAAGAACAAAGGATACCCGAATGAAAGTTCTCGTTGTTAATGCTGGATCTTCTTCCTGCAAATATCAGCTCCTCGAAATGGACAGCCATGAGGTCCTCTGCTCCGGTGTCGCCGAACGCATTGGCCTTCCCATGGGCATGCTGACCCATAAGATCGCACCCGACAGCGATCATGCCGAAAAGATCGTCAAGGAGCAGCCCTTCCCCTCGCATAAGGAAGCCATGGAGCTTGTCATCCAGCTTCTCACGGATCCCGAGAAGGGCGTCATCAGGGACAAGAGCGAAATCTACGCCATCGGCCACCGCGTCCTGCACGGCGGCGAGGCCATGACCAAGCCCAAGCTTGTCGACGATCAGGTTAAGCAGGTCATTCGCGACTGCATCCCTCTCGGACCGCTTCACAACCCGGCCAACCTCATGGGCATCGAAGTCTGCCAGGATCTTTTCCCGGGTACTCCCAACGTTGCCGTCTTCGATACGCAGTTCGGCATGTCCATGCCGCCTGAGTCCTATATGTACGGCCTTCCCTATGAGTACTACGAAGACCTGCACATCCGCCGCTACGGCTTCCACGGAACGTCCCACACCTATGTCTCCAAGAAGACCGCTGAGTTCCTGCACAAGCCTCTTTCAGAGACCAACTGCATCGTCATGCACCTCGGCAACGGCTCTTCCCTGAGCTGCACAAAGAACGGCAAATGCCTTGATACGAGCATGGGCCTGACTCCTCTCGAAGGCATGATCATGGGCACCCGCTGCGGCACTCTCGATCCGGCCATCGTTCCCTTCATCATGAAGAAGAAGGGCTTCACTCCTGAGGAAATGGATACCCTCATGAACAAGAAGTCCGGCCTTCAGGCTCTCTGCGGTTCTGCCGACATGCGTGACGTGCACAAGGAACGCGAGAACGGCAACAAAAGAGCCGAACTCGCCTTCCGTATGCTCGTTCACGGCATTAAGAAGATCCTCGGTTCTTACTTCTTCCTGCTGGGCGGCAAGGTCGATGCTGTGACGTTCACGGCCGGTATCGGCGAACACGATGAGCTCGTGCGTGCCGCTGTCATGGAAGGCCTCGAAGGCATCGGATTCAAGCTCGATCCCGAAGCCAACCGCGCCCGCAAGAGTGGTGCCAGGGCTATCTCTGCTCCTGACAGCCGTATTCCGATCCTCGTCATTCCTACCAACGAGGAGCTGCAAATTGCGGAAACCGCTGTTGAAGTGGTCTCCAAAAACAAGTAGCTCTGCACTGCGTTTTCTATAACTTAGACGGAGGGGAAAATCCTGTTTGGATTTTCCCCTTTTTTTGCACACTGCGAGTCAGCTGCCCCGCTTACCAGGCCCCATGGACGCAGCCGGGCGGAGTCTATGGTGCTGCAGCTTCACCGGGGGTTCGGAAGCCTTATTGGCTGAGGAGTCGTCAGCGCAACCGGAGAGGTGGTATACGAGGCTCACACCGCAGCAGTGAACAGGGACATTCCAGATTCATGGCCGTCAGCGCCGCTCATCGGATGTCATCCCGAAAGGAGGCCCCTTTACAGAAAACGCCATGCAGCGAGGGGCGCGGCAGTACTTTCCCTTATGGCAGAAAGCTTCCGGGATACAAGGATGGCAGTCCCTGGCTGAGGGGCATCACCAGCACCGGATCAAAAAATTCAGGAACCGCAGGCCACGTTTCGAGCAGGATACGAAGAAGCCTGTACCCAGCGGACGGCACAGGAAGCGCTGTCTGGAATTTTTCAGCAGGACCTCAATAAAATTGTCAAAGACGGGCGCCTCCAAAGCTTTTCAGAGATACAACGATATAAAAGATCCTGCCTGGAGCAGACATCCATATTCCTGAGGGAACGATTCACAATGATCGGCAGAATATCAAATGGTCAGCACCTGAGAAGTTATGGACAGGGGGACAAAATTTAGCCGGCCTGTCAAAGCGGCACAGAACAGCGTAAATCTTTTGTCGATGTAAAACAGGTGCGTCAATTCATCTCCCGCCTATAAAGGAGGGAGTATTCTGACCGCGAAGTGATAAAATTACTTGCACGGTCGGCCGCCTCGGGCTTAAAAGCGTTTCGCATCTAAAAATATACCGGGTACTGTCCTGATGCAAAGCAGACAGTTACCGGGGGGAGTGCCTCTTGTTTCCCGTTCACAGATATCACGCCACCGCACTTCTGTTCCTTTTCCTTGCCCTTACAGCCTTTGCTCTAACGGGTCCCGCTCATGCCGCTCCGGAAATCGCGCCGGGCTCAACGGTCAAAGCCGCTTCTGTCATCGTTCTCGATGTTGACAGGGATCAGCTTCTTTACGAGCAGAATGCGGATGCCCTTATTCCGCCAGCCTCCCTCACAAAAATCATGTCCATTTTTGTGGCTCTGGACAGCATAGACGCCGGCAAGGCCGACATGAACAGCCTGGTTCCCATCTCAAAGCATGCGGCGGAAACCGGCGGATCACGCATGGGGCTCACTGAAGGCGAGACCGTTTCACTTAACGATCTCTTCCTTGGCATGTCTGTTTCCTCAGGCAATGACGCCTCCATGGCGGTCGCGGAATTCATCGGAGGCTCCGAACAGAATTTCGTGGATATGATGAATGCCAAGGCCAGCTCCCTGGGCATGTCCAACACACATTTTGTGAATCCGAACGGTCTTCCGGCGAAAGATCAGTACACAACCGCCCGTGACATGATGCTCCTTGCCCGCGCCTACCTGCACAGCCACCTCGAAATGCTCGTGTACCACAACACGCATTACCTGCGGCATGGACAAACGCTGACATGGAACAAAAATCCCCTGCTGGGCAATTTCGAAGGCGCAGACGGTCTCAAGACCGGCTGGGTCAACAAATCCGGCTACAACATCATTGCCACGGCAGAAAGAGACGGACACAGGATTCTCGCTGTAATTCTGGGGGCCCCGGATCCACTAACGAGAGGGCAGGAGTGCTGCCGGCTTCTTGATGCCGGTTTCCTTGCCAGTGCCAGTGCCGGCAACGTCCCCTACGATTCCATTCTTCAGGCTACGCCCGCGGATATTTATCATCCTGACTGGAAACTGACGGCCCGTGAAGCCCTTGCCACTCTGCATGGTGCAGACGGCGGCGTCATTCACAGAAGTCCCAAGAACAGAAAAAACAAAGGCCGCCGTATGCGTACGGCCGAACGTTGGCCAACCGGGCACACTGCACGGGAAAACGCCGGATTCGTTCCGGCGTTTTTTATTTCTGACAAAGAAATCAGCCCTGAGGCAGAGGCATCCGAAAGTCACTCTCTCCGCCAGCAGACTCTTCTCTTCCCCCCCAGCCTGTCCAGACAGCTTCATTTCCAATCCAAACAGAAAGCCGCACTGCCCAGGGGATGCCTGACCCAGGAACAGTGCGGCTTTCTCTAGAGAGGAAGGTAACCGTTAATATGTGGGACTTCTTCCCGCGCGTGACATAATCCGTCCGTGCGGGGCAGATCCGGAGAAAAAGAAAAAACGCTCCGGAAGAAGCAGCCCGGGAAATATATGGAGCCAGTACCGGACCGGCCTGAAATCTTTTTGAAGGATCCGCACCGTAAGTGATCCCGGAAAGAAGATGCGGATCCTTATGAGGAGTAAGGCTCTGGGGTTGTTCGTAAAATATCAGCACTGCCGCCTGAATGATTTCTCCGACACCCGTCTGCGGCCGCCCTGGTAATGGGAGAAGCGGTCACAATCCGGCAATCAGGGAAAGGCTTCTATTCCCGGTTACGGGAAACGCTGCCTTGTTTCAGACGTGCGGACTCTGAACCGTCCGCTGCGCTCAGTCCGGCCGCCAGGCCGGGAATGCAGCCTCTGTTTCCCCCTCCGAAGGAAACCTCCGCCGTCTTCAAAGCAGAGAAGGCTCATGGTTGAAGTTGTTCTCTTTAAAACAACACCAAAATAATCTTCTCACCCAAAGAGTCAAGAGGACAGGAGCAAAAAGAAGCAATTTTTTTTATAACATGTCATTTTCTGTCTCCGGTTCCTCTGCAGCAAACAGTTTTTCCTTGGATTGGGAGACAAAAGCGGACTCCCAATGTTCCACACTGTTCCCCAGTTTCCAGCATCTCTGGCCTTCCTGGAAAAGATCAGAGTCCCCAGGGGATCAAAAAAAAGGCGCCGTCCAAACATGGACAGCGCCCTGCTCATCAGAGAATTTCAGCTCTGATCAGTGGATAGCCCGGCCAATCCGGCTCCAGCGGACATCCAGCGGCCCATCCCAAGACCAGTAAATACGCCTGGCCTTGGCCTGAATCGCCCTGCGTTTCACGAATCCCCAGAAACGGGAGTCCATGGAATTATCCCTGTTGTCGCCCATGCAGAAATAGCTGTCCGGCGGCACAGTGACAGGTCCGAAAACATCCCGCACGGGAACCACATTGTTGGGTTCATCGACACGGATGTAGTCTTCCCTGACAGGTTCTCCATTCCGGTACAGCTGCTTGTTACGCACCTCAATGACGTCACCGGGAACGCCGATGATACGTTTGATGAAGGAAACGCTGGGATCCCTCGGATATTCGAAAATGATGATGTCGCCCCGCTGCGGGTCATGCCCCTTATAAAGCTGAATATCAGTGAAGGGGATATAAACGCCGTAATCAAATTTCGTTGCCAGCAGATGGTCGCCAACGAGCAGCGTATTCAGCATGGACTCGGACGGAATTTTGAAGGCCTGCACGAAAAAGGTACGGATAAAGAACGCCAGAACCAGAGCGACAAGGAACGCCTCGGTATATTCCAGCCACAAAGGTTTTTCGTTCTTCTTGGTCTCAGGATTTTGCTTCTCGGATTCCATATTTTCTCACTTTGCTGTTCAACGGAAAAAACTTCGCATACTCCGCCAGGCTAATGACCGCTGGTAGAAATGGTCGTAGACACTTCCCCCTTGGGGGTCACCTTCCACTCCGCACAGGCTGTTTCCAGCGCGAGAAGAGCCGCGAGTATGGCCGCGAAAGCCAGCCTGAACCCGTGTGTTCTGAAAAGCCGGATTGCCATTCTTGGTTCCTCCCGATCATCCCTATTTGCAAAAAGACGTTCTTAGCATACGAAGCCACAGTCCGCAAAAAAGGGATATCATGGTTTTCCGCAGAAGGTAGATCTTGAGGGCGATTACGTCTATGACCAGAAATCAGCCGTGCGGACAATGGCGCCTTCCCAGGCAGCTGTCAGTCTGCACGCGTTCATGCAGGAGGAATTTACCATGCTCGGATATCTGGCCATTGCCCTCGGCTGCGGTATGATCGGATACTTTCTGGCCCGCAAAATGTTTTAGAACAGGCCAAGACATAAGGATCCGTACTGAAAAGCACGAGTCCGGCGTACGCGGCAAAACTCATGATTGGGTGAAGAGGCGACAGTCCGCCTGTATTTTCAGAAGCCTGCCCCCTCTCAGAAAACAACCCGGTTGTGTCACAGACACAAGGATATGGATTCCCCGGGGCAGTGAACACAGGACTCTCCCGTATGGCTGCCATGCTGAACCTTACAGATGGCAGGAAAAGATTATGTCCACGGACTGGAGATAAGGATGATGAGCGGGCGTCCATGAGCTCACGGTTCCTCTGTTTGGGATACACACCTGCGAAGCCTGATGGGCCGCATGTCCGGCGCCACGAAAAAGTAGACGGCTGGCGCAAAAGTGACTATTATCATTAATCAAAGTCAGGATCGGTGTTCAGCCCGGAGCTGACCTTTGTGTGGCGGGAAGCTGGATGCGGAAAGTACTCTTTTTTCCGCTCCGGGGTTCGGTTTCAGTATTCATCAAAAACAGGGGGACGCACCATGTGGTTCTATGGTTTCCTCATTCTTTGCGGCATCGGCTGCTGGGGTGTTCTGAAGATGCACTAAGCAGCTTCCAGCGCAGCCTTTCCGATGACAGGGGCGGTATCTCTTGAGAGAACCGCCCTTTTTACTGCTTCACATTCCGGAAAACAAAAAGGCCCCCGCGTTTCTGAGAAACGCGGGGGCTTATTTTCATTGGTGGGACGTGCGGGGATCGAACCTGCGACTCTCTGCTTAAAAGGCAGATACTCTACCTACTGAGTTAACGTCCCATTCAGTTGGTTGCTTTTATTCCCACACACAACTGATGTCAAGCGAAAAGGCATCGCATGTGCGACTATTTGGCGCCTTTCTTCTCGATTTTAGCCCAGGTATCGCGGAGTGTCACCGTACGGTTGAAGACGGGCAGTTCATCCGTGCTGTCCCTGTCCTTGCAGAAATAGCCCACACGCTCGAACTGCACCGTTTCACCGGTCCTGATCTGCGCCATGGCAGGCTCAAGACGTGCGCTCACGGTCCTGAGGGAGTCAGGATTGATGTAATCGAGAAACGTCTTCCCCTCCGGAACATTGTTGGGATCTGCCACGGAGAAAAGCTGTTCATACAGCCGCACCTCAGCGGGAAGAGCGTACTTCGCGCTCACCCAGTGAATGGTGCCCTTGACCTTGCGGCCGTCAGGGCTGTTGCCTCCGCGGGAAGCCGGGTCGTAGGTACAGTGAATTTCCTGAACATTGCCCTCGGCATCCTTCACGACATCCGTGCAGGTAACAAAATAGGCATAACGCAGCCGCACTTCCTGCCCGGGGGCCAGGCGGTAGTACTTCTTCGGCGGATCGAGGCGGAAGTCATCGCGGTCGATGTAGAGTTCCCTGGTGAAGGGAACCTTGCGGGATCCGAAGGAATCGTCGTCAGGATACAGAGGCATCTCAAAGACATCTTCCTGATCCTCGGGATAATTGTCGATAACGAGTCTGACAGGATTGAGAACCGCCATCCAGCGCGGCGCATGGGCGTTAAGATATTCGCGGATGCAGAATTCAAGCAGACCATATTCAACCACGGCTTCAGACTTGGCCATTCCGATCCTCCGGCAGAAATCATGAATGGCTTCCGGAGGAACGCCTCTGCGGCGCAGGGCGCTCAGAGTGGGCATTCTCGGGTCATCCCACCCTTTCACATATCCTTCCTTCACAAGCTGGATAAGCTTGCGTTTGGAAAGCACCGTATAGGTAAGGTTGAGACGGGCAAATTCAGTCTGCTCGGGATGGTAGACGTTCAGCGTCTCCAGCACCCAGTTGTACAGCTCCCTGTTGTTCACGAACTCCAGGGTACAGAGCGAATGCGTGATACCCTCTATGGAGTCGCTCAGGGGATGCGTGAAATCGTACATCGGATAGATGCACCACTTGTCACCGGTGCGGTGATGCGTGGCATGACGTATCCTGTACAGGGTGGGATCACGCATGACCAGATTGGGAGACGCCATGTCGATCTTCGCGCGCAGCACGTGCGTGCCATCCGCAAACTCGCCAGCGCGCATACGCCTGAAGAGATCGAGGTTCTCCTCGACAGAACGGTTTCTATAGGGACTCTCCCTGCCCGGCTGAGTCAGTGTCCCCCTGTACTCACGAATCTCATCGGCGGTAAGGTCATCCACATAGGCCTTTCCCATTTTGATGAGCTGCTCGGCGTACTCGTACAGCTTGTCGAAATAATTGGAAGCGTAAAACTCACGATCGCCCCAGTCGCCACCAAGCCAGCGAACATCTTCCCTGATGGACTCCACGTATTCCGTGTCTTCCTTGGTGGGATTCGTATCATCGAAGCGCAGATTGCAGAGTCCGTTGAACTCTTTCGCCACGCCGAAGTTCAGGCAGATGGACTTGGCATGCCCGAGGTGAAGGTAGCCGTTAGGTTCGGGTGGAAACCGCGTGTGCACTTTCCCATTGAAACGGCCAGAGGCATTATCTGCCATAATCTTTGCGCGGATAAAATCCGTGCTTTCCTTAACTTCAGGTTCCTGCGTCTTTGGCATTTTCCAACCCCATGGTTTACTAAATTTTTAGGGAATTATTTTATCCTCAGGCACTGATACGGTCAACAAAGCAAAAATGGCGCTTGACATCAGGAGCATCTGAGAGTAGAGATTCTGTAGCTTAGCGCGGAAAGGTGTCCGAGTCGGCCGAAGGAGCTCGCCTGCTAAGTGAGTATACGGGCTTAAACCTGTATCGAGGGTTCAAATCCCTCCCTTTCCGCCATCTGCCATCACAAGGGCGCCGATCAGAAGATCGGTGCCCTTTTTGTTTGCTTGGGGCCCTCTGAAAACACCAGAAGCCCACGAAGAAAAGACGAAACGCAGGCGCCGGGCCGATACAGAAGAACACGCACCTGCAGCTCCCTCTCTACCGCTGCCCCGTAAAACCTGGATACGAAAAAGCAGGCGGAAGAAATCCGCCATAGAAAAATGCCTTTCCGGGGAAGAACCGGGCTTCCATCAAAGAGCCATGGTTCTTTCCGGCGAAAGCAACGGACACAGCGGATTTCTGTGTTCCCCTGCCATGTCGGCTGGGCCTGTCCGGACAGGCCGCTACGCCCATCCCTGCTTCTGTCACGTATGCCGGAAAGCCCCCAACCCTGCCTTTTCCCTGGAGCCCTGATTACTGCGTGGGCCTGAGAATCCTTGTGCAGGGCCTCCTCCACATCCCCTCTCCTTTTCCAGGCTCTCCCCTGTCTCCTGTGCTGCGGATCCCAAACCCTTCATACCATCGCAATAACTGTACACGAATCGCGATTGGGGCCGAACAGATTCTGGGACGCTCTTCTTTCGGTCGTCCCGTCCATGAGTCTCACCCAGTTGCAGCCATCTCCCCGCTGCAGGCTCCCCTGAAACAGGAACGTGTTCTTCCGGCGTGAGGCTCCAGTTTTCCCTCACAGAGCCTCTCTGCTTATGAATCCGGCCCCTACTCCCAATGTTTTTCTGAAACGATCCCGTATTAAGCTGGAATACCAGGGTACAGTGTCTAGCGATCGCTCAATGGGCCCCCTAAACGATCGTTTATTGGCCCCACATCAGAACTGACCGCAGTGTCTCTCCCGCGCTCCCACAAATACAGAAGCACTCCCTGACAGCACGCATGTTCAACAGAGGCAGAAGGCAGCACTTCCGTGCGCCACCCAGCCACAAATCCTCTCCCGTGGACACACAAAATTCACAATCGCGGAACGGGATTGCAACGCCTCCCAAACGAAAATGCCTCTGTTCTTCGGCAGAGTCCAAATCTGTCCGCCGATTACGCCTTCAATGAAATATCAAATACAGGGAGTATCACTCATGATGAAACGCCGTTCCTTCCTCAAAGCCGCCGCAGCCGGTCTTCTGGTTTTCCCCGCCGCAGGCAGCGCTCTCGCCCAGACCCCCTTTGCTCCTGAGGACATCAAAGTTCCCCCGCGCGATCAGCTCCTTTCCACGTTTGGCTGGGTAACTGATATTCATTACAGCGTTCAGCCCATCCGCCGCATCGAAAACGAAGACTCCATCCGTGTTTACGCTCACTCCATGGCCAAATTCCGTCAGGCCCTTGACCTGTTCAACACCCGCGATCTCGACTTTATGATCGAACTGGGCGACTTCAAGGACTGCCAGGACAACGGCGACCGCGAAGGCACGCTGAACTTCCTCAAAACCATTGAAAACGAATACCGCACTTTTAACGGCCCCCGCTACCACATCGCCGGCAACCACGACTTCGATAAGATTTCTTACTCTGACTACCTTGTGAATACCCCGAACTACGGCCCGGCGAACGGAAAGAGCTACTACAGTTTCACTTTCGGCGGCGTCAAATACATCGTCCTCGATGCCTGCTTCAATAACATGAAGGGTGAGCATTACTCCGAAGGAAACTTCAAGTGGACCGTGAACATGATTCCTGATGAAGAGCTGGCCTGGTTCAAGGAAGAACTGGGCAAAGGCTCTGAACCGGTCATCGTCATGACCCACCAGAATCTCAACTACTGGGCCCAGGGATCGATGAACAACTGGTTTATCAATAACGCCAAGGATGTCGTCGACGCCATGGAAAAGTCCGGCCGCGTTCTCATGCACCTTTCCGGCCATTACCACAGAGGCTGGTTCGGCACACGCAACGGCATCAGCTATGTCGTAGCCAAGGGCCTTGTCGAACGTCGCCTTCCCACCAACGTGTGCGGCATCGTCTCCATCGACAAGGAGAAGAATGTGTACGTTGAAGGCTTCTACAACGAGACTTCCCACCTTCTCAAAAAGAAAGCTTAGGGTCCCGCACACATAGGGCAGGCCGCCCTCTCTGATGTCAGCAATATGGCCCCGGATTCTTCCGATCCGGGGCCATATTGTTTCACGTGAAACATTTTCACAACAGACTACAAATGTTTCACGATCCACCAACAAGTGAAAGAACTCTGACTGTAGATGCCAGAGACTCTCTGTTTCAGCGGGAACAGCACCACTCACTCCGGGAGTTCTGGAAACTTGCACACTCCACAGGCCTAGATTCCCATACGGCCACAGTATTCGTGAGTTACTTCACAGGACATCCGCTTGGATTCTTCCCGAAAAAATATTTACGGAGCAATTGCCTGACTCAGTTACTTATGCAAATTCGTCAGCACGGCTTCATCCCACATCTAGAAGTGAAGGACCTCTGTCGGATTAGGTTAAATTTTCCTGCGCGTTCATGATTTTATGATTGCTCTGATATCCTTTGAAATCTCTTCGCTGTAAGGCGAAAGTATAATTAACCCCTTAAACGAACGAAAACTGACCCCCTGGGGGGGGACAGGATAAGGGGGTTAACTCATGACCGTAAACAATGCACAACTTGGAACCATCCTATACGCAGGAGGTTCCGATATGCT
>ONPA01000085.1 GCA_900319575.1 uncultured Desulfovibrio sp. | reverse complement strand
CCCCCCTTCCTTCAAAAACTCCTTGAAGGCTGGGACAATCTTGAAGACTGCCGCGATCTTCTGACACGGGCCCTGCGCATGCCCCCGCCCCAGGTCATCACGGACGGAGGGATCTTCGCGCCCGGCTACAATGCCGAGCTCGACACCCTCCTCGATCTCTCCGAACACGGCGAAAAAAAGCTCAGAGAAATGTACGAACGGGATCAGGAACGCGCCGGCTGCAAGCTGAAGTTCGGGAGCAACCGCGTCTTCGGGTACTATTACGAGATTTCCCGCGGCCAGAAGGTGGATTCCCTCCCTGAGGACTTCACCCGACGCCAGACGCTCACCACGGGCGAACGCTACACCACGCCGGGCCTCAGGGAGCTCGAGGAACGCATCCTCGAGGCAGGAGAGAAACAGCGCGACCTCGAATACCGCCTCTTCCAGGAGCTCAGGGATACCGTGGCCGCCCAGCGCGGAAGGCTTCTCTCCGTGTCACGCCGGATTGCCCGCCTCGACTACTGGCAGTCCCTCGCCGAAAAAGCCCGGCAGAACGGCTGGACCAGACCCGTCATCACGGACAGCCCCAATCTTTCCGTGCAGGAGGGACGCCATCCCGTTGTCGAGGAAGTCATCGGCCAGGCTAACTTCGTGCCGAACAGTTTCGTCCTGGACAAAAACCGCCGCCTCTGCCTGCTCACCGGTCCCAACATGGCCGGCAAATCCACCATCCTGAGGCAGATCGCCATCATCTGCATCATGGCCCAGATGGGATCCTTCGTCCCCGCCTCCGCCGCCGAAATCGGCCTCGTGGACCGTCTCTTTTCCCGCGTGGGCGCTTCTGACAACCTCGCCCGCGGCCAGAGCACCTTTATGGTGGAAATGATGGAAACCGCGCGCATCCTGCGCCAGTCGGGGCGCCGCAGCCTGATTATCCTCGACGAGATCGGCCGGGGAACGAGCACCTACGACGGTCTCGCCCTGGCCTGGGCCGTGGCCGAGGATCTGGCCCAGCGCTTCGGGGGATCCCTGCGCACCCTTTTCGCCACGCATTACCACGAGCTCACCCAGCTCGAGGGACAGGTGCCCGGCGTCTTCACCATGAACATCGCCGTCCAGGAGCACAACAAAAGCATTCTCTTCCTGCACAGGCTTCTTCCCGGCCCTACGGACAAAAGCTACGGCGTGGAAGTGGCCCGCCTTGCCGGCGTGCCCCGCTCCGTCGTGAACCGTGCCCGGGATCTGCTCGGCCGCTTTGAGGCCATCAAAAAATCGGGGCACAAAGCCTTCCGCGAGGCCCTCAGCCCGGGCCTTCTCCCAGGGCTTCCGGATCAGGATGAAAAAGCCGGAAAGGAAAAGCACGAACGCGTTCTCGCCGAACCCGGCGTCCAGGTGGAACCGAAGGCGAAGGAACACCCGCTCGTGCAGATCCTGCGCGATCTCAATCCCGAGGCCCTCACGCCCATGCAGGCCCTCAGCCTCATCACGGAATGGAAAAACCTCTGGGGCGGCCCCGCCGGAGAGGACAGTGGACAGGACACATCCGAAAAGGCATAACCGCCAGAGAAACG
Source organism: uncultured Desulfovibrio sp. (assembly GCA_900319575.1). Taxonomy (GTDB): domain Bacteria; phylum Desulfobacterota; class Desulfovibrionia; order Desulfovibrionales; family Desulfovibrionaceae; genus Desulfovibrio. The sequence goes on along the minus strand of ONPA01000085.1, from coordinate 5,531 downwards.
CGGGGGAAACCAATGGGAAAACAAAGCAATCCTTTCAGCATCATCCAGACCATCGCAGAGGAAAAGATCCGCGAGGCTCAGGACAACGGCTTTTTTGACGACCTTCCCGGCAAGGGCGCTCCCATTATCTACGAGGACGACTCCGGCATTCCCGAAGAACTGCGCATGGCCTACAAGATCCTCAAGAATTCCTCCTGCCTTCCTCCAGAACTGCAGGAACGCAAGGATATCTCGTCTCTCGCCGAGATGCTCGAGCACTGCGAGGACGAGCAGACCCGCGTGCGCCAGATGCACAAGCTCGAAGTCATGATCTTCAGGGCCAGGACGCGCCACAACCGCGACCTCAGGCTCAAAGACATTGATGACGATTACTTTGATAAAATTCTCGACCGCATCCAGGTTCTGAAGAAAAAGGGATCACGTTAGAACAGGGCCGGCACCGCCCTTCTCCGGCACGTCCCCGTCTCACGGGGGACAGGCATGATCAATTATCTCTCAGCCTCTCAGCTCTCCATGTTCACACGCTGCGCCGAGAAAATCCTCCCGACCATGAACACAGGCAGCTACCCCATCACAGCGCAGGTTCCTGCGTTCCCCTGTTCACGGTATGCCAGGATCAGAGATTTCCGGCTTCCCTCAGAAGTTTCTCCAGGCTGTCGGTATTCCGTCCGGCTGCGCCGCCGCTGCCAGCCGCGGGGGCCGGAGACCTGGGCTTCGGCGCAGACGCGGAAGGCCTGCGTTCCTTTCTGGCATGCTTCTCGGCGGGAGCGGCGTACCTCTCCCGCCCGTCAGCTGCCGCGTTAAGCCTGCGGGCAAAGTCTTCGGTGCCGATTTTGCCCTCCAGGTACCGCAGGGAAAGACCAAAAACCGATGTATAGGGAACTTCCCAGTACAGGGGAAGCTCATAAACGATGGACACAATGCGTTCCATGGACTGAAGATCAAAGTTTCCCTTCACAAGCCCGCACAAATCATCCGTTCTGGAGCCGCAGATACCTCTGGTCCCATCCAGCCAGCCCGCCAGATAAAAGCAATGTTCAGCCAGGCCGCTGCCATTCCACATATCGGCGAACGTTTCGGCCCGGCATGGCAGACAGAAGGACAGCAGCAGAACAAAGACGCCAGCGAAGCGGAGCATAAAAAAGGCCTCCGGAAAAGAGACAAAAGGTGAAAAAGCCAGTCTGACTGACGCATGATACTTCCAACCAGAGTGGTTTTGTCAAAATCCGGGTCACGTGTTTTCTCCGGGGGCGGCCAGTACGCTTTCGGGCCGTTCCGCCGCCGGAAAATCCTCACAGTCTGCCGGCTTCTTTCAGGATTCGCTGCAGTTCCTCATAATCCCCGTGTTTTCCCCGGTTCTTCGCAGGCTCATTCACGACATCCGGAATCTCAGGCTCCGGACTGCCACCAAAATCCACAGGCCTTTCCTCGCGGACGGCACTTTTATCCCCGGACTTCGCAGCGGTATCGAGCTGCTGATGAAGCTGACTGCTGCTGATTTTGTTGTTCAGGAACCGGAGGGTTTCCCAGATCACAAAACTTTCATGCACTTTCCTGTAGGCCGGCTGCCTGTAAATCTCAGATACGACATTCCCAATTTTTACAGACGGGACACGGCTCTCCTCTGAAAGCCCGCACAGATTCTCTCCACGGAACTCTTTGGAATCCACGTGACCGTACACCCAGCCGGCTGCGGTGCTGATGCGTTCCCTCACGCTCATCTTCATCCAGAGCTGCGCCCAGGTCTCATCCGCTCCCGGAGCGCCGGCCCTGATCTGCTCAGCAGCCCGCCTGTTGAATGTCTGGAGGGAATCATCGAGCAGGCGGGAAGCCTCTTCATTCCCAAGTTTTTCATGGAAATTCATGATGACAACAGGGATCACTATACTGGCAGGGACATTTGCGTATTTTTCTTCATGATATATCCGGGTCACCTTATCCGCGAGCAGTCCAAAGGAGAGCGTGCTCCCGCGCAGCAGATTGTCCAGCCCGTCCCAGCCGCCGGCACAGGACGCCTGGATTCCGCTCTGCCAGCCTTCAAGAAAAGCGGCACGTTCCTCAATACTCAGGGCTTCCCATCTCTCTGCCGGAAGAGCGGCCAGGCACGGAGAAACACAGAACAGCATGAGAACAAAAGCGGCAGCGGTACGGAGCATATGACGTCCCATCCCTGAAACTTTCAGCGCGGCGGCCCCTGTTTCCCGAATCCCGGAATCCATGTTCCGGGAGGGACAGAGGGTTCCCCTTAGCGGCTCTTTTCCTGCGCCCATCTGGCTGACTCCTTCTCAATATCCCCGCGATGCCTCTCCACATCCCTGCGTGCCTGCTGCAGGTCGCCCCGGCGATAACGGAAATACCCGCAGCGCCTGTTGTACTCGCGAACGGAAGAGTTGTACGCCTCTATGCCCCGCGCGTTTGAGATCCCCTGCCTGGCCAATTTCAGAAAAGTGCCCATCCTCACACAGGACCGGATTTGCGGCAGGGTCAGCAGGGAGCCGGACTTATCTGGCGGATCTGCGTAAAACGGTTCATCCTCAGGCACCTTTCCCGCCGGATAATCATTGCGGCTCCCGGCATACGTGCTGTATGGGAAACTGATAAAATTTTCTCTGGCACCCGGAACTTCTGTCTGTTTTACCTCTGTAGTGTGACTGCATTTTGACACACGAAATATAATCAAAGCCATAATGCAGCAAAATATAAAGAAAATTCTATACAGATTTGTATCATCTTCTCTTTTTATGCTTTCCTGATATCTCCTTATCTCAGACTTTATATTTTCTGATTCAGCGTACAGTACAGCGGAATTCAGAATACTGTCTACTTCTTCTGCCCCGTCCGGCCTGACTTCTTTCATTGCCAGAACGCATGCCAGAAGCGATTGGGCGATGCAGTTGCTGACAGCGCTGATATTTTCCTGTCTTACCTCTCTCCTTGAACGCAGCGTGCTGATCAGGGAAGGCGCACGCCCGAGAATCTGCTTCGCCTGCTCAAGAGCGCAGGCCGGGCTGCTCTTTGCCGCGCCAACAGCGTTCCTGCAGAACGCGGCAGCTTCGTCCCTCAGCTTTTTCTGCCTTTCTTCTTCCACCCTGCTCACAAAGTCCGCGAACGCGCGGTCTGTCCCGGAAACGAGGTACGCGACACAGGTCACACCCGTAAACGTTTCCTTCAGGAGGGTCATAAATTTATAAAAAATGTCCTCTCTGCCATACATGACATACATATCGACAGCTGTGTTATGGATGAGCCCGGCGATGCGCTCGCTGGCGTTATCATCGCCCCCGCGGCTCACGGCGAAAATCCGGATCGGCCGCGCTATCCTGTCCCAGGCTTTTGCCGACGCGGCAAGAGCATCGGCCACAGAAGTCAGAGGATCGCCGGTCTGGCCCTCGCGTGCCATGCTGGCCAGTTTATTTACCAGATTTTCAGGATACGACTCGTAGAGAAAATCTTTTTCCCGGCGCTGATACCGCGATACAAGGTCATTCAGCATGTCCGGAGCCTTATGCTTCCCCTGCTCCGTCTCCAGGTCGACGATTTCCGTAACGGCCTGTCTGAAATCGTCATCAGGAAGCTCCGTCAGCTTCCTGAAAATGGCAGTGCTGCAGGTAATCCGCTGCCTCACAACTTCTGCCTGAACGGCCTTCCTGTCCGACACCACAGGAAAACCCGCTGCCGAACGGGCGGCATTGATGAGTGGCATGAGAATGTCGAGGGAAACTTTTCCATACGCGTCGATGATGGCAGTCACCCAATGCACCATGACAGCAGCCGGCGGATCTTTAATCCTTTTGAAGGCCGACGTCAGAAGATTAACGCGGGCCGTGGGCAGCAGGTTATCTTCCCGGATCAGCATCTCCGGCGCTTTCTTCAGACGTCCGAGAAGAATTTCTACCTGGCTGGCGTCAAGCCCGGGCAGCCAGGCAACCTCGGCTCGCAGCCGTTTAAATGGGTCACACAACGTGTAGGCGGCATCGCGGCGCATCTGCGAAACACTGCCCTGCCCGTCCCCGCTAACGGTTTCCATGATACGCTGTTGGCTGTCACGCGGACTGACTTTCAACAGGTTGAAGGGATTTTTCAGCAAATCCATGAGCTACCCGGTCAATTTTTTCGGGAGAGGAACAAAAAGAGGAGCAACCGGCTCAGCTTTCAGCTAGGACAAGTTTTGCAAAAAAAACAGGTGAATCCGGTGAACTAAAATCATGTTAGTGTGGATGCAGATGAAATTCTACAATTTTATGCTGAAAATAGGGCAAAGGCTGCATTCTGCGCCACAGAAAATTTCTGCAGGGCATTGAGGATGTCCGGCAAAATCCTTCCTAAGGAAACAACCAAATTCATTACCGGTGAGCGTCGGGAAAAAGCCAGCATGGTATCAAAAGACTGAATGCGGACTGTTCGTCCCATTCTGTTTTTCAAATATACAAACTCCCGGCATATAACCAATCGGCCTGGAAAAGCCTCAGGGGGAAAGACAACGCAGGGACGCTCCAATGAAGAACTAAACAACGCCTTCTGAAACAACCTGCACCTGAATGAGAAATTCACCCCCTGATTAACTCTTTGTTAAAACATTGCGATTAGAATTGTTTACCATTATAATTAATAGCCGTTATTTTTTAATCGTTCCGGCGCCGCTTCCATTTTCACAAACCACTCAGGAGAAAATCCCGCACTGATACAGGGGCAGTACTGGAAAAAGTCACAAGGAGACATTTTTCATGGCTGTCAGAAACGTTTGCAGGCAGATGAGGCAGCACGCCCTTCCTGCTGCTGCAGATGCAGGATTTTGTCTGAAATTCTTCCCCTCTGCTTCACGTCCCGACAAAAGGGGAAGCAGATACGCGGCCCTCACTGCGGCTGCCGCGGCAGCCTGGCTGTCCCTTTATCCCTGGGCTGAGGCGCAGGCCGATGACGCACCGTCCTACACGGAAATTGACCAGTACCACGGAGAGTTCACGGCAAAGGACGGAACAACATTTTCGTACCTGCCTGATGCAGGCAAGTTCGAAGGTCCGGGCGATAAGCCTGTCACTCCTACCGGAACGGATGCGCCGCACAACTACCTCATCGAGCTTAATGGAACTCACCTGACAGCCACCGGGACGGATAACAGCGGACTTAGCCCGTCAGAACTCCGCATTCTGAATTCCGATGAAGGGACTGTCTCCACTAACAAGCTGACTTACTATACAGGCTCCTCTGCGTACGCGTCTGCAGGAGCTGCCGGCGGCGGCTCCATCACGTTCGTCAGAAGCAGACTTGAAGCAGACAACAATATTTTCGATTTCACAGGAACAGAACTGTCCGCCAGCGGCTCCGCCCAGTCAGTGCCTGACGGACACGAGCCTATTTTCAGTTCACTGACGTTCACTGATTCCCTGCAGGGCGCCTCTGACAGCAACACGGTGACAATGAATAATGGAAGCACCCAGAATTCTTCTGTAACCCTTACAGGAGGAGCCTCCGCGGTTTTCGTGAGCGGCGCAGCCGGCGCCGCATCAAACACGATCACACTGAACGGGACT
>ONPA01000102.1 GCA_900319575.1 uncultured Desulfovibrio sp. | reverse complement strand
AGACAGAGGCTTTGAGGCCGTGGGCGAGATTTACAGCCCCACCTATTACGGCATCGGCGTGCCCCGCAACCAGTCCGCGTGGCGCTATCGCGTGAACGCGGCTCTGCGGAGCCTCATCATGGACGGCACCTACCAGAAGATTTACGATGTCTGGTTTGGTCCCGAGGGCCGCTATCCCCTGCCGCCCACTTCCGGCAGACTCCCTGTCTGGGCAGAGTAGGAAGGGATCATGAACGCAGGCGCCCCGCTTCTTGAAGTCTCCCGCGTCACGTCTCTTCGCGGGGGGATTCCCGTCCTCAGGGACGTGAGCCTGACTCTTCAGGAGGGGCACTGCCTCGCCCTCTGCGGTCCGAGCGGGTGCGGGAAGACGACTCTGCTCAGGGCCGTGGCCGGCCTCGATCCCATCGATGCCGGAGAAGTGCGCCTCGGCGGACAGGTCCGCAGCCGGCCGGGATGGCGCACCACGGGAAGGGGCGAGGTAGGCATGGTTTTCCAGGGCGAGCAGCTCTACAGTCATCTCACTCTTTTGCGGAACATCACCCTGGCTCCCGTGGCCGTTCTGAAGGAGGACAGGGAAAAGGCCTGTGAAGAGGCCATGCGCCTTCTTGAACAAGTAGGTCTCAGGGACAGGGCTGACTGCTATCCGGGACAGCTTTCCGGCGGCCAGAGGCAGCGCGGAGCCATAGCCCGCATGCTGGCCATGCGCCCGAAACTTATGCTCTTTGATGAGCCCTCCTCATCCCTCGATCCTTCCAACGTGAGCGAGGTTCTGGACATCATCCGCGGCCTGCGCGGCGGGGGACGCACCATTATCGTTGTTACCCACCAGGCGTCCTTCGCGCGCGGCATGGCCGACAGCATTCTGATCATGGAGGCGGGCCGCATCGTGTCCCGCGAGGATCCGGCCTTTGTGACCGTGCGTCCGGCCTCGGAAGCGGGGCGGAATATCTTTGCCCGCGGCCTGCCCGTGATTTCCGCGCTTGACCGGGTGGAAGCCGCGGGGCGCGTGATGCTTGGCGTGCCGCCGGATCTTTCGGGCGCCTCATCCCTGCCGCGCGTGCGGGCTCTCGGCGCCGCACTCGGCGTGCCCGTGGAGGAATACCGGGTCCGGGGCGGAGAGAGGGATCTCGCGCTGCGTCTCGGGCTTTCCGATCTCGCGCTCGTCCGCGCTCCCGTCCGGGACGGGGAGAATCTCACCGTCATTGGCGGGCAGGATGGCCTTCCCGGCGGCTTTCTGATCTGCGCCGCGGCTGACGATTACCTGTGGCTGAGGCGGCTTGCCGCAGCCATCCGCTGAGAGAGGCGGGGCTAGTCGAGCGTGCGCCTGAAGGCGCGGACGGCCACGCCCATGAGGGCAGCCGTGAAAGCGGCGATGGGCCAGAGATTCTGCCAGATGTCCTGCCAGCCGCAGCCCTTGAGGAGAATGCCGCGCACGAGGCGGTTGAAATAGGTCAGGGGCAAAACGGAACCGATATACTGCGCCCATTCGGGCATGCCGTAGAAGGGGAACATGAAGCCCGAGAGCATGATATTGGGCAGGAAGTAGAAGAAGGTCATCTGCATGGCCTGGAGCTGGTTCCTGGCGACGGCGGAAATGGTGACGCCCACGGTGAGGTTGGCGGCGATGAAGAGCACGGACGCCGCATAGAGGGCGGCCGGATCCCCGGTGAAGGGCACTTTGAAAAGGAAGACGGCCAGGGCCAGCACGATGCCCACCTGGATATGACCCGTGACAATATAGGGCGTGATCTTGCCGAGCATGATTTCGACGGGCGTGACCGGCGAGGCGAGCAGGTTTTCCATGTTGCCGCGCTCGCGCTCGCGCGTCAGGGCCATGCTCGTGAGCATGCAGGTCATGAGAGCCAGGATGACGCCGATGAGCCCGGGAACGATGTTGAGGCGGGTGAGGCCCTCGGGGTTGTACATTTTGTGGGCCGTGATGGAGAAGGACTGGGATACGGGAGCCAGGGAGGAGAGCGGTCCTTTCATGTCCCTCTTCAGCACGGACTCGACGATGCCCTGCACGGCGCCGATGGCGCCTGCGGTGGCCGTGGGATCCGTAGCGTCTGCTTCAATGAGCATAGACGGCTTTTCGCCGCGCAGAAGGCGGCGGGTGAAGTCAGTGGGGATATTGATGACGAAGGAGACGTCACCGCTTTTGAGAGCGTTTTCCGCGTCTTCCTCGTTCATGACCCCGGTTATTCTGAAATAGTCGGAAGCGCGCAGGGCGGATCCCACACTGCGCGTGAATATGGTCTCCTCTCCAGGCACGAAGGCTGTGGGCAGGTGTTTGGGGTCGTTGTTGATGGCGTAGCCGAAGAGGAGGAGCTGGACCACGGGGATGCCGATGATCATGCCGAGCGTGAAGCGGTCGCGGCGCAGCTGAAGGGCTTCCTTGTAGGCTATGGCGAGGCAGCGCCTGAGGGAGAATACGCGGTGCGTCATTTTTTTGCGCTCCCGAAATTGTCCTGCGAATGCGCCATCATGTAGATGAAGACGTCTTCGAGGCCTGTGGAAATGGGCTCCATGCGGCAGCCGGCGCCGAGACAGGAGGAGACCGCCTTCTCAAGAGCGGCCTCGTCACGGGCGCTCGCGTGCAGAACCGTGCCGAACATGACCGTCTGCTCCACACCGGATGTTTTTCTGAGCTTCGTCTGAAGCTCTGACAGGTCCGGACCGTAAACGGCCAGAGTGGTCAGTCCCTGGCCGGCGATGACCTCGTCAGCCGTGCCCGTGGCCATGAGGCGGCCGTAGGCGATGTAAGCGAGTTTGTGACAGCGTTCCGCCTCGTCCATGTAATGCGTGCTTACGAGAACGGAGATGCCGCGGGCTGCCAGTTCGTGCAGTTCGTCCCAGAAGTCGCGGCGGGCCGTGGGATCGACGCCGGCCGTGGGTTCATCGAGAAGCAGGAGATCGGGCCTGTGGAGCATGCAGGCCCCGAGGGCCATGCGCTGCTTCCAGCCGCCAGAGAGCGAACCTGCCAGCTGCTCCGCGCGGCCGGTCAGGCCGAGCTCCTCAAGCGTCTTTTCCACGGCGCCTTTCCTGTCCGGCACCTCGAAGAGCCTTGCCACGAAATCCAGGTTTTCCCGGATGGAGAGATCTTCCCAGAAGGAGAAGCGCTGGGTCATGTAGCCGACGTGCCGGCGTATCTCCACGCTGTCTTTCATAATATCCCAGCCGAGACATGTTCCTGTGCCCGCGTCCGGAGTGAGCAGGCCGCACATCATGCGTATGCAGGTGGTCTTGCCGCTGCCGTTGGGGCCGAGGAATCCGTAGATCTCGCCGCGTTTCACGGTCATGGACACGTTATCCACCACCGTTTTCTTCCCGAACCGTTTGGTCAGGCCGTGCACGTCGATGGCGGGCGCCGCGGACTCCGGCCGTTCTTCAGTCTGGGTATTCATCGCAGAACCACGCTGACGGGCTGCCCCGGATGCAGGCCGGCAGCTGTGCGCTCGTCTGTCTCAGCCTCGGCCATGAAGCAGAGCTTGCTCCGTGTTTCATTGGAGTAGATGACAGGGGGCGTGTACTCGGCGTTCTGGGCGATATAGGTGACCTTTGCGCTGACGGGAGACGCGCCGTCCATGGAGACGGTGACGTTATCCCCGATGTGCAGGGCGGACGCGCGCTTTTCCGGTATGAAGAAGCGGATCTTCACGTTGCCGGGGGGCAGGAGCTGGATGACGGGGCTTCCTGCGGGCACCCATTCGCCGACCCTGTAGAGCGTGTCGTAGACGAGGCCGGCCTGGGACGGACGGATTTCCTTCTGGCCGAGTTCCCAGCGGGCCTGGGCGAGGGCGGCCTCATCCGCTTCCACGGCGGCCTTCTGGGCCGCGATGCGCTGTTCACGCTCGGGGAGGTTATAGACGTCGACCTGCTTCTGCATCTCCACCACTGTGGCGTCCGCAGAGCGGGACACGGCGCGCTGGTTGTCAAGTTCCTTCTTCGAGACGGCGTTCTGGCGGTAGAGTGCTTCCACGCGGGCGAGTTCGGCGGAGGCGTTCGCCTGATCGGCCCTGGCCTTCGCGAGCTGGGCCTTTGCCATGGACACTTCCGCCGGGCGTTTTCCCGTGAGCATATCGTTGTAAAGAGCGCGGGTCTGGGCAAGGCTGCGTTCTGATTTCGCCACGGCCTGGCGCTCGTATTCGCTTTCGAGCGAGGCGAGAAGCACGCCGGACTCAACGCTGCTGCCTTTTCTGGTCAGAAGCTTTTCGAGCCTGCCGGCGCGCGCGGAGGAAAGATAGACGTATTCCCCTTCCACATAGCCCTGATATTCGTTTCCTTCGTCTCCGGAACATCCCTGAAGAAGGCCGGAAAGAGCGATCAGGCAGAAGAGAGAAACAGAAAATTTCATGGGTATTACCTCGTCTGACCGGGAAGAAGCCCGTGCAGGAGAAGGGTGAGAATATGCCTGCGCAGCTCGGCGCGGGTGAAATCCTGATTCCAGGGAAGTTCCCGGAGGAGGCCCGAAGCGGCAAGAGGAAGCATGATGGCGCCCACCACGGAGGGGATAAAGAGACCGGGGCAGATGCCGGAGCTGATGAGTTTTTTCCTCTGGGCGTTCCGGACAGCTTCGATGATTTTCGGCTGCATGTGCTCTGCCCTGAGATGTGCCAGCAGATGAACCCTGAGGACGCCGCCGTCAGTCAGAATTTCCCGCACCCAGAGCTGGGGAAGGACGGGAATGCTGTCCACCTTGGCGAGCACGCGATCCAGAATGGAGACGAGAAAAGCCCGGGGATCATCGAGGCAGTGTTCATCGAGACTCTGCCAGAGTTCGCGTATGCCGGGCAGGATGCGTTCCTCCATGAGGGCGTCGATAAGCCCGGAGCGTCCGCCGAAGTAGTAGTGCACCATGGCGGGTGTCACGTGCGCGGCCCGGCCGATTTCCGGAAGGGACGTCGCCGCGGCGCCCTGTGACGCGAAAAGGGTGAGAGCCGCGCTGAGAATGGCTTCCCTTTTGTCGCCTGCGCCCTCGGAGGGACGCCCCGGCGTTTTGCGGGGAGAAGAGTGTGTGTTCATAGGTAATTAATTAATCGATTAATTAATTAAGAGCAAGAAATTTATGCAGGCAGGACGGGGTAACCGGACGGGCATGCTTTCGTAACACTGTGGCAAAGGAGTGTGGCTACAAGGCAGAGCGGGCGCAGGATGCGTCCAAAAAAATGAAAAGAGGAAGAACAATGAAATTTTCGCGTTTTCTGATCTGCGCGCTGGCCATGGCCGTGCTCTGCCTGGGAGGGAAGGCCCGCGCCGCGGAGGAGCCCGCCGCCATTTCCTTCGGCATCATTTCCACCGAGTCGTCGATCACGCTGAAGCAGCTCTGGGAGCCCTTTATCGAGGCCATGTCCAAAAGGACTGGCGTACCGGTGAAGGCGTATTTTGCTTCTGACTACGCCGGCATCATCGAAGCCATGCGCTTCGGCAAGGTCGACGTGGCCTGGACCGGCAACAAGGGCGCCATGGGCATGGTCGACCGCTCGGGCGGCGAAATCTTCGCCCAGGCCATCTCCGCCGGAGGGGAAAGCGGATACTATTCCCTGCTCATCGTCAATAAGGACAGCAGTCTGAAGACGCTCGATGACGTGCTGAGCCACGCGAAGGATCTTACGTTCAGCAATGGCGATCCCAATTCCACTTCCGGCAACCTCGTGCCCGGTTACTACATTTTCGCGAAACGTGACCTCGATCCGAGGAAAATTTTTAAGCGCACCCTGAACGGCAGCCACGAGGCCAATGCCATGGCTGTGGCCAACGGCAAGGCTGACGTGGCCACCTTCAACAGTTCCAGCATGAAGAGGCTGACCGGGACGCACCCCGATGTCGCGGAGAAGCTGCGCGTGGTCTGGACGTCTCCCGTGATCCCAGATAACCCCATGGTGTGGCGCAAGGCCCTGCCGGACGATCTCAAGGCGAAGATAAAGGCCTTCGTGCTTGACTACGGCACCAAAGGGCCTGACGCCGCTGCCGAACGCGCGCAGCTTCAGAAAATTAACAGGGAAGGGTTCAGGGCCTCGGACGACAGCCAGCTTATCCCGCTCAGAAAAATCGAGTGCTACCGTCAGATAGTGAAGATCCAGGACAGCCAGACCATGTCTGACGAAGAAAAGAAGGCGAAAATCGCCGAACTCAGCGCGCAGATGAAGAAATACGGCGACTAGGCGGGAAGGCGCCGGCCTTTTCCTCCTTTGTCTGCCGCCCTTTTCCGGGGCCGCGGGAAGGACTGTCCGTCAGGGCAGCTTCTTCCCGCGCTCCCTCCCTCTGTCTATCCGAGCGTGCAGCCGTCCGGGCCGCATGTGATGCCCTTTCCCTCAGGGGGCAGCAGGTTGTTCTTCTGCATGATGTTTCTGAACACGCCGGTCATGTAGTCCTGCGAGAGGGCCCCTTTGTACGTGAGCTTTCCGTCAATGATGAAGTGCGGCACAAGGCGTATGCCGAGTTTCTTCGCCTCTTCCTCGTCCCCGCGGACCTCCGCGGCGTACTGTTCCGTGTCCAGAAAACCGGCGGAAAGCCCTTCCCTGCGGGCGAGTTCTTCGAGAACATCGCGGCTTCCCACGTCGAGACCGTCGCGGAAATGAGCCTCGAAGAGGCGGTCAAGCATGTCCGGCACGCCGTGCGCCGCGGCGTACTTGACGAGCCTGTGGGCGTTGAAAGTGTTTGCGGCGATGGCTCTGTCGTAGTGGAAGACAAGCCCGTCCTTGGCGGCCTCGCGTTCGATTTTTCTGAGTCCGGGCGCGATGTCTTCCTCCGTGACATCCATCTTCTTCGCGTAGAAGCTGAGGCAGGGTTCGGAGACCGTGATCTGAGGAGAAAGTTCGTAGCTTTTCCTCTCAATGGTGAAGAGATCTTCGGCGTGCAGGGCTTTCAGGGCCCGGCGCACGCGTGTGCCGGCGATGTAACAGAAGGGACAGGCTATATCGGACCATACGACAATATTCATGGGAAGCGTCTCCGGAAATGGCGGGATGGGAATGGGGGAGGGAGGGACCGGCTGCGGTTTTGTCAGGAGCCATTCCTCTAAGGATACGACTCTGGGCCGGGTACGTGAAGAGGCTCGACCCTTTCCTTCATCCGGAACACGCAGTCATCTCCTGTGAGTTTTCATTCCAAGTGCAAGGTTTTGGGGCAACGCTCTGATACGGTTCAGCAATTTAGGGAACCAAGTCAGCGCAGTGT
>ONPA01000162.1 GCA_900319575.1 uncultured Desulfovibrio sp. | reverse complement strand
AGGCCGAGGTAGTCACGGATGGCGGGAGTCTTCTGCGCCGTTTCGACGACGTACCCGGCCCAGGTGGTGCCGAGTCCCAGGGTGTAGAGCATGAATTCGAGATAGGTGAGAGCCACGGCGCAGTCGGAGAAGCACAGACCGTCTGTCTCGTTCTTCGCGTGGGCGAAGATGACGCAGGGGGCGTGGCGCAGGATGACGTCCCGGCCCCTGTCAAAGGCGGCGCACTCATTCTGGAAGCCCTTCATGCCGCGCATGGCGTTGATGGTGACGGCAGCCAGCGCCTGGATCTTGGCGCGGTCATCGAGGACCACCCATCCCACTCCCTGGACATTCTTGGCTGTGGGGGCGTAGCGGGCCGTGTCCAGGGCCCTGCGGAGGAGTTTCCTTGGCACGGGCCTGTCCTCGAAGAGGCGCGTGGAGCGGCGGGATTTGGCCAGCCCGGAAAAATCGTCAGCCGTGATGGTGTTCTCCGGCACCTTGGGAAGGACGCCGGCCTCCAGACCGTCCATGCTTACGGCGCCGGCCGGGCAGATGGCGGCGCAGTGCCCGCAGCGGATGCAGGCGCATCCCGCGAGATCCCTGAAATAGGCGCGGCCGTCCTTCATCCGTATGCAGTGACAGACGCAGTCCCGCACGCAGAGACCATCTCCGAGACAGCGCGAAGCGTCAATACTGATAAATGACATGATTACCTCTTTTACTGAGTCCCGGGAAAGACGGCTGCGCACCCGGCGCTCCCCGACTGGGGATGTGCCGGGCCTCTGCTGCGCGCTGGACGGCCTGCCGGGATGGAAATAATGCGATGGACTGTCAGGATAATGCGGACAGGAAGCCCTTCTTCTGCTGACAGGAAAGGAGGATATTCTTTGCGGGCGTTCCTGTCCGTTTTTCTGGTATGTGTGGAGGCTTCTTCCTGTGCTCTGGTCCTCAGGCTCTGTGCGCGCGCCCGGCTTCTCCGGAAGCGGGTGCCACCCTGGCACCGGCGTCAGGCGCGACGGGCGCGTAAAGGTCATAGAGCGCCTTCTTCAGGTCCTCTTCCTTGATGCCGAGCACTTCGGAAAGCTCGCCGGCCACAAGGCTCATGGCCTGTTCCTTCAGGCGGCGTTCGCCGAAGGACAGATCCTTCCTGCGTCCTATGACCAGAAGCTCGTGGAGGACTCCGGCGACAACCTTCAGATCCGGACTCTTCATCTTGTCGATGTAGTCCCTGAACCGCCGGTTCCAGTTCTGGCCGACGAAGACCGGCTTGTCCGTGCCGTTCTTCAGAGCCTCGAGTATCCGTGATGCCTTGTCCTTACTGACGAGACGGCGCAGTCCGACATTCTGCGCGTTCTTTACAGGGACAATCAGCGTGATATTGCTGTTCTGAATGCAGACCCTGTAAAAGTCGCAGCTGGTTCCCGCCATGGACTTGCTGTCGATGCGGTTGATCTTGCCCACGCCCTGAGCGGGGTAAACCACCAGGTCGTTTACTCTGTACATTTCTATGCCCCTTCGCCTTATGGCGGCAGTAACACAATCCTCTGTTGATGGTTTCTGCTTGGGGAAAACACCGGATCGGATACGTGTGCGGGACAGCCCATCCCACGGACGTATGTCTGGCGTCCTCCGCAGCGGATACAGTTATCAGCCGTGCCAGAGGAGGCGTCTGCAGGGGCAGTACGGGCAGGAAAATGTTTTTCTTGAGAGGGGAGAAACCCGTTTGCGCCGGAATTTTTATCTCGGCGCAGTCTGCCTGTCTGACAATACTTAGACCTCTGGCCTGATTAATAATAACTATCCTCCGAAAGGATGTCTAGATAAAAAGCGGAAAAACACATGGCTGACGCATCTGGCTCAGCCTGGGCCTGCAACCCGGAACAGGGAAGATTCCGTGAGCCCTGTGACGCCCTTTCCGGCATCCCCATCCCGTTATCCGCGGCTCCCGATCTTCCCCGGCGTCAGTAAATAATATGATGGCTCCGGGACGGAGCGTCCCCGGACCGGCGTCCTCTTTTCGTCCGGAGCCCCGCAGCCACCTGATTTTTTTGATGCGTCAGCCCCGCGGAAAAATGCCTCTCTGCATACTGACCGCGTCCTCCGGGGCTTTACGTGAAAAGCTGGAGGCGGTAGCTCTTTGCGGAACTTTTTTCTTCCGGGGAGGACGGCAAATGGAACTTCTCATGCTCGGCACCGGCCACGCCATGGTGACCCGCTGCTACAATACGTGTTTTCTGCTCAGCGGAAACGGGGAGCGCCTGCTCGTGGACGCCGGCGGCGGCAACGGGATTCTCGTCCAGCTTGAAAAGGCGGGCGTCTCCGTGGATGAAATCCATACCATTTATGTGACGCACAAGCACGTGGATCACGTCATGGGCGTCATCTGGATGATCCGTACCATCTGCCAGAACATCAACAAGGGCACCTACAGGGGCACGCTTACGGTCTGCGCCCACCAGGAGCTCCTTGATATCATCCGCTCCATCGTTCTGATGCTGATCCGCGAAAAGGAGACGCGGCACATAGGCTCCCGCGTGCTTTTTGTTCCTGTGGCTGACGGGGAGGAGAGGGAAATCCTCGGGCATAAGACCGTTTTCTTCGACGTGCGCTCCGTCAAGGCGAAGCAGTTCGGTTTTTCTATGTACCTCCCCTGCGGAAAATTTACCTGCCTCGGCGACGAACCCCTGAGCCCTTCCGGGGAACCGTACGCCAGGGGAAGCGCGTGGCTCATGCACGAGGCTTTCTGCCTCGAGTCCCAGAGCGATATCTTCACGCCGCACGAAAAGCTCCATTCCACCGTGAAGGAAGCCTGTGAGAACGCGGCACGCATGGGCGTGGAAAATCTCATTCTCTACCACACTGAAGACAGAAATCTCCCGCGCCGCAGGGAACTCTACACTGAAGAGGGCCGTGCCTTTTTCGGCGGCAGGATATACGTGCCGGACGATCTCGAAAGGATCACCATCTGCTGACAGCAGAAGCGTTTTATTCTCTTTATGCGGCGTTGCCAGAAGGGAAACTTGTGTTTATATACAGGGCGGAAGGGATTTTTCTTCCCGAGGCCGCCTGCCCGGGAGCACGGGCGACCGCGTCCGCAGGCTGGCAGTTCCGCAACGGTTCACAACTTT
>ONPA01000034.1 GCA_900319575.1 uncultured Desulfovibrio sp. | reverse complement strand
CTGAGAACCTTCAGGGAACACGCCGGCGCGGTTCATTGCACTGCTGGGCGTACCAGGGTGTTCCCCCGAAACCCTGTACGTGGACTGGAAACCCGCCAGGCTCAGAGGAACTGTCCGGAGGAGCTCCCGTAAGTAAGACTATCATGGCATAGCAGAGAACGTCTGTCACTCAAATCCCGTGAATTGATCCGCGGGAAGATGCCACATATAACTCTGCTGACGACTGATTCAGACAACGGGCGCTTCACGCGCCTAAAAACACGGAGTGTACATGCTGAAATTAAAACAGATACGTTCCCTGGCCCTGGCTGCGGGCCTGGCGCTCGCCGCTCCCTCAGCCATGGCTGCTGACGGAGATTCACCGGCAAAAGCGCCGCAGGCTGCGGGTACCCCGGCTGCCGCATCACAGGCCGCCGGCCAGGAAACCCGCCTTCGCCTTCCCAACGGGCTGTCCGTCTATATTCTGAAGGATACCCGTTTCCCCATTGTCTGTACCCGTCTTTACGTCCGTACGGGATCCACCCATGAGGAGCCCGCGCAGTTCGGCATCAGCCACGTTCTCGAGCACATGGTCTTCAAGGGGACGGAAGCCCGCCCCAAGGGACAGCTGGCGAAGGACGTGGAGGCCCTTGGCGGATATCTCAACGCCTACACGAGTTTTGACAAGACCTGCTACCTCACGGACATGCCGTCCCAGCACTGGAAGACCGGCATCGATGTGGTACGCGACATGGCCTTCCATCCCGCGCTCGATCCGAAGGAACTTGAGAGCGAGAAGACCGTCATCATTTCCGAACTCGAGGGCAACGAGGATAATCCCGAAAGGCGCCTTTATCAGGATCTCCAGACGGCTTCCCTCGCCGGGACACCCTATGAGCACCTCATCATCGGCTCGCGCGACACCATCAGAGCCGTGACCAGTGATAGCCTGAGAGCCTACATCGACCGCTGGTACCAGCCCCAGAACATGCTTCTCGTAGTCGCCGGCAACGTGGATCCCGCGGCCGTCAGCCAGTACGTGGAGCAGACCTTCAGCGGCCTTAAGGACGGCAGTGTGCTCCCCGACGAAAAGCCGGTGGACATCGATGCCCTGATCTGCGCTCCCGGAACCGAACGGGTCAGGGTGGTCCGCGGCCCCTGGAATAAGGTCTATCTTGGTGTTTCCTTTGCCGTTCCTGGGCTCAGGGATCTGAGGAGCCTCGACTTCGATGTCCTGAGCTATCTTCTGACGGGCGACGGCACCGCCTATTTCGAACGCAAATATCACCTTGAAAAGCATCTGGTGGACAGTATCGACGTCTCCAACTCGGGCATGAACCGCGTGGGTATGTTCACCATTACCGCTGTACTGGACGCGAAGAACGTGAAGCCCTTCTTCTCTTCCCTGGTGAAGGATCTCTCGGGCCTGAAGATGAACGTCTTCACGGAAAAGGAAATGCAGCGCGCAAAGTATAACCTCGAGGACAGCTTTGACCGTTCCGCCGAGACGCTGAACGGCCTCGCCTCCTGGCGCGCCCTCATGGAATTTGATCTTGGCGGCCGGCAGGGAGAGGAGAATATCCGGACGGCCCAGCGCCAGGTGAATTTCGAACATATGGCCGCGATGTACGCGCGCTATATCCGTCCTGAGCGCATGGTCGTGCGTGTGCTTGCGCCCAGGGACGCCCAGCTTCCCGATCTCGCAGCGGAGCTGAATTCTCTCTGGCCAGTGCCTCAGACCACCAGCCACGCCAGCGCGGCTGCCGTGGAAAACGGACGTGAAATCGTCGATCTCGGCGGCGGACGCAAGGTCATCCTGCTGCCGGACCATACCATCCCCTATATGTCTATGACCCTCGCCCAGAGCGGCGGCAATGCTCTGCTCAGTCCCTCTGAAGCCGGCCTCGACACCCTGACTGCGGCCACGCTCACGGACGGATGCGGCGGCATGGATCGTTCGGCTTCTGAGAAGTTCCTCGCAGAGAGGGCCGCTTCCGTATCTGTCAGGGCCGGTCTGCAGACCTTCGTTATCAGTGCCACTTCGCCCACCCGCTACAGCGGTGACGTTTTCGGCTACATCACCACCATGATGGAGAAACCGTCCTTCAGCGCCCAGGAAATGACCCGTGAGGCGCGGGACATGGCTGCTTCCCTCATGCAGCGGGAAGACAATCCCATGGCCCTCGCAGCTGCCAAGGTGCCTCCCTTCCTCTTCGGAAGCAGACATCCCTATGGCATGGATCCCCTTGGCAGCATGGAAAATATCCGCCGGTTCACGCGCGATGATGTCCTCTCCTACTGGAAGAAACAGAAAGGACAGCCCTGGTCTCTCGCCGTGTGCGGTTCGTTCGACAGGGACAGTGTGCTCGCGTTCGCGAAGTCTCTGCCGAAGCCTTCAGAAAAAGCCGTGACCGTGAGCGCTCCCCAGTGGACGAAGGAAAAGGTGCTCAGCCTGCCTGTGCCCAAGCGCAACAAGGCCCATCTCATGCTCATCTTCCCGACCGTGAAGCGCACCAGCCCTGATGCCCCCGCACTCGAACTCCTGCAGTCCGTCCTCGATGGCCAGAGCGGTCTGCTCTTCAGCCAGCTCAGGGATGTGGAGGGACTCGGATACACGGTGACTGCTGTGAACCGCTACCGCCCCGAATGCGGCTTCATGCTCTTCTATATCGGCACAACCCCCGACCGCGTGGATAAGGCCCGCGAGGGCTTTGAGCGTATCATCCGGGACGTCTGTGACAAGCCCCTGCCGAAGGAGCTCCTCGCTTCCGGCGTCAACCAGATTGAGGGCAGCTACTACAGGGGACGCCAGAGCCTTTCTTCCCGCAGTGAGGAAGCGGCTACGCTTTCCTGCCTCGGCGAGCCCCTCGACATGGAAAAGGACATCATCGGCAAGGTGAAAACACTTACGCCCGAAGATGTGCGCGCCGTGGCGCAGAAGTACCTGAAGGGAGGATACGAGGTGAAGCTCGTCCCCTAGCTCTTCTCTTTCCCTGAATAACGCTGTATCCAAGGGGGCGGCGGGGAACTCTTTCTCCCGCCGCCCCCTTTCTGCGTGAAAGGTACCTGCAAAAGAGGTGTGGAACGTGGATATTTCAGCCAT
Source organism: uncultured Desulfovibrio sp. (assembly GCA_900319575.1). GTDB lineage: Bacteria > Desulfobacterota > Desulfovibrionia > Desulfovibrionales > Desulfovibrionaceae > Desulfovibrio. The sequence goes on along the minus strand of ONPA01000034.1, from coordinate 1,669 downwards.
TGTGCCCTGTTATAACGAGGAAAAGAGCCTGGCTCTTTTTTACCAGGAGTTTTGCAGGGATATTGCCCGGATCGAAGGCGTGAGCTACGAACTCATCCTTGTGGATGACGGATCGACGGACGGGACGCTCCGTGAAATGAAGGAACTGGCCGCGAAGGACAGCCATGTACGCTATCTGTCCTTCTCCCGTAATTTCGGCAAGGAATCCGCGATTTACGCGGGCCTCGAGAACGCCCGCGGCGATTTCTGCGTACTCATGGACGCGGACCTCCAGGATCCGCCGTCCCTGCTTCCTGAAATGTATGGTTATGTGAAAGACGGGGAGTACGACTCCGTGGCCACGCGCCGCGTCACACGAAAGGGCGAGCCGAAGATCCGTTCTTTCTTCGCCAGACAGTTCTACAAACTTATGAGCCGCATCTCCAAGGTTGATCTCGTGGACGGGGCCAGGGATTACAGGCTCATGAACAGAAAGTTCGTGAACGCCATTCTCTCCATGCAGGAATACAACCGTTTCTCGAAAGGCCTGTTCGGCTGGGTCGGATTCCGGACGAAGTGGCTGGAGTACGAGAACGTAGAGCGCGTGGCCGGCGAGACGAAATGGTCTTTTTTCAAGCTTTTTCTCTATGCCATTGACGGCATCGTGGCTTTCTCGACGTTCCCGCTGATTATTTCCGCGGTGATCGGCGTCCTGGCGTCGACGCTCTCTCTCGGCTATCTCTCCTACGTGCTGGTGAAGAAGATTCTCTTCGGCGATCCCGTTGCAGGCTGGGCCTCCAGCGTATCAGTTGATCTCTTCATCGGCGGCGTCCTGCTTTTCTTCCTGGGCGTCATCGGCGAGTACATGTCCAAGATCTATCTTGAAATCAAGCGCCGCCCCATCTACATTACCCGCGAAACGAATATCGACCACCCCGTCCTCAGTAAGTGAGGCGGAGAGTCCGGGCGGAACTGACCGCCTTTTGGGAGAAAAACATGAACACTGAGGAAATGCTGAAGATTCTGGTCTGCCCGAAGTGCGGAGGCGCGCTGACCGCTCTGCCTGGCGCGGAGAAACCCGAGGGGTTTTTCTGTGGTCACTGCGGCGTGGTTTATCCCATACGGGAGGAAATTCCCGTCATGCTCATTGAGGAAGCCATAGACCGCGCTTCCTGGGACGCCGGCACGCGCGTGAAGGAGAATCGTTCATGAGGATGGTCATCGGTTCCGATCTGCACGGCGCTCCGGACAGCCTCATTTTTCTCACGGACCGCGTGCGCGAGCTGAAGCCTGACAGGGTTGTCCTGCTCGGAGACCTTCTCTACCACGGTCCCCGCAATCCTCTTCCCGGAGGATATGGTCCCAAAGGTATGCCGGATCTCTTCCGCACACTCATGGATCTTGCTCCTGTGACGGCGGTGCGGGGCAACTGTGACGCGGAAATAGACTGTATGCTGGTGCCTTTTCCCATGGCGGAAAGCGCCATCATTGACGCCGACGGCCTGCAGATTTACGCCAGCCACGGCCATCATATTCCCGAAATCCCGCCCATGGATGGCTTTGCCCGTGGGACTGTCTTTCTTCGCGGCCATACCCACGTACCGCGCGGTGAGACCATCGATGGATTCACGTTCTGGAACCCCGGCTCCATGACGCTTCCGAAGCGCGGCTATCCGCGTTCCTGGGCTGT
>ONPA01000090.1 GCA_900319575.1 uncultured Desulfovibrio sp. | reverse complement strand
TCCACAGGGACACCCAAGGGCGTGGTGATTCAGCACGCTGCCTGCGACAACACCCTCGCCGATCTGAGGGAACGCTTCTCCCTCAGCGCCAGTGACCGCGTCCTCGCTCTGGCGAGCCTCTCCTTCGACCTTTCCGTCTTTGACGCCTTTGGCGTCACAGGCGCGGGCGGCGCCATTGTCATGCCCGCGCCTGACGAACTGCAGGATCCCGCGGCCTGGTGCCGTCTCATGAAAAAGCGCGGCGTCACTGTCTGGAACACGACGCCCGCGCTTATGCAGCTCCTTCTCGATTACCTCGATGAGCACGGGGAAGACATTCCGGAACAGCTGCGCCTCGCCATTCTGAGCGGCGACCGCATCCCGCTCTCCATGCCCGGGCGCATGCGCGCGGCCTGGCCTGGCATCACGGTCGCGGCCATGGGCGGCGCCACGGAAGCCTCCATCTGGTCCAACCTGCAGAAGGTCACGTCCGTGCCGGAAAGCTGGCACAGCATTCCCTACGGCAGGCCCCTCAGCAACCAGGGATACCTCGTGCTTGACGAAGACATGAGTCCCTGCCCGGACTGGGTCACAGGCGACCTCTATATCACGGGCCGCGGCCTCGCGCGGGGCTATCTCAATAATCCCGGCCTGACGGAGAAGTCCTTCTTCAGGTATCCTGTTACGGGAGAGCGCCTTTACCGCACGGGCGACCTCGGCCGCTACTGGCCGGACGGAACGCTTGAGTTCATGGGACGCAGCGACAGTCAGGTCAAGGTGAACGGCTTCCGCGTGGAGCTTGAGGAAATCGAAAGCGCCATGCGCCGCTGCCCCGGCGTGAAGAACGCCGCGGCCGCAGTCGTGAGCGGCCGCGAGGGCAGCAGGCTGGTTGGTTTCGCAGCCATGGAAGGCGCGAATGAGACGCCGGCCGAGACGCCGGAAGAATACGCGGCCCGCAGCAGGGCCATGCGGGAGGCTGGAATTACCCTCGTCGACGAAACCGATCGCCTCACCTTCAAACAGGCGGGGCATAACCTGCGGCAGGATCTCTCCAGCCTGCCACGGGTGAGCATGGGCTCAGACGGGGACAGGACAGGGGAACTCTTTTCGCGGCGCATCTCCTCCCGCCGCTTCCTGTCCGTCCCCGTCCCGGGCACTGCTTTCCCGGCGCTCATCCGCTCCCTCATGGGGTTAAGCGTGCCGGAATGGCCTACTGTCCGGCACCGTTACGGTTCCGCGGGCTGGACGTACGCTGTCCAGGCCTATGTCATCATCCGTCCCGGACGCGTGGAAGGTTTCCCGGACGGGGGCGCCTTCTACTATCATCCTCTTGAAAACGCGCTGGTCCGCCTTGGCCCGTGCCCTGAGGACGCGGCTGACGCGTTCCCCTCCCACAACAGGGAAATCTTTGAAAGCGGCGCCTTCGCCATCATCCTGGCCGCGGACATGGACGCCATCCGCCCGGTCTACGGAAACAGATCCGATGATTTCGTCCTCATCGAGGCCGGCCTCATGAGCCAGCTTCTGGAGGAGACGGCCATGCCCAATTCTCTCGGGCTCTGCCAGATCGGTGCTGTGGACTACGGGCGCTTCGCTGATGTCTTCCGCCTCGGGCCCTCTCACCGCTGCCTGCACTGCCTCATCGGCGGCGCGGTTGAGCGCGGGAAAAACTGGAAATTCACGGATGCCATGTACGAGTCCCTCGGAGAAAACGCGCCCGGATCCGGAACCGCAGATCCCGAAAAAATCCGCAGGCTCCTCTCACAGTGGCTTCCCGGATACATGGTGCCCCACACCATCCTGACCCTGCCGGCCATTCCGCTCACGTCCAACGGCAAGGTGGATCGCAGAAAACTGGTTTCCCTGGCCGAAGCCGGCGTTAAGGCTGCCGTCTTCACGCCGCCCGAGGGCGAGGGAGAGACGAAGCTCGCCGCTCTGGCTGAGAAGGTGCTCGGACGCGAAAACATCGGCGCCCTGGACAACTTCTTTGACCTCGGAGCGACATCCCTGCAGCTCGTGCTTTTCCAGCGCCGCGTCAGCGAAATGCTCGCAAAACCCGTAGCCATTACGGACATCTTCGCGCATCCCAACATCAGGGACCTCGCTGCCTTCCTCTTTGGGAAGACCGATTCCACGGATGAGGCCCTGACCGACGCGGGAGCAAGGGGCGCGCGCCGCAGGATGAAGCGCCGTGCCGCGCGCCGCGCAGCCGGATCTGATTCTACAGGACAGAATGTCGACAAACAGTAAATGGCAGCAGGCGCTGCCGGGTGGAATTCATGATTGATAAAAACGACGTACTTGAAAATGGCATCGCCATTGTCGGCATAAGCTGCCGCTTCCCCGGTGCCCGGAGCCTCAGGGAATACTGGGACAACCTCTGCAGGGGAAAGGTCAGCGTGACCTTTCCGGACAGGGAAACCCTCGCTGAAGCCGGCGTCAGCCGTGAGCTTCTGGAGGATCCCTCCTACGTGCGGGCCTTCTACGGCCTCAGCGATACGGAAATGTTTGACGCCGCGTTCTTCGGCTACGCCGGGAGCGAGGCGGAAAAAATAGATCCACAGCAGCGTATGTTTCTTGAATGCTGCTGGGAAGCTCTGGAAGACGCCGGTTATTCTCCCCTGCCCGGATCCGGCCTTGACAGAAAGAGCGTGGGCATGTTCGGCGGCTGCCGCATCAGCACCTATCTGAACCAGGTGTACCATGGCATGCGCCCGGGCGGCGGAGCGGAAGCCTTCCAGTGCCTCGTGGGCAATGACAAGGACTATCTGTGCACGCGCGTGTCCTACAAGCTCAACCTGCACGGACCCAGCATCAGCGTGCAGTCCGCCTGCTCGAGCTCGCTCGCGGCCCTGCATCTCGCCTGCGACAGCCTGCGTCAGGGAGCCTGCGACATGGCTCTCGCCGGCGGCGCGGCAGTGGACGTGCCCCAGGGACGCGGCTATCTCTGGCAGAAGGGCATGATATTCTCCCCGGACGGATACTGCCGCCCCTTTGACAAGAACGCCTCGGGCACGGTCTTTTCCGGCGGCGTCGGTGTTGTGGTTCTGAAACGTCTTGAGGACGCCCTGGCTGACCGCGACGACATCTACGCCGTTGTCATGGCCTCGGCCATCAACAACGACGGCGCGCGCCGCGTAGGCTACACAGCTCCCGGCGAATATGGCCAGACCGCGGTCATCGCAGAGGCCATTTCCCTCGCGGGCATTTCGCCGCGCGACATCGGCTACGTGGAAACGCACGGCACGGGCACGGCCATCGGCGATCCCATAGAGTTCGCAGCCCTGAAAAAGGTATTCGGCAGGTCCACGTCAGACAGGAACTTCTGCGCCCTCGGCGCGGTCAAGGCCAATATCGGCCACGCCGACGCAGCCGCGGGCATAGCCAGCCTCATCAAGGCGGCCATGGCCGTGAAGACGGGCGTCATCCCCCCGAACCCGCTTTTCACGGAGGCCAATCCCGCCATCAGCCTGCAGGACAGCCCCTTCTATATCAATACCGGGCTGACCGGCTGGAAGGACAGTTCCGCTCCCAGGGCGGCCGGCGTCAGCTCATTCGGCATCGGCGGCTCAAACGCCCACGTTCTTCTTGTGGAGCCTCCGGCGCGCACGTCTTCCCGGATGCCGGTTTCCCAGCCGGATCTTTTTGTTCTGTCCTCGCGCAACGAGTCCATGCTGCGCGCCATGGCCGGACGCATGGCCGTCCGGCTGAAGGAAGGCGTTCCGCTCGCCGATTTCTGCTACACGGCCCGCGCCGGCCGGAGCTCTGACCGCTGCCGCATGGCTCTCATGCGCGGAAAGGAAGACGTTCTCGCGAAAGATCTCGAACGCTTCTCCAGGGGAGAAACGCCGGAAGGGCTCCTCCTCGCCGACAACGTGAAGAGCGCGGGACTGGAATCCTCATCAGCTCCGAAAACACCTGACAACGCGGCCCTCGCCTGGATAGCCGGCGAACCGGGCGCGCTCAGCCTGGTGCAGAAGGAGGCCTTTGACAGGGGGGCTTCCCTGGTTCATCTGCCGGGAACACCCTTCCAGAGGAAACGCTGCTGGCCCCGCAGGGAAGCCAGCGTGGAGAATATGAGGGAAAAACTGCGGCATCCCGTGCTGAAGAGCCGTTTCGCCGCACCCGGCGGTCCCGTCTTCTATGAAGGCGTTCTGACGGGCGATGCCCTCGCGTCACTGCTCGATCACAAAGTACGCGGCACGGCCATCGCTCCGGCCAGCTTCTTTATCGAGCTCATGACCACGGCCGGCCGCAGGGAATCTGGCCGTGGGGCGGTCCTGACCGGGTTCCGCATCCTTTCTCCCCTTATGCTTGAAGACGGGAAAGACGTCTTCTTTGAACTCACGGCCTCGCCCGTCTCCGGACGGGATGATCTCAGACTGGAACTTTTCGCTTCTGAGGAATCCGGAAGCGCCGGATCCTGGAAGCGTATCGCCCAGGCCACGGCCGAGGCGGGAAACGGGATCCCCGCTTTTGACGCACCGGGAGCGGAAGCGTTCCCTGAAAGCGTTGATACAGGGGCCTATTATGACGCCATGCACGGGCTGGGCGTTGACTACGGTCCGTCTTTCAGGCTCATCAGAAAAATTACAAGGAATCAGGGCGGGACCTGCCTCGAAGTGCAGGGAACGGGAAACGGCTGGAACTGGCAGCCCGCCCTCCTGGACGCCTGCCTGCAGGGCGTCCTGGCCTGTGTCCCGGAGGAGAAGCGCGGAAAAGGACGCGTTTTCGTACCCTCCGGGGCGCAGGAAATCATTCTCGCTGAGAAACAGAGCGCGACAATGCGCGCGTATCTCGAAATCGCCGATCCGGACGCTCTTAAAAAAAGTGATGTGCGCCGGTTCAGCGTGAATGTCTCCATTACGGACAGCGCCGGCGCCCCGCTCGGGCAAATCCGGGGTCTCGCCGTCAGCGAACTGTCCGCGGAAGCCGGTGAGCAGGCGCGGCAGGATGCCCTCTCCAGCCGGCTTGAGTACCGTATCGGCTGGGCGGATGCGGACGTCCGCAGGGCCGTGCCTGCCGGGTCATGGCTCCTTCTCGGCGACAAAGGCACGGCCGCCGATACGGTTGAAAAAATTCTCCTGGCAGCCGGATGCGCGGTGGCACGCGCCGGCTTTGAAGAGCGGGCAGGTCTTCCTTCCCTCCTGTCCGCCCTTCCGGCCGGGAAAGGCGGCCGTCATGTTGTCCTCGCCTGGCCGCTCGGCGGAGGCTCTGAGCTCGGCGAAATTATGGAGCGCGGCGTTCTGGCCGTTCTCGATATCGTCCAGTCCGAAATGAAAGGAGGCGGCCAGCTCGACATCGTCTGCCTTACCTCCGGTGCCTTCGGTCCGGCTGGTTCCGAAAGCGCGGGGGGTGAGCGTCATCCCGGGCAGGGCATGCTCTGGGGCATGGCTCCTGTCGTGAATATGGAGATGCAGGACATGAAGGCCCGCGTCATCGACGTGGACGCCGGCGCGGACGGAGAGATACTCGCCTCTGTCCTTGCGCAGGGAATGTCCGGAAATCTTCTCTCCATCAGGGGCGGACATGTCTGGGAACCCCGTCTCTCCGGCGCCAGAGAGCGGAGAGAAGAAAAACCCAGGGCTCTCGTCATGGAGGGGAAGGGGCTTGACGCCCTCGCCTGGGAGGAACTGACGCGCAGAGCCCCGGGCGAAGGAGAGGTGGAGGTGGCCGTGGAGGCCTCAAGCCTCAATTTCCGCGACGTTATGATGGCCATGGGCATCTATCCCGGCGCTGTGACGGCCATCGGAAGCGACGGCGCCGGCCGCGTCACGGCAGTCGGCAGCGGTGTCACGGGACTGCATCCCGGCGACAGGGTCGCTCTTGCCGCGTTCGGCTGCCTCAGGTCGCACGTCACGCTGCCCGCTCCCATGGTCTGCCGCATTCCCGATTCCCTCGGCATCGAGCAGGCGGCCGGACTCCCTGTGGCCTACATCACGGCCTGGTACGGACTCATGGAGCTCGCTCACGTGAAAGCGGGCCAGACCGTGCTCATCCATGCCGCCTCTGGCGGCGTGGGACTCGCGGCCATGTCCATCTGCCGCAGGGCCGGGGCGCGGATTTTCGCCACGGCCGGCAATGACAGAAAGCGCGCCCTTGTCAGGGAACAGGGCGCGGAACTTGTCATGGACTCGCGGAGCGCGGGCTTCGCGGAAGAGGTAATGAAGGCGACGCAGGGCCGCGGCGCTGACGTGGTGCTGAACTCCCTGACCGGAGAGCTCCAGGAACTTTCCCTGAATCTCGTCCGCGACGGCGGCACATTTATCGAACTTGGCAAGAGCGGCGTGCGCCCGCTTGGGAATCTTGACAACAGCCTCGGCACCATGCGCTACTTCCCCGTGGATCTGGTTGTCCTCGGCGATACAGAGCCTGAGCTCATGGCCGGGATCTTCAGCCGTGTCATCAGGGACTGCGCGGAAGGGCGTCTTGACCTCCTCCCCGTGCGCTCCTTCGATATTGACGACTACAAAGCCGCCTTCCGCTTCATGCTCGCCACGCGGCACACCGGCAAAATCGTCCTCCGCTGGCCCGGAATCAGGGAACCCCTTACCGCGGACGGCTGCGAGCTTATCACGGGCGGCCTCGGCGATCTCGGCCTGAGTCTCGCGCGGGCCCGCGTCAGCGAAGGCTGCCGCGGACTGATTCTCGTCTCGCGCAGGGAACCCGGCGAAAGGGAAAAGAAGGCCATGCGCGAGCTCGAAGCCGCGGGCTGCTCCGTCCGCCATGTGAAAGCTGACGTCACGGACTATTCCGCCCTTCTCTCCTCCGTGAAAACGGCCCTGGACAAAACCGGCCCGCTTACCCGTATCTGGCATCTCGCTGGTGTTCTTGATGACGGCCCCCTTGCGGGACAGAACGCGGAGCGCTTCAGAAAGGTCATCGCCCCCAAGGCCCTTGGCGCGTGGAATCTGCACAGGCTTGACCAGGAGCTTAAGCTGAATCTGAAAAGCTTTGCTCTTTTTTCCTCGAGCGCTTCCTTCATGGGTCCGCGGACACAGGCATCCTACGCTGCCGCCAACGCCTTCCTTGATGAGCTGGCCCTCTGCCGCAGGCGCCTCGGGCTTCCTGCCCTCAGTGTCAATTTCGGAGCCTTCCGCGGAACGGGTATGGCCTGGAGGTCCGTAAAACCCGAAATCCTCAGCCGTATCGGCATCGGCTCGTTCACGCCCAAAGACGGTTTTGCCGTCATGGAAGACCTCCTCTCCCGCGGGGAATCCCGGGGAGCCGTGCTCGATATGGACTGGGCGAAATACGGCGCTGTTCTCGGAGAAGACCGCCTGCCCGGCATTATCCGCCATCTCTGCTCAGGAAGCCCGGAGGCGTCCTTCGCGGCGCCGTCTGCCGGTGAGGAGCGCCGGGATGAAAACCCCGCCGCTTCCGGATCCGCTCTGCCCGCTTCGTCCGGCTCCGTGAAGGAGGCCGTCCTTTTAAAGGCCGCTTCCATCCTGAGAGTGGAACCCGGCTCCCTTGATCCTGACGCCAGCCTCATCGAAATGGGCATCGACAGCCTGCTGGCCCTCGACCTCTTCAACTTCCTCGAAGGGAAGTTCCAGGTCCGGCTCGACAGAAGCCTGCTTTTTGAGAGTCCCACGGTGAACGGCCTGGCCGCGCGGGTGAGCGAATGCCTCGGCGGAGCCGGAAAGGAGGAAGCCAGAGAAGACGCCTTCCCCGCCATTGTGCCCGATCCCGCCTCCATGAACGAGCCCTTCCCGCTCATGGGCATGCAGCAGGCCTACTGGGTGGGCCGCACCGGCGCGCTGGTGCTCGGCAATGTGTCCTGCCACGTTTATCTTGAAATGGCGTCTCCGGATCTCGACCCCGGGCGTATGGAAGAAGCCTGGAACCGTATTATCCGGCGGCACGGCATGCTCCGCTGCGTTATCCTCAATGACGGCAGACAGCGCATCCTGCCGGAGGTGCCCCGCTTCCGTGTCCCCGTCAACGATCTCAGCGGCATGACCGGAGCGCAGGCGGAATCCGCCATCAGCGAAATCCGGGGCAGAATGGGCAGCGAGGTCCTGAGCGCCGGGGAATGGCCGCTCTACCGCTGTGAAATCTCAAAGATGCCAGACGGGAGCCGGCGCATGCATGTGAGCCTCGACCTGCTCGTGGCTGATCTCCACAGCATGAATCTGATGATGAGCGGCCTCGCCACGGCCTACCGCCATCCCGAACGCCCGGATCCCGAGCCCACGGCTCTCTCTTTCAGGGATTACGTGCTGGCCCAGGAAAAAATCAGGGAGCTTCCCGCGTACAGAAAAGACATGGAGTACTGGCTCGCCAGGATCGGTGACTTCGCCCCGGCGCCGGATCTTCCCCTGGCCGTCTCTCCCTCTGAGGTAAAGCAGCCGCACTTCGTGCGTCACGCCGCCCGTCTCGGGAAGGATACCTGGGCCGCGCTCAGGAAGCTCGCCCAGGAAAGAGGGATTACGCCTTCCGGCCTGCTCCTCGCCTGCTACGTGGAAGTGCTCGCCCGCTGGAGCAGCCGCAGCCGCTTTACTGTCGACGTGACCATGTTTAACCGGCTGCCGATGCATCCCGACGTATCGAAGATTATCGGCGACTTCACGTCCGTCATCCTGCTCGACTGCGGATTCGACGGCGATCTGCCCTTCGTGAAGCGCGCTGAAGCCCTGCAGAAGCGGCTCTGGGCGGACATGGATCACGGCCTCTACTCCGGCGTTGACGCGGCCCGCGAATGGAGCCGCCGTACCGGGCATCCGGGATCCGACATCATCCCCGTCGTCTTCACGAGCACGCTTGGCTTCGGCGATGAGCACGGCACCCATCCCGCTCTCTCCGCCTTCGGCACCATGGTGTACACCATCACGCAGACGCCCCAGGTCTGGATTGACCATCAGGTCCGCGAGGTGGATGACTGCCTTGACTTCAACTGGGACAGCGTGGATGAGCTCTTCCCCGCCGGACTCGTGGATGACATGTTCGGCGCCTACTGCCGCCTCCTGAAAATGCTGGCCGCGGGCGGACGCCTCTGGAACCACACGCGGCTGCCGCTCCTCCCCGAGGAACAGCAGGAACGCAGGATACTCGCCAACGCCACGGCGGTTCCTTCCGGAGTTCCCGCTGCGGCCACCCTGGACAGGCTCTTCGCCGAAACACTGGAACGCACCCCTGACGCCCCGGCCATCTTCCAGAAAAACCGCGTCCTTACCTACCGCGAGCTCGGCAGCGCGGCAGAGGGACTCACTCAGAAGCTCCTGAAGGCCGGCGTCCGTGAGGGGAGCCTCTGCGCCGTCATCAGCTCCGGCGGCTGGCAGGAAGCCTGCGCGGCCATCGCCGTAACCAGCGCCGGCGCGGCCTACATGCCTCTCGACGCCGCCCTCCCCGAAAAGCGGCTGAAGCACCTCTTTGAATACTCGGGAGCGCGCCATGTGCTTCTGAAACCCGCCGACGCAGGCCTGCCCCTGCCGGAAAACGTCACAAAAATAATTATTGATGACGGATTATTGAAATTGAATTTCAATTTCGATATAAAGAGAAACGCGTCCCGCCCGGATGGCCTGGCTTACGTGATCCACACGTCCGGATCCACCGGTGAACCCAAAGGCGTCATGATACGCCATGAACGGGCCGTGAACACCATTCTTGCCGTCAACCGCATGCTTAATCTGATCTCTGCTGACAGGGTGCTGTCGGTTTCCCGCTTCACCTTTGACCTCTCTGTCTGGGACATCTTCGGGATGTTCGCGGCCGGCGGGGCCATCGTGCTGCCCGATCAGAGGCGCCGCCTGGACGCCGCCCACTGGCTCGAACTCATGTGCGCCCACAAGGTCACGGTCTGGAACTCCGTCCCGCCGCTCCTGCAGATTTTCGCGGACTGGCTCGGACACCACGAAGGCGCGGACCTGCCTCCCCTGCGCTGCGCCATGCTGAGCGGCGACTGGATCCCCCTGAATCTTCCCGGCGCCGTGCGGCGTTTCTGGCCGGACCTCAGGCTGTTCAGCCTGGGCGGTGCCACGGAAGCCTCCATCTGGTCCATTTCCTGTGAAGTCGGGGAAGTCGATCCCGGCTGGAAGAGCATTCCCTACGGAAAACCGCTTCCCAATCAGCGCTTCCACATTCTCAACAAATGGGGCACCGACTGTCCGGACTGGGTTCCCGGCGAGCTCTTCATCGCGGGCAGGGGCCTCGCGGACGGCTATCTCAACGACCCCGGACGGACGGCCGAGCGGTTCATCAGGCATTCCGGCACGGGCGAAAAGCTCTACGCGACAGGCGACCTCGGCTGCTACATGCCTGACGGCAGCATCGAGTTCCTCGGACGCAGCGACAGCCAGGTCAAGATCAACGGATACCGTGTGGAACTCGGCGAGGTCGAGAACAACCTTCTCGCATGCCCGGGTGTCGGCCAGGCCGCTGCCATGGCCGTCAGGGGCGCCGGAGCGGGCCAGATGCTCGTCGCCTTCGCTTCACCCGCCCATGGCGCTCCGAAGCCGGAACCAGCGGAACTGAGAAAGTGGCTCGAATCGAGGCTCCCTTCCTTCCTCGTGCCGGGCATGATCATCGTGAAGGACAGCCTGCCCCTCACCGCCAACGGCAAAGTCGACCGGCGCCACCTCTCCGTTGAGCCGGCGGCCCGGAACAGCCAGCCGGCGGGCGCCGCGGCCGGGACTGAGACCGAGCGGATCATGGCCGACGCCATCGGCACCGTGCTCCGCGGCGGAAAACCCGGCATCGACCAGCGCTTCTTCGAAATGGGGCTGAGCTCACTCGACCTCGTTACCGTCCAGAACCTGCTTGAGGGGCGGCTTCACACAACCATCCCTCTTATGACGCTCCTCGAGCACACCACCATCCGCTCCCTCGCGGCCTGGGTGGACTCGCAGAAGGCCAGTGCGGGACCCGGCGCTTCCAGGGCTCCTGAAAAGACTCACGGAACCGTCTCCTTCAGCCGCGGCATGGGCCGCGCGGAGCAGCGCATGCGCCGGAGGATGAAAGGCCGGGACGACACCAGAATTTCAAGCAACAATTAATGCCACGCGCTCATGAGGCCCAACCACATGCAAGCAAACACGACTGAAATCCCCGAAAACGCCATCGCCGTCATCGGCATGGACTGCCGTTTTCCCAAAGCCAACAGTACAGAAGAATACTGGGACAACCTGGTGAAGGGGAAGGAGTGCATCACTTTCCTTTCCGATGACGAGCTGCGCCGGGCAGGCGTCAGCGAAGAGACGATTCACAACCCGAATTACGTCAGGGCTGCCGGACTCATAGACGGCGCCGATCTCTTCGACGCCGGATTTTTCGGATACACGCCCACGGAAGCCATGCATATGGATCCCCAGCAGTGCCTTTTTCTCGAGACCTGCTGGCACGCCCTGGAGGACGCGGGGTATAATCCCTACACCTACCCGGGCGCCGTGGCTGTTTTCGGCGGAACCCGCCTGAGCACCTACTACGTCAACTTCATGGCCGCCGACCTCGCCGAATACGGCACGGCCCGTTTCATGCAGAGCCATATCGGCACGGACAGGGATCACCTCTGCACGCGCATCTCCTACAAGCTCAACCTCAGAGGCCCTGCCTTCACGGTGCAGTGCGCCTGCTCGACTTCCCTGGTGGCCCTGCATCTCGGCTGCCAGGGCCTCCTGAACGGCGAGTGCGACATGGCGATCGCGGGCGCGAGCGGCATCGATATTCCCCAGGAGCACGGGCATTTCTACCAGGAAGGCATGATCTTTGCCCCGGACGGCCACTGCCGCCCCTATGACGCTGCCGCCGAAGGCATCGTCTCCGGCAACGGCGTGGGCGCGGTTCTCCTGAAACGCCTCGAGGACGCCATAGAGGACCGTGACTCCATTCACGCGGTCATTCTCGGCACGGCCATCAATAATGACGGCAGTTCCAAGGTCGCCTACTCCGCCCCCAGTTTCGAGGGGCAGAGCGAGGTCATAGCTGAGGCCCTCGGCGTGAGCGGCGTGGATCCGGCCAGCATCGCCTATGTGGAAGGCCATGGCACGGGCACCTATCTGGGCGATCCCCTCGAAGTGGAGGCCCTGAACCGCATCTACTCCCATAACAACCCGAAGAAACAGTACTGCGCCCTCGGGTCCGTCAAGAGCAACGTCGGCCATCTCGAAGTGGTCGCCGGCGTGGCGAGCTTCATCAAGGCGGTCATGACTCTCAAGAAGGGCCGCATCGCGCCCACATGCCATTACAAAACCCCGAACCCGCGCATCCATTTCGAGGAAACGCCCTTCTTCGTGAACAACACGGCCATTGACTGGCCGGCTGACATGACGCCCCGCCGCGCGGCGGTAAGTTCCTTCGGCGTCGGCGGCACCAACGCCCACGTCATCCTGCAGGAAGCTCCCGCCCGCGGGGATTCCGTTAAGGCCGGCGCGGCCGCAAACCGTCTGCTCGTTCTCTCAGCCAGAGGCGAAAAGCCCCTTCGCGAGCTCGCTGAAAGCTACTGCGCTTTTCTTGACAGCGCCGGTGACAGCCTTGACCTCACGGATATGTGCAATACCACGCAGGAGGGCCGCGCGCACCACGCGACGCGTCTCGCCGTCACGGCTGAAAACCGCGCCGGATTCCGCGCGAAGCTCGGGGAAGTTCTCGAAAAGAAGGCCTGGCGCACATCCCAGCCCGGCGACGGCGACAAAACCGTCTTCCTCTTCACCGGCCAGGGCGCCCAGCGCACGGGCATGGGAAAGGAGCTCTATGCCGTCCAGCCAGTCTTCCGCCGCGAGCTTGACCGCTGCGCCGCCCTCTTTGATCCCCTGCTTGAAAAGCCCCTCCTCGATGTCATGTGGAAGAAGGAGTACGGAGAGCTTCTGGACAACACGGCCTATACGCAGCCGGCCCTCTTCAGTATCGAGTACGCGCTGGCAAAAATGTGGGAGGCTTTGGGCGTGAAGCCCATGGCCGCCTGCGGACACAGCATCGGCGAGTACGTGGCCGCCTG
>ONPA01000192.1 GCA_900319575.1 uncultured Desulfovibrio sp. | reverse complement strand
CGCTTATAGCGTAGCTGTTCACAAGTTTGAGAACAGGTGTTCATAAACTTGAGAATCACCGTTCACAAACTTGAGAAAACTCAGCTGCATCTGATCAATATTGGAAAAATATATTTTAAAATCAGTATGTTAATAAAAAAAGAGAGAAAAATGGCAGCCAGTCTGTAAAAATTGTTTTGTCATTCAATCAATCTATTCAGAGGAGAAAACCGTGTATATTTTCTTTTGCGTGCCTTCTGATGGAAGAAAATAATATGTAATATATTTCACAATATATATTACGTGAATTAAAAACGGATATAAAAATCCGGTAAAAAACAGATTTTTTGCGTATCAGATGACGATTCAGAAAAAATAATAAGCCTGAACCCATAAAAATTTAAAAATTTATTGTCAAAAAGAATGGCTGGTGTATAAAGGAGGGTAATAGTCAGCAGAAGTACTGTTTCCCAGGCCGGATGTAGCAGAGACATCCATCCAGAGGGCCGAGGAGGGGAGACAGCCCTGCATCTTACGAAAAAGGGGAGTTCAGTATGATTCTGAAGAGGAATTCAGCGCGGGAGCTGTCAGCGCGACCCGACAGGGGTCGGAGCTTCCTCGCTCATGTTTTTGGCATATGTCGGAACCCCAAGTTCCATCACCTTTTTCTCGTCATCGCCGTCGCTGCCGCAGTTCTGCTGGTTGCCGGCGCGGATACTTCTTTTTGTGCCGATAATAAAATGACCGTCAAACTGCCCGAGGATCCCACCAAAGCGTATATCACGCTGGGTATCCTGGGCGTTTCCGCCATTCTTTTCTTTACTGAAGCTATTCCCATGCCCATCACGGCCATGCTGGTGCCCATTGCTCTGTGCATGACCAAAGTTATTTCTTCGAAGGTGGCCTTCAGCTTCTTCGGCGACCCGACCGTCGTTCTCTTCATGGCTATGTTCATTCTCGGCGAGGGAACGTTCGTCACGGGATTTGCCGACAAGATAGGCGAAACGGCCATGCGCCTCTCGCATGGCAACAAGCTGAAACTGCTCTTTTTCTCCATGCTGGCGGTTGGTGGTCTTTCCGGTGTCCTGTCAAACACCGGCACCACGGCAGTGGCAGTTCCCATGATTCTTGCCATGTGCATCGCCTCCAAAATTCCGTCGAGCCAGATGCTCATGCCCGTGGCCTTTGCCTCGTCTCTTGGCGGCACGCTCACCCTGGTTGGTACGCCGCCTAACGGCATCATCAATTCCATGCTTGCCCAGAACGGCCTCGAACCCTTTGGATTTTTCGAATTCGCGCTCATTGGTATTCCGCTTTTCGTCGCGGGAATGCTGTACTTCATGCTCGTCGGCTACAGGCTTCTGCCCAAGGCCAAGCCCGGCGCTGAGTTCCTTTCCCAGCCCAAGGAAGCCCGCCGCACCAATAAGATGTGGCTGTCAATCCTTATCTTCGCCTTCGTTGTCGTCATGATGGTGACCAAGCTTATGCCGCTCACGCCGGCCGCCATGCTGGGCGCCTGCCTTATGGTTATGACCCGCTGTATGACCATGCGCGAGGCTTTCCGAAGCGTTGACTGGACGACGATCTTCCTGTTCGCCGGCATGCTCTCCATGTCCGCGGCCATGTCTTCGTCCGGAGCTGCAGCCATTGTTGCCCACACCGTGGTCAGCCACGTCTCCGACCCCTGGATGCTCATGCTGGTGTGCTGCGCCCTGACCGCCGTTGTCACGAACTTCATGTCGAATACGGCCACGGCCGCCCTTATGGCTCCTCTGGCCATGCCCATTGCCATGGCTACGGGTATTTCCCCGCTGCCCATCGTCATGGGTATCGCCATTTCTGCTTCTGCGTGCTTCCTTACCCCCATTGCCACGCCGCCCAACACCATCGTTCTTGGTCCCGGCCGGTATAAGTTCAGTGACTATGCCAAGTGCGGCTGGCCGCTGCAGATCATTGCCCTGCTCATAAGCTGGCTGGTCATCCCCATGATTTGGCCTTTCCATCCGTAGCAGAGATGGGGAGCGCTCCGTGGCGCTCCCCGGAAGTTTTATCGCACTGAAAATTCTGAACCCAGAAAAAGAGAAAGGAGGAGGCCATGCTCGTTAGGCACTGGATGGCCAAAGACGTCTGTACCGTGAGACCTGATACAAGTCTGCTGGAATGCAAGGCGATTCTCAAAGAACTCAAAATCGGACGCCTTCCTGTCGTGGACAAGGATAAGCACATTCTCGGCATTCTTTCCGAAAATGATATGAAGGAATTCCAGCCCCTTCATTCAACCGGCGTGGAAATTCTCGAAGCCCTGGATATTCTTTCGGAAAAGAGGGCCAAAGAAGTCATGACGCCCGATCCGTACACCGTGAATGTCAATGATACGCTTGAGGATGCGGCCGTTGTCATGATCGACAAGGGGGTCAGCTGCCTTCCCGTCATTGACGACAACAAGGTGCTGGTCGGCATCCTGACGGAGTGGGATATTTTTAAAAGCCTCGTTTCCATCACGGGTGTCAACCAGCCAGGCATCATGCTGTCGTTCGAAGTTGAGAACAAGCCGGGCACACTGCGAGCCCTTCTTGATATTCTGAAGCAGTATGATGTCCGCATCATCGCCGTTCTTTCGAAAATCCGTAAAAACGGCAGCCGCCTTATCTCCATACGCTGTCACGGCAAGAGCAAAGAAATCGAGGACAAGATGATCTCGGAACTCGCAGCGCGCGGCACCATGCGCTACTGGGCCCGCGATAAGGTAACGCATGAAATCAAGCAGGCTGACGGCACGTCAGCTGCAGATGGCGTCAATCCTGAAAAGTAGCACTGTCCTTTTTACTTCAAAGAGGGGACGCCCGCCGTGCAGGCAGGGCGTCCCTTTTTCTTTTCCCGATGTTTCCGGTACTTGTCCGGAAATATATTTCAGAATAAGATAAACGCACGGTATTTTCGGCTCCGTTTTTTCTCTCCTCTCCTACCGGAGAAGACGGGAATACCAGAGCCAGCACGTTAAAAAGAGGGAAAAATTAATGTCTTTTAAGGCTGCCATTCTCGGTCTTGGCAATATTGGCCGCAGTGTTATCCGTGCGTTGGAGACGGTGCCGGATGCCGAGTGTATCGGCGTTGTCAGACGCCCCACTTCCGTGGGCACAACGCCCTACGACCTGCGCGGCGTGCCGGACTTTCCGAGCTTTGACGAACTGCTCGAACATGGGGGGAATCCGGATGTCGTCATCCTTGGTCTGCCATCCCGCCTCTCTCCAGCTGCGGCCAAGGAACTGCTTTCCCGCGGCTTCTGCACTGTCGACAGCTTTGATATTCACGCCCGCATCGTGGAAGTGGTCGGCTCCCTTGAGGAGGAAGCCCACAAGGGGCGTGCTGTAGCCATTACAGCGGCTGGCTGGGATCCCGGCACGGATTCCGTGCAGAGGGCTCTTTTCGAGGCCATGGTTCCCAGAGGCACTACTTTCACGAATTTTGGCCGCGGCCGTTCCATGGGACATTCCGTGGCTGCCCGCGCCATCGAGGGGGTTGCCGACGCCACGGCCATCACCATTCCTCTTGGCGGAGGACGTCATGCCCGTCAGGTCTATGTCGTGCTGAAGGACGGGTATACCGTTGAGCAGGTCACCAGCTCCATGAAAGCTGATCCCTATTTTGCCTCTGATCCGCTGACCGTAACCGCCGTTCCCGACAGCCAGGCTCTGTTCATGGTGGCAGATGCCTCTCACGGCGTGCTTATGGAACGCGTCGGCGCTTCGGGCATGTCCTCCAATCAGCAGCTCAAATTTGACATGCGCATCAACAACCCCGCGCTGACTGCTCAGATTCTCGTTGCCAGCGCCCGCGCCGCCGTACGCCTCAACGAGGCCGAACAGTATGGCTGCTACACGCTTATCGACATTCCTCCGGTCTACCTGCTCCCCGGGGAACGCATGGATCTTCTCGCCCGCCTCGTGTAGGCCGGGCACTCATTTGAAAGAACGCCGTTCTCTGCGAAAGAAGAGCGGCGTTTTTCTTTTCTCCTCAGGCTGCGTATGGACGTTACTTTTGATCTCATAGCCATAGGTCTGGCCGTCTTCTTTGCGGCCGGTTTTGTTGATTCCATCGCCGGAGGAGGGGGACTGATTACACTTCCTGCGCTGCTTCTTTGCGGCCTTCCGCCGCATATGATCCTCGGAACCAATAAATTCTCGACTACCCTGGGCACTCTGGCTGCTTTTTTTTCCTATCTGCGCAGCGGACTGGTAGAAAAATCCATTGCTCCCGTGGGCTTTGTGTCGGCCTTTCTGGGTGGCGCGGCGGGTTCGGGGCTGGCTCTGTACCTCGATAATGCCGTGCTCGGCAAAGTGCTTCTCTTCATGCTTCCTGTGGGCATTGTCATCTCTCTGATGACGGGCTTTGGGAAAAAGGAACGGCCTCTGGAGAAGACGTCGCTCGGGCTGAGAGTCTTTCTGATTGGTTTTCCCATAGGCGTATACGACGGATTTTTCGGTCCGGGAACAGGCAGTTTTATGATTATAGCTCTGAACATTGTTCTCGGACTCGGACTGGTCCGCGCCTCAGCCACCACCAAGGTCATGAACCTCGCGTCCAACGCGGGGGCTCTGTGTTCCTTTGCGGCCGGCGGCGTTGTGCTGTACCCGCTTGCCATCCCCTGCGCTCTTGCCAATATCGCAGGCAATCTCTGCGGGGCTCATCTGGCCGTAAGAGTGGGGGCCCGTGCTGTGCGCGTGTTCCTCTATATCGCACTGGGACTGCTTTTCGGATCGCTCGTCTGGCGCAATTTTGCCTGATCAGACCTCCCAGCGCATCTGTTTTTGCGGTCCGGTCCGTCTCTGTACCGCCTCTTTTATGCGGTAACCCGTATGAAAATGCCGGAAAACTCTGTCTCGTAAAGCGCCGAAGGAAGATGCTGGAAGAGGCAGGCCATGCCGGCCTGGTTTTCCGGAGTGCGGCCGAGAAAATAGTCACAGACGACGGGCACACTGGGAAACGCGTCCCTGAGCAGCGAAAGCATGTGTCTGCGCGAATGTCTTGTGAGAAAATACCCGCTCAGGAGAAGGACGGAATGCACGGATTCAAGTTGCAGCTCTCTGATGGCCTGCTGCCGGATCTCCGGCTGGTCTTCCAGCTCTGGCAGCTGTGATTCCTCTTTGATCCCGCACAGAGAGTGCAGGCTGACGGTATACGAGTCCGGGATTTTTCCGGCGAAGGCCTTTTTTTCGCCCCGCGGAAGTCCGCAGAGCAGATGAATACGTTTTCCCGGAAGTTCTTCCTGCCGAGGAGTCTCTGCTGTCCGGAGCAGCTCATGGCAGTCCGCAATAAGTTTCCTGTTGGATTCGTAGCTCGGAATGCCGCAGTCCATGATGCTGCCGTCCACGTCGTATTCGAAGAGTCTGATCATACGTGTCAGAAGGACGGGATCCCTGTTGCAGAAAAGCAATGCGTCAGAGGCGGTAGTGAGGCCATAGAATTCGATGTGATTTGAGACGCAGAAGGCGATACCGGCTATTTCCTCCGGGTGCATAGTCTGTCGCGATGCGTTCAGTTCCAGGATAAAATCCACGGCTTCCTGAGTGCCGCGGGCTCCATGGCCGTGGAAGGATATGTGCTTTTTCCCGTCCTGCCTCGTCTTCACGGAAGCTGTGAAGGGCTTGCCGAAGTCATGCACCAGGGCGCAGAGGTGATCCGGGATCTGGGAATCAGGATCATCAAGAGATGCTTGGAGCACCATCATAGTGTGCGTCCACACAGAGTCTTCCATGTGGAAAGGGTTTTCCTGCCCCTTGAAAAGCTGGGGCGTGTCCTTCAGCCGTCTGGTGAGTTCAGGACGGGTCTGATAGAGAAATTCGATGAGATTTCTGCGGAAAAGATAGCGATCGCTATTCATGAAAGCCTCTGCACCTGTCATATCCGGGCGGCGGAAAACCTTGCCTCCGGTTCCGAAAGCTGAGAGAATAATACTTTGTTTCATTCGCAAAAGCCATAGGAGGCTGCCGCAGGCAGGGCGAACAGAGGTTTTGTCCGGGAGGGAAAGATGGATACGGCACAGATCGTTGTCGCTGTGATGTGGTTTTTTGCGGCTATGGTGGGAGGTATATGCGGGCTGGGACCGGCCATGATGGCCGTCCCTGTCATTTCCTTCTTTGTGCCCATCAAGACGGATATCCTCATAACCTGCCTCATTGCACCTTTCGCGAGCATCCTTCTCGTTCTGATGCATCTGCGCTTCTGCCGCTGGCGTTCGCTGATCCCCCTTTTCCTGGGGATCGTTCCGGGAGTCGCGGCAGGTCTTTACGTGCTTTGTTTCGTTCCTGCCTGGACCCTTGAAATCATAGTAGGTGTCATGCTTCTCTTCTTCATGGCCTGGCAGCAGTTCGGCAGTCTGAAAAGTGGACGGGAATCCTGGGGACTGGGAGCCTTTGCCGGCGGAGCGGCCGGCTTTTTTGGTACGTCTATTTCCGTTGACGGTCCCCCTGTTGCCGCCTACGCACTGTATGTGGGCTGGCGGCAGCGTCCTCTCCTGGCAACGCTGGGAGTGTTTTACTTTTGCCGTTCTCTGGTTACCTGCGGCATGCAGTGGTACGCCGGCCTCTATCCTCCGGAAGTGCTGCATTACGCCATATGCGGCGTCCCTGCGTCCATCCTGGGCACGCTTGCCTCCTATCCGCTTGTGAGGCGTATGAAGCCAGAGGCTTTTCAGCTGCTCCTGAAAATCATCATCGTTTTCGGCGCGTTGTCGTGCCTCATTCGCGGCCTGATGACATTGTGGGGCTGACCTCCGTCTGGCCAGGACATAAAATTGCCCCGGCAGTTTTTCCGCTGCCGGGGCAATTATCGTTTCAGAGTCAGTTCAGTTATCTGCAGGGAGCTCATCCGGCGGCCTTAAATGGCCGTTCCAGTCTGCTCCCCGCCAGTCTGGAGCCTGGGTGCCGGAGATGTTTTTTGATCGGCTTCAGGCTGCTTTTCGGAAGGAGCCTTTTCCTGAGCCGAGGGCTGATTTCCCGGAGTTTTTGTTTCCTTCTGTTCGGACTGGGGCCCAGCAGCCGGATTCTGGGAGGCTCCGGGCGCGGCAGGTTTCTGCTGCAGGACACTTGAGTACTGGTCAGCCTTCGAATTCTGGCTGCCGGAGGGAGCCTGTCCGGAAGGCTTCGGGCTGTTTTCCCTGATTCCGGGCTGTTCCTTATCCTTGAGAGGGCTGGTCGGCGCTGCAGACGGCTCCGTCTTTCCGGAAGCGGCCGGGGCTGATGCCTTTTCCTGTGGCTGCGGCTTCTGAGCGGGGCTGCCGGGCACGGTGGCGTTGTAGTTCGGCCACATATAGTCGGATCCGCCGGTGACAATGGGGCTGGTGTCTTTCGGCGCAGCGGGTGCGGTGTCGTTCAGGTGTTCGAATGTCTTCAGCTGGAGCGAAGGCATTTCCCTGAGCGAAGGAGCGACGAAGAGCCCGAAGGGCTGAGCCATGACAACGACCATGACGGCGGTCACAAGAAGGCCGGCAGCCGCAGTGGAACTTCTCCAGACAACGTGCAGGATGATGGCTGCGCTGATCACGGGCAGGGCCGTAAAGACGATGGTCTTGATGCGGCTTATATCTGCGAGGTCGGCGAGAATCTTTTCGGCATTTCCGTCAAGAGGCAGTCCGAGGGTGGAAGCCACCCAGTGCTGCAGGGAAGGAATTGTGACTGCGGCACAGGAGAAGCTGGCGGCCAGCAGGGTGAGCGTGACGAAAATGAAGAAAGCCCGGTTCCCGATTTTTCCGAGCCTGAGCAGTGCGCGCCCCGCCAGAATCGCCGTGATAGCGATGGCCGGGAAGACGTCGGCTGCGTGCGGCGTGAGGACGGTGAGCCCCAGGGTCACGAAGAGGCCGATCCAGAGAATGGCGGTTTTCGGGGCAGTGCGGCTGGCTTTGAGGCTGGCGAGGCTGCCGCGCAGGATTTTCGGCCAGTTACAGCAGAAGATCACCAGAATGGCCGGGAGGGAACCCAAAGCGTAGAGGAGCAGGGCCTTGCCGGCAGCTGACGGCTCAGAGGGCAGCCGGATCAGGGATTTGGCTATGGAAGAAGATCCGGCGCCGTCGGAGAAGATGATGGTTAGGGCTGCCCAGATGGCAAGGGTGAAGAGGAAGACGGCGAAGCCGATGAGAGCATCAGGCTGACGGCTGCGCCTGAAGTCACAGCGCCAGAGGCAGAGAAGGAACGCGGAGATAACGGGCAGGAGAGCATAGAGCAGGCCGCCGGTCAGACCGGCGGCGGCAGCCAGCAGGTTCCCGAGAACCATGCCCGGAAAATCCATGTCCTTTGTCCATGCGTGTCCGAGTATGCCCAGGGCCAGGAGGGAGAGTCCTGTCGCCGTTAAGACCGGGCCCACGAACTGGGAGAATGCCAGAAAAGCCGGCGTGCAGAAGAGGGCCAGCCCGGCTGCCAGCGGCGTGTACCGGCCGAGGCGCAGGAGGGGGCAGACGCCCCAGACGCCGAGCAGACAGATGAAGGCGCCAAGCGCGGAAACCACGGAGAGTCCCATGGCAGGGACATGGACGCATTTGAGAACCAGGGCACCGAGCCAGGCGAAGCCGGGGAGGGCGACAGCGCCGTCAGCCTGCGGCAAAAGCGGTGACTGGGCGACGGAGCTGAAGAATTTGATGTTGAGAGCCTCGCCCGGGCAGAAGGAGTCGCCAATGAGGAAAACAGGCCAGCAGACAGCAGCCAGAAAAAGAAGCAGGGTCAGAGGAGTTATTCTTCCGAGCAGGCGGAAAGCCGCGTTGTGCTGCGTGGAGTTCTCGTCGATGAGCTCTTCCCCGGTGCCGTAAGTGTTTTCCGGCCCGCTGCCGGAAGAAGTTTCAGGGGAATCCCCTGAAACTGTTTCTTCTCCGGCTGCTTCCTTGGCCGTGGTATCTGTGCCGTCAGTACCGGCGTTCTCCGGTTCGGCTGCGGCGGGAGAGTCCTGGCTGGCGGAGGCGGTGGTTTCCCCGGCAGGATTCATCTCAGGGGAAGGGGCGTGAGGGGTGCTGAACTGGCTGTCCCCGTCCTGCCCCAGGGGTATGGCCGGTCCGGAGGCAGCCGATTCGGCAGGCTGCTTTACGGCAGAAGTTTTTTCCTGATCGGAGCCGATGGTATCCATTCTTAAAAAATTCCTTTCCTGCCAGTATTGGCCGGCAGGGGAGCCGGCCAATACTGGCGGGCGTTGTGAAAGTGAAAGGAAGCCTTTGCGGTGGGCGCAGAGACGCGCAGTTTCCAAAGGAGCAGAGACACGGGAATCCGGGAAAATCCGGCGGAATGCGACGGGCCCGGAAAGAAGTTGAATGGCGGGAAAGGCCGTGCGCTGTCAGAAAAAAGACGGCGGGGAGCGCCTCTCCCCACGGGCTGCTAGTCTTTTTTTGTGAGGGGAGCGTCAGCTGCGGGGGAGACTGTGGAGTTTAAGGTTCCCGCAGCCTTTTCTTCCTGTTTCGCCTGTTCCCAGAGTTCGTTCTTTTCATCGAGGCTCATGTCGGTGAGTTCTCTCTTCTGCTCTGCGGCCAGCGCTTCCATCCTTTTGAAACGGGAGAGAAAACGTTCGTTGGCATAGTCGAGGGCCTCGTTGGCCTTCATGCCGTGGCGGCGTCCGAGTTCGGCGATGGTGAAAAGAAGATCACCCAGTTCGTGTTTGACTTCTGCGTCGCTCTTACGGGTCTCTGCATCCAGAAATTCCAGCCATTCGGCCTCAACCTGGCGCTCCACATCCTCGTCGTTTTCCCAGGTAAAGCCGGTTCTGGCTGCCTTGGAGTGGATGCGGTAGGCCCTGGCGAGCGGATCCAGATCGCGGGGCAGGGAGGCAAACACGCCTGTAGCCTTTCCTTCCTTCTGGTGCTCTTCCTTTTTGAGCTTTTCCCAGGCTTTAAGCTGATCGTCGAGGCTGGCGAATTTTTCATTGCCGAAAACATGGGGATGCCGGTGTACCATCTTCGCAGCGTTGCGCCTGAAAACGTCGTCGAGGGTGAAGGCCCCCTTTTTTTCGAAGTGGCAGGCTATGGTGACCAGCAGGAACGCTACATCGCCGAGTTCCTCGCAGACATCGTCAGCGTCTCCGTAGCGGATGGCGCTGACCAGTTCGTGGCTTTCCTCGATGATGTATTCGCTGAGGCTTTCAGGCGTCTGTACCCTGTCCCAGTGGCAGCCGTCCGGGGCGATGAGACGCTCGACGATATTCTTGAGAGTGGCGATGCCTTCGTTGTTATCCATGTATTTTTTTCTCCGGCTAGATGTTGAATCGTTTGACGATATCGGGAGGCAGGGAGGTGCGTATCTGGTTGATGATGGCCGTGAAGTACGGACGCACCCGCGAGTGTTTGTAAAAATCCGCGTTGGCGCAGAATTTATTGAGCAGAATGAAGATGATGGAAAAGATGATGATGCCTTTGGCCAGCCCCAGTATGCCGCCTGCCACCCTGTCAGCCCATGAGATGAGCGCGAACTGGAGGATGCGCTGCAGGATTTTGGCTATGATGGCGACAGAGATGATGACCGCGATGAAAATGATGACGTACGAGGCCATGTTGCGCCAGAGAGGCTCACCGATGAACTGGAGATGCTGGGCGAGCAGCGGATGGAATGTGTGCGCGGCCCAGAAACCGCCGATGAGGGAGACGATGGCTGCGACTTCTCCGACAAATCCGTTGAGATAGCCCCTGATGGCGAAGAAGGTCAGAATAAGAATGGTCGCTGTGTCAAAGATGTCCTGCCCCATGGATCCTCCAAAAAGAAAAGCTGTTTTTCTATACCAAAAGGGCGGCGGGGGAACAACACGCGGAGGAGCAGGCATACAGGTGTCCTGTCCGTGGAGTCTGAACCGGAGAAAGGAGTTCGGGCTGCATTGGGAATCTCCGCCCGGGGAAGTCATTCAATACGTGCGAATTTTATGCCCGAAAGAGCCTGCCCGCTGATATTATTTTCCCTAAAAATATAAAATAATGCATGAAAACGGTATGATAAATGTGAAAAGCGGGTGGACAAATCTGGACAAATTCTGGAATTGCGGGCATATCGGAAAAGAAATCAGTACGTTAGATGAAACAGTGTACAGAAAATGCATAACACCCCCTCGGTTAGGGGACTTTTCAGAAATCCGAGGAATGAATCATGGCCAATCTTGCCCGTTTCGGCGTTTCCCTGAGTGAGGATCTGCTGCTGCCCTTCGATGAACTCTGCCGCCGCAAAAGCTACACGAACCGTTCTGAGGCCATACGTGACCTCATCCGCAGGGCGCTTATTCAGGATGAGTGGAAAAAGCTGGAAGGCGAGGTCGCGGGGACGCTGACACTCGTCTATGATCATCACTCCAATGATCTTGCCCGCCGTCTCATGGATATCCAGCACGATCATTACAACGTGGTCATCACGTCGATGCACGTGCATCTTGACCATCACAACTGCTTGGAAGTACTTGTTCTGCGCGGGGATGCCGCCGCTGTCAGTTCCCTGGCGGACAGACTGATCGCCTGCAACGGCGTCAAGCATGGCGTTTTCGTGCCGACAACACTTGGAAAGGATTTGGCTTAGCGATGATTGATGTACAGAAACATGCGCCGGAGGTCCCCATTCCCATTGACAGGGTGGGTGTCCGTGGCGTGAAGGTGCCGCTCTGGGCGAGAGACCGCGCCAATCTCAAGCAGAGAACCGTGGCCAGCGTGGATTTGAGCGTGGATCTGCCCGCGTCTTTTAAAGGCACGCACATGAGCCGTTTTGTGGAAGCCATTGAAAACTGGGAGGGCGAGATTAGCTACAAGTCGGTTCGGGGATTGCTCGCTGTCATCAGGGATCGTCTGGAAGCCTGCCGGGCCCAGGTCTGTTTCCATTTCCCGTACTTTATCCGCAAGAATGCCCCGGCCACCGGGACTCCCGGCGAGGTGGCGTATAACTGCATGCTGACCGGCGAACTGAATGAGAAGGATGAGCAGAACTTTATTCTGGACATCGAGGTGCCCGTGATGACCGTCTGCCCCTGCTCCAAGGCTATCAGCGATGAGGGCGCCCACAGCCAGCGCACGCTCGTGCACATGACGCTTCTCATGAACGGATTCGACTGGATCGAGGACTTTGTCTCCGTGGCGGAATCTTCCGGATCAAGTCCGGTGTACACGATTCTGAAGCGCGAGGACGAGAAATACGTCACAGAGCATGCTTTTGCCAATCCCTGCTTTGTTGAGGATGTAGTGCGTAACGTCGCCCAGGGGCTTTCCCGGAACGAGCATCTGAAAGGCTACCGTATCGAGGTGGAAAGTATGGAATCTATCCATAACCACAATGCCTTCGCCTGCATTGAGCATAATTTCCCGGCGAATCTGCGCTAGAGTAATCTGCTTTTTTGGAATAATCCCGAAGGGGGCCCATCTTGACCGATGGGCCCCCTTCGTCTTAAAAAGGGCGTGATTGCGTTCCGTATCCGGCTTTCACCGGCAGCGTCATCGGCCGCCTGGCCATTTCCGCTGCCATTCTTTCTTCTCTCTGCCCGCTTTCGGGCCTGCCGGATGCCGTGAACCTGCGCGCTGCGGTCTGCCGCCCTGCGCAGGCGGTTTTCTCTTACCGTTTTGCGGAGTCATAATGGGTACGAAATACAAGGTGCTGGTGCTTCTTTTGCTGTGCGTTCTCAGCTTTGGCTGCGCCCACAAGAAGAGCCCGGCCGTCGATGATGCCGCTGCCCAGTATGAGCGTTACAAAGCCCTCTATGGCGCCAATGGAGACATGGAAGGCGGTGACTGGGACTGGGGAGAGAATGATCCCTCCGTTTCAGGACAGGTCCTGAGACGTGCCCATAACGCCCTCGGAACACCCTATGTCTGGGGAGGCGAACATCCGGGAGGTTTCGACTGCTCCGGACTGGTTCAGTGGGCTTACAGGGGGGCCGGAGTGAAACTGCCCCGCACGGCCCAGGAACAGTCTTCCGTGGGCTTCAAAATCCGGGACGTTTCCAAGATGCGGGCCGGTGATATCGTGGCATTCCGCCGCCGTGACGGCGGTTACCACACAGGCATTTATATCGGCTCCGGCATGTTTATTCATGCTCCCAAGCGTCACTCCCGCGTACAGGTCGAATCCCTGGACAGCGACTGGTACAGTACGCATTTTATTGGCGCCCGGCGTGTGAATATGGGGTCCGGCGATGCCGCCGTGGCTGAAGCTTCCCGTATCGCAGATGAGGAGAACGCCAGAGAGGAAGCGCAGGCAAGGCGCGAGGCCGCCCGCCAGGAGAGACGGGCAGCCAGAGACGATGACGACAGATCTTCCGCCCGTTCCGACAGGCAGCGCGGCAGGAGTTCATCCTCCTCTGACAAAAGCAATGCCAGTGAAGACAGGAAATCCAAAAAAAACAAGGACAAGATAAGCGGAGGCCGTGCCTCCCAGGACGCCGGTTCATCCCGCCGCGGCACCAAAGACGGAGACGACAGGCTCAGCTCCCGGAAGAATTCCAAGGATAATACTCAGGCCAGGAAGAAGCAGGATGCCAAGCCGGAGACCGGAACAAAGACCTCCAGATCCGCCCGGAGCGGCGATGACCGCAAAGGGCGCGGCGACAGCAATTCAGGTATCAAGCCGTCTTCTCAGACAAAGGCAAAGCCTGACAGCCGGGATTCGGGCAAGAAACCTGCCCGCGGTGCTGTGAAAGATTCCGCTTCCGGTGACAGGAGCACCACAAACAGAAAGGTGCCCGCTCCGAAACCGGCGGCCCCGGCTCCGGCCCTGAAGGACAAGAATAATGCCGGCAAGGACGCCATGAGGCAGACAAAGCCCATGCAGCGGCATATTTCGGTGATTCCGTCCGGCAGCAAGGATAAGGATAAGAAATCGAATAAGTAGTCCGATGTCCTGGGGAAACATAGTGTTTTGACGACAGGGGCCGGCATCTCTGAAGAGGTGCCGGTCTTTCTGCAGATAACTGCTCTGACAGACGGAGAGTGCTTTTGAGTGATGTGAGAGGGAGACTTGCGCCAAGCCCGACCGGACTTGCGCATCTCGGGAATGCCTGGTCGTTTTTCCTGTCCTGGCTTGCCGTACGTTCTGTGGGCGGAGAACTGGTCTTCAGAATGGAAGATCTCGATCTCGAGCGCAGCAGCCCTGTGTTCATGCAGGCGCTGATGTCCGACATCCGCTGGCTCGGTCTGGACTGGGATGAAGGTCCGACGCCTGAGAAGGAAGATCCATCCTACCACCAGAGCAACCGGTATCCCCTGTATACGGCAAAGCTCGAGCAACTGAAGTCCATGAATCTGGCCTATCCCTGCTTCTGCTCCCGCAGGGACGTGCGTACCATGGCTTCGGCTCCGCATATCGGAGATGCCGGCGCCCCGTATCCAGGCACCTGCCGCGACCTGTCTCCCGAAGAGGTCCGGGAGCGCATCCGTGAAGGGAAAAAGTACTCGTGGCGCTTCAGATCCCCCGATACCCCATACCGGTTCACGGACATGGTCTACGGGCCGCAGACAGCCACACTCCAGGAATGTGGAGGGGATTTTAATCTGCAGCGCTCTGACGGTGTTTTTTCCTATCAGCTCGCCGTGAGCGTGGATGACGGTGACATGGGCATTACACAGGTCGTCAGGGGAAGGGATCTGCTCCCTTCCACGCCGCGCCAGATTGCAGTGCTCGAAGCTCTTGGCTATGCTGTTCCGCAATATGCTCATATTCCGCTGCTGCTGGACGCAGAGCACGAACGTCTGGCCAAGAGACATGCCAGCCTGAGCCTGGAAAGTCTGAGACAGGACGGGGTGTCCCCGTGGCGTATCATCGGCCTTCTGGCCTGGGTGGCAGGTATCACGGACAGGCGCGAACCGGTGCATCCGCGGGAACTCGTGTCTTCCTTCCGTTGGGAATCTCTTCCGCGTGACGACTATGTTCTGACCAGCAAAGATATGCAGTGGCTTGGAAAGGAGAATATGAATGTCTGCTAAGATCGATAATGCTTTTCTGAAAGAAATTTTCCCTCCTGAAAGGACTGATCAGTTCTTTGAAGTTCTTTTTGGCGGTGCCGAGGAGGGAGCGTACGATATCGTACTCACCGTGCGCAATGAAACCGAAGATCATGTGGAAATGGCCTATGAGCTGCATCAGCGTCCCGGTAAATGTCTTGTCTGCAGCCTGACCTATGGCCTGAGTACCGTGTTCAGAAAACA
The DNA here is from genome assembly GCA_900319575.1 of uncultured Desulfovibrio sp. GTDB lineage: Bacteria > Desulfobacterota > Desulfovibrionia > Desulfovibrionales > Desulfovibrionaceae > Desulfovibrio. The sequence goes on along the minus strand of ONPA01000192.1, from coordinate 59,368 downwards.
TCCTGTCATTGATGCCGCAGGCACCGCTGCCAAAGTCGCCGAAAAAATGGGCTGGGATAATTTCGAATGGTCCATCGGAGCGACCCAGGAAGAGAGCAGCGCCCTGCACTGGATTCCCTTCCAGGTGAAGAAAAAGTAGCAGATACCAGAACTGCTCAGTTGACAGAACCGGTGTTTTAGCGTAGTCAGACGAAATCACGAAAAGTGATTGAATGCCAACTTAGCTCAGTCGGTAGAGCAGCTGATTCGTAATCAGCAGGTCGAGAGTTCAAGTCCCTCAGTTGGCTCCATGAATTTAAAGGGCTGTGGTTTCCCTCCACGGCCCTTTTCCTTTTTCCCCGGTATGGCTGTAAGGCGTAAGGTATTACCGGCCGTGTGATCCTGCCTGTGGTTGGAGATTTTTATTCATGACGCGGCCGGGAAGTTTCCATTCTCACCGTAATAAAAAATAATATCCCTGTTTGATATTTTGTTTTTCACAGCCCGGTCTGCTGTATTTTCCGGATGTCATGGCTGGGCTGAACATGCGGTGAAAGGCATTGTGCTTCCGCGTGGCTTCAGGTTTGCCGGCCGAAGGCGGATTGGCTGTCTTCACAGGAAGGCGTGAGGGGATTCGCGGCAGGACCGTGCGTCCTGTGCAATGGTGCCTGACGGAACCTGAATATTTTGGGGGAAGGAAGAACTTTCTGTCTCAGAGCAATGGAGCCTGCCTGATTTCAAATCAGGCAGGCTCCGGGATTCAGATATGCGTCTCCGTAATCTGATCAGAGTCCCAGCAGATTGGGCAGGAACGTGGTCAGGCCTGGGAAGAGGATAATGACCACGAGGGCGAGTATCGCCGCGAAGATAAGAGGCAGGCTTGATTTGCTTATTTCTTCCATGGTCAGGTTGCTGATATGGGCGGCAACATAGAGGTTGACGGCCACGGGGGGTGTCACCTGGCCTATGGCGAGGTTGACGGTCATCACTATGCCGAACCAGAGGGGATCCCAGCCAAAATTGGCGATGATGGGCAGCATGAAAGGCAGGAAGACGTAGTAAATCGAGATGGCGTCGAGCAACATGCCCGCGAAAAGCAGGATGATGTTGATCATGAGCATGATGACAACGGGACTGCTGGAAAGGGAGAGAAAGAGCGAGGATCCCTTTTCGATGAGCCCCACAGTGGACGCCACCCAGCTGAAGAGGCCGGCGCAGGTGACCACGATCATGACGATAGCCGTGGCGCGCATGGACTGCGCAAAAATCTCGAACAGCATTTTGACGCTGTTGATTGTCTTATAAATGAAGATGCCGACGAAAAGACCGTAGAAAACAGCAATGGCGGCTGCCTCTGTGGGCGTGAAAATGCCGCCGTAGATGCCCCCGAGAATGACAACAGGCGTCATGGCTCCCCAGAACGATTCTTTCAGGATCTGGAGCATGGGCTTAGTGCGCCTGACGCCGTGGTAGCCGCGTTTTTTGGAAATGATCACGACAGCGGCGAGAATAAAGCAGGCGACGACCAGGCCGGGGATGAAGCCGCCTGCAAACAGGGCCGGAACAGAGACATCTGTGATGCCGCCGTACACAATAAAGGCGATGCTCGGAGGGATGACGATGGCGATACCCGAGGTGACGGCGACGGCCGATGAGGCGAAGGCTTTGTCATAGCCGGCTTTGACCATGCCGGGAATGAGCACCAGGCCGAGGGCCGCCACTGTGGCCGGACCGGAACCGCTGACAGCGCCCCAGAACGTGCACACGGCGACGGAGGCCACAGCCAGTCCGCCGGTTTTGTCACCGACGAGGGCTTCCATCAGCTCGATGATGCGCGCTGCTATGCCCGCACGTTCCATAATGTAGCCGGCCAGAATGAAGAAGGGGATGGCCAGGAGCGGAAATTTGGCAACGCCCGCGAAGAAGTTATAGGAAATCATGCCAATGCCCATGTCCCAGCCCCAGACGATAACAAGGGCGGAGAAACCAAGTGCGACGGCGATGGGCACACGGATGATGAGCGGAATGACGAAAATGACCAGCAACCAGAATGCCGGATCTGAGAAAACTGCGCTGTTCATGACTGTCCCTTAGTATTTGCCCGTACGGAGAGAGTGTGTGGCGCGCTGCAGAATGCGGAAGATGACCAGCAGTGAGAGCAGGGGCGTGCACATGGTATAAAGCCAGACCGGAACTTCCAGAGACTCTGATGTTGATTCGAGTTCGATTTCATCGAAAACTTCCAGAGTTCCCGTCCAGCAGAGAGCGGAGAAGAACAGTACGCAGAGGATGACGCATACGATGTAGAGAAATAGTCGGGTGGTCCTGGGACAAGCATCATAAAGCAGGTTCATGCAGAGGTTGCTGCCCTCGCGGAAGGCCCGGGCGGTACCTAGCAGAACAACCCAGACAAAAAAGTTGATGGTGATTTCTTCTGTCCAGGCGAATGAGAAATTTGTGCAGTATCTGACGATGACGTTGAGGAACGTGATTGTCACCATCACAGCCAGCATTATCGATCCGAGAATGTCTTCGAACCGCTTGTCGAGAAAGGACCACATGGGATTATATTCCTTAAAGAAACCGGGCCGGCTATGCGTGCACAGCCGGCCCGGAAAAACAAAAAAACTACTTGACGGAGGCCATATCCTCTTCAGCGGCCTTCACGAGAGCAGGACCAATTTTCTTGGTCCAGTTGTCACGGACGCTCTTGGTGGCGTCGACGAAGGCCTTCTTCTGCTCAGCAGTAAGCTCGACAACGGTCATGCCGTTCTTCTTCATGATAGCCATGGGATCGGTTTCCTGCGGAGCCTTGTTGAGGCTCTGGAGGTACTTCAGAGCTGTGCCGTCATCGAGGCCGATGCGGGAAAGAGCCTTGCTGTACTTTTCGCTGAGGGCAGCGCACTCGGTGATGATCTTCTGGTCCTCAGCGGAGAACTGCTTCCAGACGCCGGGATTCACGCTGTTCAGAAGCGGGTCGATGAGGTAATGCCAGTCGCACATGTACTTGTGATACTGCCACAGCTTGGAGGGGATGATGATGCCGTTGGTCGGATTTTCCTGACCGTCGACGATGCCCTGCTGGAATCCGGTGATGGATTCGGCCCAGTTCATATTGACCGGGTTGGCGCCAAGAGCGCGGAAGGTTTCAATGAAAAGCGGGCTGCCGACAACGCGGATCTTCATGCCCTTGAGGTCTTCGGGCTTGGTGATGGGGCCCTTGTTGGTGGTCAGTTCACGGAAGCCGTTTTCAGCCCAGCCGATGACGTGGACGCCCTTCTTTTCAACGGCATCGATCATCATTTTGCCGGCCTTGCCTGCGAGGATGGCGTCCATAGCCTTGTAGGGCTGGGGCTGCACGCCAATAAAGAAGGGCAGGCAGGGAAGGTTGAGTTCCTTGATCTGGGGAGACCAGTTGATGGTGGAACCGAAAGCGAAGTCGATGGCTCCCTGACGGAGCATCATGAATTCATTGGTCTGCTTGCCGGCAAAGAGCTGGCCGGCGGGGTAGACTTTGATGTTGACGCGGCCGTTGGTACGTTCGCGGACCAGGTCGGCAAAGTAGAAGGCACCCTGGGCCCAGCCGGAAGTGGGACCGGGGACGACGCTCAGTTTGTACTCCTGCTTGTACTCGGCTGCCATGGACGGCGTCGCGATGGACGCGGCACAGAACAGAACAGCAAAAGCTTTACACACTCTGGTGAACAGCCTGTTCATGGAATCCTCTCCTCCTGAAAGTGAAACAGATGACCGGCGCGGAGCCTCAGGCCGTTCAGGATAAAAAAGAACCTGCGGTCTCTCTGTCCCAAGCAGCCCTCAGGGGCTGCACCACCGTCAATGGCGGCGGCGGTTTCAACGGAATGGAACAGGAGAAAGCAGGTTCGTATCCGACAGCTTCGCAGATGACTCCACACTGATGTTCTCAAACTAAAAAACAGAATAAGGGGAAAGTCAATAAAGTTTCTGTTTTCAGGTGGATTAACAGAGTGTCTGCCGGATGAGAGGGGAAAGTTGTTCAGCTGAGCCTGGCACGTATTTTTTCCGCAAGGCCGTTCATTTCCTCCATGGAATCGTACTTGCCCTGAGGCCACAGTTTGAGTCCGTCGCCGTCAAAGCGGGGAATAAGATGCCAGTGCAGGTGATCAACTTCCTGACCTGCTGAGCGTCCGTTGTTCTGGTAAATGTTGAGTCCTGTGGCTCCGGTGGTTTCCATGACAGCACGGCCGACTTTTTTCATGAAGGAAACGAGCTCGCCGCCCAGCGCGGGATCCAGATCAAAAATATTTCCGGCGTGCTTTTTGGGGATGATCAGCGTGTGCCCCTTATGGACGGGGTTCAGGTCGAGAAACGCGTACAGGCTGTCGGTTTCGTAAATTTTGGAAGACGGAATTTTGCCCTGTGCGATAAGGCAGAAAATGCATTCACCCATGATGTTTTCTCCTTTTGAAATAGAACAGCTGACGGCGCGCACCGGAATCATGCGCTGTGCGAGCCCTTGCCCGTGGGAGCGTTTTCGTGGTGCGTTCTTGAAGCCCTGGCCATGGTCGGGGGAACGGGTGAGGAAACGCGGCCGGATTTTCCGGCTTCTATTTCAGCGGCGTTTCTGCCTGGAGCGTTTTCAGAGGCAATTTTCCCCTGCCTGATGAGTTCCAGAAAAGCGATGGCCGGCCCCGTGTCCCTGGCGTGCTCTTTCACCATGGCAGATTTCGTCGTGGACGGAGTTTTGGAGAGAACGGTGGGCTCATAGACCGCGATGGTGCCGTTCTCATTGAAAGTGGGGCCGTAGTTCATGCCTATGAAAGGCCACATCCAGCGCCCGCGGGCCTCATTGAAGCGGAAAATGTAGATGCGCGTTCCCTGCTGCCCTCTGTCTGTGAAAAGGGCTGCGCGCCGGCTCCCGTCCTCATGCGTGTATTCAATGAGCATTTCGGCCTGGGGAAGAGGGATGATCTCGCCGTTTTCATTGAACAGAGAGGGGTGATGCACGCTGCCATCGCTGGAAGTTGTCGTTATATCCGTCTGTTCTGGCCCGCAGACGTATACGGTGGCGCCCACCAGCCTGGCCCGCAGTTCGTCCAGGGATTTCCAGGTAAAAGTGAGCCCCCTGCGTTTGAGGGGCATGATATCCATGAAGAGGGTCTTAACGATTTCACTGCGCCACATTCTGCACGTCCGTGATATTTATGAAGGTTGGAAGATGCTGCCGGATGACGGCATGAGATTTTTACTTTGAGCCGCGCCGTTTTTTTGTCGTTTCATCCGAGGAAAACAGGCCATCGAACTTTTCGCTTGAGAATTTTGAAAGGAAGACACGGCTCCTGTGCAGATCGCCGCTCATGGTTGCCACGATGAACTGTCCGTCCTGCACCATGATTCTCGCAGATCCGTCATCGCCTTCGTAGGTTGTGTAGTTGAAGTACGCGACATCATCCTTGTACACGGGCTTTTCGTGTGCCTTGTACTGTTCAGCGAAGCTCTCAGCTATGGTGTTCAGGTCGGAGTCACCGGCGGAACCCTGGACAAGGGTGACGACAGCATCGTGGGCTTTTGACGTGAAGACGATAATATTCAGCCCTGCAGGCTCGGTCTGCTCAATGACCTGCCAGTTTTCGGGCAGGTCGATGCTGTACAGACTTGTCGATATGGTCTTCTGCGCCGTCTGCTCGGCCCAGGCGGGGAGTGAGAGGCTGAGAAGAGCCAAAAGAATGAGGAGTATTTTTTTCAAGGAGGAAGCCCCTATTTTCAGGAATGATTTGCGCCCGGAAGCGCACCGGAAAGTATGCCATTCAATAGACCAACGCATGCCAATTTACAAGGAGGAGCCTCTTCCCTGGCTGATCTGCTCATCAGGTGTCAGCCCCAGCCTCCGCAGCCAGCCGGGCAGACAAATTTGCAGGGATATTTTTTTCTGCTTGACGAAAATGTCAGTTAGGCGTAGAAGTGCGTCTATTCAAAGCGTTCCCCAATAGCTCAATCGGCAGAGCGGGTGACTGTTAATCACTAGGTTGGCGGTTCAAGTCCGTCTTGGGGAGCCAGCAGAAAAGAGTAGGCGGTCTTTGTAAGTACTAACGTACTGCAGAGACCGCTTTTTTTTATAAAACAGGCTCAGAAGGATATCAGAAAAACTGTTTTATGACTGCGGGGCAGCTGTCCGGCCATGTACCGTTTGTGAAGAACGCTGCCGGAGTGGAACCGCCGGACCTGCGCACGCTGCAGAAGTTCTGTTCCCCCTTTCGCCTGGAGATCCGGCAGAGCAGTCTGACGGAGACGAATAGTCCGGAAACGCCTCCCCGGCTCCGGATGCAGATCGGTCTCGGGGAAGGCGATGCCTGCGTGGACGGGGAAAAGTGAAGTCCGGATTAGTGCGTAAACTGCCTTTCGGATGGGGACGTGTGACATAAACTCCTTGAAAGTCTGAAGACTGATAAGGGCTCCTCCCGACTGATTCGTCGATCGTTCCGCAGATGGACATCCCTGTTCCGGCCGGGCTGGTACTTCGGGGGTGCCTTTCCGGTAGTGTGCCAGGTGAAGTTGAACTGACATCTCTGCCAGGGACGCATCAGCCCTCCCTGCCTGCTGCGGCGGCAATTTCCCGTGCGCGTTCAAGAGAATCATTTCGTGGATCTGCCGGTCCCCCTCAGACCCGTCAGAAAAGTCTGTCCCGGGCTCCAGAGCAGGGCATTAGGGTATATATAAAAATATATTATTATCTTTATATATAGATATAAGCATATTTAAATATAAGAATATATAATAATTACACCTGGATGCCTCCCGTTCTCCTGGAATCACTCTGCTTTTGTGGAGGGAGAAGCCTGGAAACGCAGAAAGCCGCCCTGTATCGGACGGCTTTCTGCGTTTTGAGATTATAACTGGTTACTGCCTGCGGGCTTCTTCGGCCTGCCGCTGCGCCTTCACGAGACGGTCCAGCTTTTTATGATAGCGATCCGTTTCGCTGTACACACAGCCGCAGTACGGCTGGCGGTAAATTCCCATACTTATGGAGAGGTCAATGCCGGCCTGCCAGTAAGGACGGAAGTCGCGGTACATGAAGATCGGTCCGCCGTCCTGTCCGGAGAGACGTTCTCCGGCTTTTCTGATGGCTTCATGCGGCTGATACTTTGAGTACAGCAGGGAGGAGAAGAAATGGGTGAAACCCATTTCCTTCGCCTTTGTGAACGTGGCCTCCATACGGCTTGTCACGCAGTAGGTGCAACGCTCCGGCGGGGTGTCGCGGTTCTGAACGGCTCTGAGCCAGTCCGTGATGTTCCATGCGGCGTCGTCGAAGAGAATGGGAATTCCGAAATACGCGCAGGTCTGTTCAGCGGCTTCGTGGCGGCGGAGATACTCCGCCAGGGGCTGGATGTTGGGATTCATGAAGTACCCCGTTATGTTCCAGCCCTCGGCCAGAAGCGTCCTGATGCAGATGCAGGCGCAGGGGCCGCAGCAGATATGCATGAGGAGCCGGTTTCCTTCGGGCGCCCGGGGGCCCGGAGGAAGCGGCTGCTGTTCTGTCGGTTCGGTCATGATTACGGCTTGATGGTGATTTCGATGTTTTTGTGAAAGCGCTGCTCGAGCTCTTTGAGCGCGTCCCGCTTATGGTTGAGCAGGTACAGGCCGAGTTCCTGGGGCAGTTCGTACTGGCAGGGCGAGGAAGAACGCGAGCGCAGGGCGCGGGCGATATCCCTGAGAGCCTGCAGGGACTGCCACTCCAGATTACGGCGCAGGCCTGTGCCTCCGCAGGCGGGGCAGGGTTCCATGGAAATGGAAATAGCCGAGTTGCCCGTGCGCTGGCGCACGAGCTCGAGCAGGCCGAAGGAGCTCATGTGCGCAACGTCGTGACGTGCCCTGTCGTATTTCATGGCGTTGCGGAGCGTGCGCTCCACCTCGGCCACGTGCTTGTGCTCCTTCATCTCGATGAAGTCGATGACCACCTGGCCGCCTATGTCGCGGAGCTTGAGCTGGCGGGCGATGGTCTCCGCGGCTTCCATGTTTGTCTTGAAGGCCATGGCCTCGAAATTGCCTTTGCCGGAGATCTTGCCGGAGTTGATATCGATGGCCATAAGCGCTTCCGTCTGGTCGAAGCACAGGCGGCCGCCCGAGGGCATGAGCACTTCGCGGCTGTAAATCTGGTCGAGCTGGCGGCGAAGGTTGAAGCGCTCCCACATGGAACGGCGGGTATCATTGTGCAGGCGCACGAGCTCCTTCTTGTTGGGGAAGAGCAGGGCGACAGTGTTCCGGATGCGTTCGGCCATATCGGCGTCGTCCACCCATACTTCCGTCACGTCGTCCGTGAGGTAGTCGCGGATGGCGCGCTCGGGGAGGCCGGGCTCCCTGTACACGCAGGCCGGGGCCTTCACCTCAGTGGCTTTTTTGCGGACTTCAGCCCAAGTGCGCTTCAGATAGACGAGGTCATTCTTGAGCGTGGCCTGAGTCACGCCGGCGCTTACCGTGCGGACAATGACACCGAGGTCATCACCGGGATCGATGCCGTGCATGAGCTCGCGCAGGCGGGAACGTTCCTCTTCGTCGCTGACCTTCCGTGAAATGCCAATCTGCTCCTGTCCGGGGGTGAGCACCAGGAACCGCCCGGCGAGGGAAATCCACGTGGTGAGGAAGGCACCCTTCGAGCCGTTTGGTTCCTTGACCACCTGCACAAGCACTTCCTGTCCGATGTGCAGAACTTTCTGAATGGGCGGGAATTTTTTGCCGCGCGCGGGCTCGAAGTGTCCGGAATAATACTCGGGGTGGATTTCATCGATCTGCAGGAATCCGTTTTTTTCCTCGCCGAAGTCGATGAAAGCGGCCTGCAGATTAGTATCGATGTTGTGAATGACGCCCCTGTAGATGTTGCCCTTGATTTTTTTCTGGTGGAGCATGTCGAGATAATATTCTTCGAGCACGCCGTTATTGGTGAGGGCGACTTCCACCTGTTCACCGGGGAGGATGCTGATATACATGCAGCGTCTGCCGGCGGGACGGCGCTGCTGCTGGGGAGCCGTCTGGCTGACCGGCTCGGTCCTGACATGCTTCGGAGTCTGGTTTTCCTCGTTTTCCTGGGCTGCGCGGCCTTCGCTGCTTTTGCGCCCGTGTCCGCGGCCGCCCCGGCGTCCGCGCCTGCGCTTCTTTCTGTCACCGCCGTCCTGTTCGGATTCGGTCTCATCGTCAGATGACGCGGTGCCGGCGGATGCGGCGTTTTCGTCTTCTTCCTGATTTTCCTGGGCAGGGGCTCCGTCATTTCCCTGCAGGGAAGTGTCTGCATCGAGGGAGTCAGCGTCATAGCGCTCGTCATCATCGTTCCAGCCGGACCATTCCCGCCAGTCCGCGCTTTCCCCGTCAGAGGCTGCGCTGCCGGATGCGTCTTCCTCCGCAGAAAAATCCTCTCCGCCTGCGGAAGAGCCGGCGTCCTGTCCGGAGACGGTTTCGCTGTCCGTCCAGCCGGAGTCCCAGTCCGGAACATCACGGGGTCCCTCATCAGTCCCGGGAAAGGCCGGGGCGTCGGGGGCAGTGTGCGCGTCCTCTTCCATACCCCCGGCCGGGCCTGTTTCGGCTCTGCCAGCGTCCTCCAGAGGGGATGGCGATTCCTGTGCGGTCACGGCAGCCGGTTCGGACAGATAGGCGGCCGCAGTTTCGGCCGTTACTGCGGAGAGAACCGGAGCCTGTGCCTCCTCTTCCCCCTGGGGTGTTTCCTGGGAATGCGCTTCCGCGGCTTTGACTGCCGCGGAGACAGCTGGACTGGGACGGGATGTGCGGCGCGGCTTGACCAGGGCTTTGCCCTGGGCTGCCGTGCCCTTGGTACGTGATGTGTTTTTTCTCCCCGCTGGCTTTCTGGCTTTCTGAGCCGCGCCGAGCTGGGCCGGAGCCTGCTCTTCCCCCGCGTCAAGGAGGCTGCTTCTGCGGGGCTGTCTGCGGCGTTTCGGCTTCTGTTCCTGACGCTCCTCTCCGGCCTGCGGCGCTTCGTCTGTGCTTTCTGTGTTTTTTTTGCTGCGGGTTACGTTGTTTCTGCGGCGCTTTTCTGTTTTGGCAGCGCCTTCCTGCACGGTTTCGGAAACCGTTTCAGGATTTTCCTGATCGTTTTCTGCCATATGTAAATTCCCATGGCGCACCGGTTCGCACCAGGCGCGAGATAAAATTGCAGTCACGCCGGGGGATACCCCCGCTCCTGACTGGAGGAGGAGACGACGGCAGCTGTAGCGGTCAACTGCTCAGCGTGGGAAGGTCCGCTCCGCAGCGGCAGGGCATCCGTGAGAAAATTCCCCGCGCGCAGAAAGGGCCTGCACGGCGGCCTGTGCGTCTCTGTGGGGGAGAGTACGTATTTTTACGGATTATGCAAGGCCGCATGCCCGGGCTCCGCCCGCGGTTCTTCTGGGCAGCCGGTCTCATTCCTGTTACGGACGGAGTCTGGCTTCTCTCTTGAGACATCGGACGTCCTGATCTATTCTATTATATTATGCTGAATTTCAGGAGGGCAGAACTATGGCTGAAAACAGAGAAATGCTGGGGAGCCGCCTTGGCTTTCTGCTGATTTCCGCCGGGTGCGCTATCGGCCTCGGCAATGTATGGCGTTTTCCTTTCATTACGGGAGCATATGGCGGTGCCTGCTTCCTGCTCATCTTTATTGTCTGCCAGCTCATGGTTATGCCCGTCATGCTGTGTGAGTTCGCTGTTGGACGCGCTTCAAGGCGCAATATGGGGCTCGCCCTGAAGGTCCTTGAGCCGAAGGGCACATACTGGCACAAATTCGGCTGGATTGCTCTTGCGGGAAGCTATCTGCTCCTCATGTTCTATACGACCATCACCGGGTGGATGCTCATTTACTGCGTGTACATGGTGAAGGGGACATTCGTGGGCATGGCGCCGGCCGCGGTGGGACAGTTCTTTGGGGCCATGACCCAGAATACGGGGCTTCAGATAACGGGCATGACCATCACGGTGGCCATTGGCGCCCTTGTCTGCTTCCTCGGCCTGCAGAACGGCGTTGAGCGTTTTGTGAAGTTCCTGATGATCGGCCTCTTCGCCATCCTGCTTATCCTTGTCGTGCACTCCTTTACCCTCCCCGGCGTTGGAGAAGGGCTTTCCTTCTATCTTAAGCCCGACCTCAGCAAAGTACAGAAATACGGCTTCCTGCCCATCTGCAGCGCGGCTCTCAACCAGGCGTTCTTCACGCTCTCCATCGGCATTGGCGCCATGTGCGTCTTCGGCAGTTACATTGGCAAAAACCGGTCTCTGCCCGGCGAGGTCTGCCTGATTACCGGCATGGACTTTATGGTGGCGCTGCTTTCCGGTTTTATCATTTTTCCTGCCTGCTTCACGTTCGGCGTCGAGCCCGCAGCCGGTCCCACGCTGATTTTCGTGACCCTGCCCAATATCTTTGCCTCCATGAGCGGCGGACGCTTCTGGGGCGCCCTGTTCTTCATTTTCATGGGATGCGCGGCCATGACCACCGTCATTGCCGTTGTTGAGAACATGATCTGCTACTGCATGGATACCTTTGGCATGCGCCGCCGCACGGCGACTGTTGTGAACGGTATCTGTCTGTGGATTGCCTCTCTGCCCTGTGCTCTCGGCTTCAACGTTCTCTCCTCGTTCGAACCTTTCGGAAAGGGATCTTCCGTTCTCGATCTCGAGGATTTCCTCGTCAGCAACAACCTTCTGCCCCTCGGTGCCCTGCTGTTCACCCTGTTCTGCACGCTCCGCTGCGGCTGGGGCTGGAACGGTTTCTACAACGAGGCCAATCAGGGCGTCGGCCTGAAGCTCCATCCCGCCCTGCGCTTCTATCTGCGCTGGATTCTGCCCCCGGTCATTGTTATCCTGCTCGTGATAGGCTACATCGACAAGTTCAGCCATTAGAGGAAAAACGCATGGCAGTGAGCCTGGACAAGGCCGCTCTCCGCAGAAAGATGCGCCAGCTGCGGCACGATCAGCCACGGGAGGCTGCTCTCGAGCGATCCGCCGGGGCGCAGGCCCTCATCCTGTTCTCCTCCCTCTGGCAGAAGGCCCGCACCGTGGCCCTCTATATGCCGATACAGGGGGAGATCGGGACAGATCTTCTTTTCCGGGACGCCATAGCCCGGAGAAAGGAGCTCTATCTGCCCCGCGTTGTTCCCGGCAGGCGTGGAGCGATGTTTTTTGTCAGGGTCTCCGGACCGGAGGATCTTGTTTCCGGCGCCTACGGCATCATGGAGCCAAAACCTTCCCTGAAGGGGGTCGGCGGGGCGGACTTCCATCCGGATTTTGCCGTTGTGCCGGGCCTGGCCTTTGACTGGCGCGGACGCAGACTTGGCTTTGGCGGCGGGTATTACGACCGCTTTTTTGCCGGCAGGACTGGGAGTGCGTGCGCTCTTGTGGGACTGTGTTATGATTTTCAGACCGTCGGGCAGGTCCCTGCGGCACCCTGGGACGTGCGCATGACACACGTCTGCACGGAAACGCGCTTTTCTGCCACGGAGCAGGACTGAGATCCATGACCGCCCGCCTGATCTAACTTTTGAGGATATTTATGTCAGTGAAAATACTTCCATTCCGCTTCCCCGGCATTGATGGCGTGGGCTGCGCCTTTCAGCTCCGCACCGACGCCGGAACCGATGTCAGCGGCGGCAACATTTCTTTTACGGTCGGCGAGGACGCTGACGCCGTGGCGCGGCACCGCCGGGATCTGCTCGGCGCCTGCGGCGTTGAACGCTGGGCCGAGCTGCATCAGGTGCACAGGGACGACATTATTTACGAACCTGACGCCGTTTCTCCGGAAGGCACGCCCCAGGTGGATGCTGATGGCATGGCCACGCAGCAGAAGGGGCTCGCCCTGCTCATCAAGACGGCTGACTGTCAGCCCGTGCTTATCGCCCACAGGTCCGGCCGTTACGTGGCCGCCCTGCATGTGGGCTGGAGGGGAGACCGTCTTTTGTTCCCCTATACCGGACTCACCCGCTTCTGTGAGCATTATGGCATAAAGCCGCAGGACTGCTCCGCTGTGCGCGGACCGAGCCTGGGGCCAGCGAGGGCCGAGTTCACGCATTTCGCCTCGGAATGGGGCTGGTTTTTCAAAAAATATTTTGACTTCGCGACGAGCACGGTTGATCTCTGGGCCATGACCCGCGATCAGCTCATGGCAGCCGGCATGCCCCGCAGGAACATCTACGGCATCGACCTCTGCACACGAACGAACACGCAGCTGCTTTTTTCCTATCGGGCGAGTCACGCCTGCGGCAGACAGGGCAGCCTCATCTGGATAGAATAGCGGCAGTTCTTACCGAAAGCGGAGACAGCCTGAAACAGGCCGGCACGGAACCAGAATGCCGGTTTTGTCCTGACTGCCCCTGATAACCTCCCGGAGATGTTGCAGTTATGCAGAAAACCCTCCTTCTTGACGCTGGCAGCGGCGGCAGGGCCTCACAGCGCCTGATCAGTGACCTGTTTGCCCGTCATTTTTCCAATGATATCCTTAACGTCATGGACGACGCGGCCCTTCTGAATATAGACGGCCCCGTCGCCATGTCCACGGACACCTATACAGTGACGCCGCTTTTCTTCCCTGGCGGAAGCATAGGCACGCTCGCCGTGCATGGAACCGTGAATGATGTCTCTATGCTCGGCGCCTCTCCGAAATATCTCACCTGCGCCTTCGTGCTTGAAGAAGGGCTCGATCTCGACGTGCTTGAGCGCGTTGTTTCCGACATGGGCGGGGCCGCACGCAATGCCGGCGTTGCCATCGTGACCGGAGATACAAAGGTTGTGCCCAGGGGTGCCTGCGACAAAATCTTCATCAACACGGCAGGCATTGGTACCATTATCCGCCAGCCGGCCCCATCGGGCCACAGCGCAAAACCCGGCGATGCGGTGCTCGTGAGCGGGGCCATGGGAGATCACGGGCTCACCGTCATGGCTCTCAGGGACAAACTCTCGTTTGTGAGCGGAGTGCAGTCTGACTCGGCGCCGCTTAACCGCCTCGTCGAGGCAGTGCTGAATGCCGTTCCGGAAGTCCATGTCTTCAGGGATCCCACCCGCGGCGGCCTTGCCACCACGCTCAACGAAATCGCCCAGCAGTCAGCGGTATCCATTCTTCTCAACGATGAGGACATTCCTGTTCATGAGAACGTGGCTGGCGGCTGTTCATTCCTGGGCATAGATCCCCTGTATCTCGCAAACGAAGGCAAGTGTATCTGCATTCTGCCTGAAGCTTACGCGGAAAAAGCCCTTGAGGTCATGAAAACATTTCCCTGCGGCAGGGAAGCCGCACGGGTGGGCACAGTTACGGACGACAGGGCAGGCCGTGTTGTCCTGAAAACCCGCATCGGCGGCGAACGGTTTCTCGGCATGCTTGAGGGGGCTCTTCTGCCCCGCATCTGCTGAGGAAAAGGAAAATTTTACGCGGCGCTGGGCCGCCGCGGGGAATCCAAGGGGGGCACTGAAAGTGCCTCCCTTTCTTTTTTTCAGAGAGTGTGGTGGAATTAAAAAAACGTGTATATTTAGGATGTTATTTGGTGTTCTCCCATGGCGGAAAAAAAGGCGCAGCACGGAAAAAATTCCGTTGACGAAACCGGATTTTTGGCTCAAAGCACTCGGCATCCATTTCGTGATCCGGACTCCCCCAGGGAACCGGATCCGCAGGAGACAAAAGTGAAGAAAATCCTTTCCTCTGTTTTTGCCGTCGTTTTTGCGATGGCTTTTTCCCTGGTCTGCCAGCCCTCCGTCTCTTCCGCCGCGCCCCAGGGCGCCCCGGCCACGAGGCAGAACCAGCCGGCCCACCAGAGTGTCCGGAATGTGAAGCAGAACCATGCTGCGCCGGCGGCAGCCGGCAGAGAGCCCCAGTCTTCCCGTTCCGAAAAGGCTCATGGTTCCGCCGGGAACAGGAAGGCTCCTGGAACCGGCATGGAAGAGAAAGGACAGTCCCACGCGCCCCGCGAGGAGTCTGCCCGCTAACCGCCTGACAGAAGGCCGGAATTTTTTCTGCCAAAGGCTTTTGCTGAAGCCTGAATCAGCAGGGAGATAATCATATGAAGAAAATTTTTTCTCTTCTCGCAGTCAGTGCCTTTGCACTGCTCTTTTCTCTTGCCATGGAGCCCGTGGATGCGTCCGCCGCTCCTGAAGGCGCCCCGGCCATGAAACAGAACAGGCCTGTGCCTCCTGCCTCCGGACACGTGGGACAGCCCCCGCGTGACAGCCATTTGGGTGCCGGAGACGGAAAGGCCCCGAGGCCCGGTATGGAGAAGAGGGAGCCTCCGCGCGATGGCAGTTTTGGCCACGGTGACAGGAAGGGCCCCAGACCCGGCATGGACAAGAATAAACCTCCGCGCGACGGCCGCTTCGGCCACGGTGACAGGAAGGCTCCCAGGCCCGGCATGGACAAGAAGGAGCCTCCCCGCGATAAAAAGGCACCCAGATAGTGTTCTTCTGACTGAATGACAGACAATTACCCCCGCCTATAGAGGCGGGAGTCTTCTGGGCGGGATGATAAAATCCCCTGCCAGGCAAATGTCTGGCAGGGGATTTCTGTATCTGGGGATCGGTGCGGGGTTGCCGGGAAAACCGTTTCCCGGAGGAAAAACGTCTGCCAGAGGACTGTGCTCAGCGGGGTTTCGTCGTGGAGCGTAACCTCAGGCCCAATGAAAAACAGTGCGGAGGAAACGCCCAGGGGTACAGGCGCGGCGCCTTTGGTTGGACAGACAGGGCAGCCAGCTGTTTATTTCTGTCCGTTCTCCCCGCTGCCATTCTGAGCCAGGGCCTTCCGGAGCGCCTGCGGCACAAACGGAAGAATTTCTGCTATCTGTGTGGCGGGCGTGGGGGCTGCGAGACTGCCGGCATAGCGGGCAGCCCTGGCTGCCGTAAGGGCTGCCTGGGGAAGATCCATGCCCCCGGCAAGAAGGCCGGTTACGATTCCGGTCACCATATCGCCCGTGCCGCCAATGGCCTCCATGGCCGGAGTCTGGGGCTCGTCCACCCAGTGGATGATGCGGCCGCCTTCGGAGATAGCATCGTGCGCTCCCTTGATGATCATGAAACGGGCTGCGTTCTGGTGTTCAGAGGCGCGGGCCAGGAGCCCGGGCACGTTGTCATGACTGTCCAGCAGAAAGCCGCGGGCGTAAAAGGGATGAGGTGCCTTTTCATCGGCCAGAAAGGCCAGTTCCCCGGCATCCGGGGTGAAGAGGTCATAGTCAGCTGCGTAACCGCTCATCTTGGCTGCGTACATGAATCCCGCGTCAGCCACCAGCACAGGCCTGTGTCCGCATTCCTGACAGGCCATAAAAACGCGGTTGTGCCCGTCCACGTCGGGCATCAGGTAATGGAAGGTGAGCCCCTGCGTATCTTTCCGGTCTGGCAGTTCGGCAGCCAGGCGGGCATAAAGGTCCCTGCTGCCCTTCCCGTTGCCAGTATCCCCGCAGAGCAGTGCTTCCACCGTTCCCTCCCCGAGAGCTGAGCAGGTCAGGATGGCAGACGCAACAAGCGCCGGTGTGCCCCGGCGGACGGGAAGGAGATCTCCGCTGCGCCCCACCGGAAAAAGCATGCCGTCATCAAGATTCCAGGGACCTTCGTCCAGAGTGAAATTTTCCTGCGGGACGCTGCCGCAAATCAGCCATGCCATAGACGCCGGGCCTCCTCAAAAGCACGCTGCAGGGCATAAGAGCACAAAGTCTGGCCGTGCAGGCGGGGAGCCTCGGCCTTTGCCACATTCTGTCCCACAAGCAGTCCGGCGAGATAGGGCACGTCCGGGCAGCCCCCGCCGGATACATTGACGATTTCCCCTGTCGTCCGGTCGATGGTAATTTTCATGTTGGCCGCCCTCACCATATACCACCGGCCGAAATCCTTTACCTGAAAGAGTGAGACCGGCTCCAGCAGGGGGTCGCTCACAGGGACGAGACGCAGCGGCGCGGGGCCCTGTTCCTCCAGCAGCCTGCGGACGCGCGGCTCCTGCATGAGGTCGATGACGATGACCATGTCGCAGCCGGTGCGCAGTTCCGGCGGCGGTCCCTTGATCTCTGTGGCGAATCCGGCTTCCCTGAGCCTGCGTTCAGCCAGAATGACATCACCTGTATGCTGAAAGACCAGAAAACCGCTGCCATGCGGAGGTGTGGAGGATGGCCTGCGGCCACTGAAAAGGGCCGCAAGCCTGTTCAGGAAACGGTTCACTTGCGCAGTTCCAGTCGCGTTGAGCCGTCATCCTCGGTTTTGGCCGTTACCTGAAAACCTTTCTTGGTGGCGGCCCGGGTGACGTTCTCCACACTCACGGCGTTGTCTACCAGCACGTCAAAGGGACCGTTTTCTTCCTTGAGTGCCATATGAAACATGACGACCGGCTGCGGGCAGGAAAGACCGCGGGCATCGACAGTACGCATTGTTATATCTCCTTACGCTCTCTTGATATGAGCGAAACCGATGATCAGACAGATGACAAAACCGATGATTGTGGCGTGAGCGCCGTACATGCCGATGCCCGTGCCGGAGCTGGCTGTACCGAGGTTATGTGCCATGGCAGCGCCGACCAGCATGCCGAGGGCAAAGATGCCGGCGTCGCTGTCACCTTCGCCGGCCAGAAAGAGCTGGCGTCCGGGGCAGCCGCCCGCCAGAGCGAAGGCGAGACCGGCTGTCACCATGCCGCCGAAATTCCAGAGGCTGTCAGTGTGCGCGATGGGCTGTCCCTCGAAGCCAGGGTGGAAACCGCCGAAGATCAGATTGCCGATGAGCGTGGTGGAGAACATGGCTGTCACGCCGAGGAAGAGGTGGGTGTAACGGAACAGGAAAAGGTCACGGAAGGCGCCCATGGTGCAGAAACGGCTGCGCTGCGCCAGGATGCCGATGATCAGAGCGAGGCCGAAAGAGGCCAGGAAGGGAGCGTGCTTGGAACCGGGGCCCTTGAGGGAGTAGAAGATGGGACCGCTCTGGGGCTGCCCTTCAACCTGCGGGAAGAAGAAATAGAAGGCGAGCAGGCCGAGCACCAGCAGGGGGAAAACAAGACCGGCCAGACGGCTCTGTCCTGTATTTCTGCCAAGGGAGTAGCCCTGACGGAAGAAAAGCGTGCCGCAGAAAATGCCGACAAGAAGACCGGCAAAGCCGAAGAGGGCGTTGCCGTCGCCGCCGGCAAGGCGCAGGATGGTGCGCCAGGGGCAGCCGAGAAAGACCAGCGCGCCCATGGCCGCCACGATGCCGAGAACGAAGCGGACCAGAGGGGCGGAACCGCCGCGGGGCTTGAATTCACCGGCGGCAAAGGAAGCCACCAGAGCTCCCAGGACAAGGCCCATGATCTCGGGCCGCAGATACTGAACCACAGCGGCGCGGTGCAGGCCGAGTCCTCCGGCTGTGTCGCGCTCAAAGCAGGCAATGCAGATACCCATGTTGCCGGGGTTGCCGAGCTGCTGCAGGCAGATGGCCAGTGCGCCGATCACCGCGCCGACGACAATAATGCCCGGCGTAGTGGCAAAGAAATTTTTGGACATACTCTCTCCTGGTACGGTTGTGGTTTTGCCCGGACACCCGGAGAGACTGAACCGTGTTTCCTACATGATGGGAAACGGGGCGGGCGGTCTTCCTGCGTCCGTGCGGATATACGAGACCTCAGCACGCAAGGTCTTGATTGCAGGTCACATACGGACGCCTGACATGGCAGCCACCCTTATGAAAAGAAAGAAGTTAATTTCATGTCTGAAAAGACAAATACGCTATTTTAGTAGTCTTCCCGCATAACCGTGTCAACTCACACTGAGACTCTTCATGGCAGAATCACCTCCTGTGCACAGCCAGAACATTCCTCGTTCCAAGGGGCCGTCGAGGCAGAGAGGAATGTTTATCCCGGGTATCGAATCCAGAGGGCAGCAAACTTCTGAGTCCTGAGCCGCACCATCCCCGCTGCACGGGGGGAGAACATAAGAGTCTTCTGACAGAGAAGAATTCCCGGAGAAAAAGGCCGGGCGCATGGTTAAACCAGAACAGCGTCAAATATTTTTGGTTTCGCGTGGCTGTTTAGGCAGGGAGCTGAACTATCATACCACACGACGGATTTATCCATAAAAGGTGTGGAGGCGGGCGGACGATTCCGGACTTGTGGAAAACGTCCTGAAAAAAAAAGGAACGCCAAAATGCTTAGCACTTTGGCGTTCCTTTAGATTCAGATTTGGCGTCCCCAGGCGGATTTGAACCGCCGTTGACGGCGTGAAAGGCCGGTGTCCTGGGCCGACTAGACGATGGGGACGTAATGCGTGGCTGGGCTACAAAGACTCGAACTTTGATTATCGGAGCCAGAATCCGGTGTCCTGCCAATTGAACGATAGCCCAACAATTGTCGCGAAAGAGGTGATACGCCAGACAGGGAGATCTGTCAACGAAAAATCTGTTTTTCGTGTCAAAAAATGGATTTTTCCTGTCCGGCCCGCCTCACGGGATCAGCCGCGGAGCAGTTCGGAGGCAATCTTCAGTTTCCTTTCCCAGCGGTCGTAGGCCTCGGGAGAGCATTTCTTCGCTGTGCAGAGCGCGCGCAGAACTTCTCCTTCGCTCCAGGCCTGGGCAACGCACCCGTCGGGAGAGTAATGATCGGTCGCAGAGAAGATCTCGGAAATATGCCCGACACACGCTTCGGTAAGATGTTTGGTGAAGAGCGGGGTTATTTCCGTGAGGAATCCGGAGACTGCCTTTTCCATGCGGGCTCCGGCGTTGGATCTGCCGCGGAAGATATAGGCCTCGACCTTGAAGAGGGCATCCGCGTAGGCGCCAAGGAGCCAGGGCCAGACACATCCCTGATGGTACGCTCCATCCCGCTCCGAGGGGCCGCCCTGATAGACCGGCCTGAAGAGTTTTGAGTCCTTCGAGAGAGTGCGCAGGCCGTACGGCGTGAGCAGTTCCCTGGTAACGGCCTCAACCACCGGCGCGGCGTAGCGCATTTCGAGGATATTGTACGGAAGGGATATGGCAAAGAGCTGGTTCGGGCGCAGGCTGGCATCCGGTCCGCCCTCACCGGCTGGGCGCCAGACATCACAGAGCGTGCCATCGGGCATGACAAAGCGGCGCGCGAAGCTTTTGCGCATGTTCTCGAGATTCAGAGACTGCCCCGGCACCTCCGCGCCGCAGATTTTAGCGGCGTGTCTGGCAAAGGAAAGGGTATTGAACCAGAGAGCCTGGATCTCCACGGGCCAGCCCCAGCGCGGCGTGACAGGATGGCCGCTGACCTGAGCATCCATCCAGGTGAGCTGTGTATCCGGTGTTCCCACCCTGAGGAGGCCGTCTTCGTCCATGGTGACGTGAGGGACGCCGCCTGAACCGTAGGCTTCTATAATCTGGGAGAGGACGGGAAGGTATTCCGCCATCAGATCTTTCTTTTCCCGGGCTGAGTCTTTTTTGCCGGAGAGGGATGAGATGAGTTCCTGGGCGCACCAGGCGAAGGCCAGAGACGCGTCAGCGCTGTTATCTCCCTTGGGAGCGCCATCGGGGGTGAAGGTGTTCGGCACCCGGCCATCCCTCAGGTTCCTTCCGATACGGTCAAGGATGGCTTTCCCCTGTTCACGGCGTCCGGCCAGGAAGGCGGTACCGGGGAGGGCGATGAGGGTATCCCGCCCCCAGCTGTCGAACCAGGGATACCCGGCGAGAACGGAGCCGTGCCCGGAAGGATCCGTAATCAGGAAAGCTCCGCTCTGTGCGGCGAGATAGGTGCGTATGGAGGCTTTGGCCGGCAGTCTGCGGCGGCGGTTTTCCTCTTCTTCCCAGAGGGCCGTGAGAGTTCGTCCCTTCAGAAGAACCTGTTCCCCGTCAGCGGGCGTTATTCCGTCAGGAGAAACCGCGAAAATGGCGCTTTCCCCGTTCTGAAGGCTGAGAGTGAAGCTGCCGGGCAGAAAGAGATCCTCGCTGAAGTCGAATCCACGTCTTTCCTCTTCTGTGTACTCCACCCGTTCGATCCAGAGAGGCGAGGACACGAAGGTGAAATTGCCGTCGCTCTGGAATGTAAGGGGCGGCAGCTCTTTGTACGGATGGATAGAGAAGCCCGAGCAGGCGGGGGAAATGCTGCCGCAGAGGGCATCGTTTTTGTGGGTCAGGCTGTGGAAGGAGCGGAAGGCGAGGAGCGGGGCCACCTGCAGGGAGGCCGAGGACGGGCCTTTCCTCGCTGTCCGGGCGAGCGTGTACCGGATGAGAAGGACATTCCGCCCCTGAAGGAGCATGAGCTCCCGGGTAACACGGAAACCGCCGGCCTCATACGTGAAGGACGGACAGGGGAAGGGCGCGAAGGCCGTCTGGAACCGCGGTCCGTCCGGGTAGTAAACACCGGGATGGCGGCGGCTTGAAAGAGCGTATTTTTTCCCTCCGGCAAGAAGCCAGTCCTCCACATTGGAGAGGAGGACATGGCGGCCTATGCCCGGCAGGTTGATCACGAGAAGGCCGTGGTAGCGGCGGCTGTTGCAGGCGCAGTCCGTACCTGACGCGTAACCGCCGAGACCGTTTGTCTCGAGCCATTCGACTGGGCGTGCGCCTTCTGGAAGTTCAGGAGAAAACTGTTGAGATTCTCTGCTCATGGAAGCCTCCCGGGCCCTGAAATATCTTCTGTGAAAAAAGAGGGAGATTGATGAAAAGTTTAGTCCACTGGCAGACGCCGGACAAGCCATTCTGCAGAAAGGACGCCGGACGGCAGCTGAGCCGTGAGTCGTGGCTGTGCTTCCGTGACTGCGTCTCCGCTGTTTCAGGCTAAAGGGCGTAATGCAGGAGCGCAGGGATGAGAGCTATGAAGAGGCCGATGCTGATGAGTATGGAGACGCAGATGTTGATGGCCGAGTCCTCCAGCATGTGCGGGACGAGACGCATGGTGTAAATGGGGCAGAGCCCGGAGACCGGAGAGAGGAGAAAGAGGATGAGAGCCGCTATCATTTTGCGGTCGAGAGGAAGGAAGAGGACGGCACAGCAGAGGATCGCGTGCGAGAGGTAGCGCACAAGAAGTGTGCGGCTGACAATGCGCAGGGAACTTTTCGACATGGTAAAGCGCAGGCCGAGGCCGACCATGAACATGCACAGGAAAGGATTTACCATGGCCGCCGGGCTGATGGCCGTTATGAACCAGTCAGGCAGGGTTATGTGGAGCAGGGAGAGGAGCAGCAGGATGATGTAACAGTGAAAGCCTATGCAGCGGAGGACGATGCCGGCCATTTTTTTTGCGTTCATGCCGGGAGCGCGGCAGGCTCTGGCGGCTACGGCGTAGTTGCCGCCCATGGTCATGATGGCGTTGCCGACATCGCAGAGGCAGACGAGGATGAAGATGGAAGGGGGAAAGAAGCTCTGGATGAAGGCCATGGCGAACATGCCGATATTATAACCGGAGATGTTGATCATGCTGAAGCCGCGGCTGTCCCTGTCTCTGCCGCCTGTGAGCCAGCCGAGACCCAGACAGAGAAAATTGAGCAGGAATCCGAGCAGGAGCAGCGTGAAGACATGCGGATCCGGAAACACGCCGTTGAAATTCCGGATGATGGTGCAGGGCAGGGTGAAGTCGAGGATAATTATGGAAAGCGTGCTGATGGCCTGCTCCCTGACTATTCCAAGCCGCTTGGCAAGGTATCCAATCAGGATGAAGACCAGAAGCGAAAGCATTTTGAGAAACATGTCCATGCAGAACTTTGTGCTCCCGTGGCGCGTGGTGCGTCAAGGGTGGAATAGTGCCTTTCCCCTTGAGTTTTGACTGGGAGGTGTCTAAAAGGAATTTACATAATCGGATAAGCCTCTGGAAAGGAATACGGCCGTGTAAGCGGTGTAACGGGGGCGCTGTTTCTCTGACGCTCTTCTTAAGAGAGGATAAGGCTGAACGCAGACTGTTCCTTTCTCCTGATCTGCCCGGAGGAGGGTGCGTTTTTTACGTTTTGTTCATGGAGTTTTCGGTGGAAGACAGCAATCAGACCGCAGACGGCGTTACGGAATCTTTTGTCAAAAACGGTCTTTATGATTTGTCGCGCAAGGACAGGCTTTTCCTTTTTTTCGATGCGCTGCTCTGCCCTATGAATGACGATGAGAGCATGCTTTTTGATATCCTGAGCAGCAACAACGCGCTTCCTCCCCGCGTGTATTCCCCCAGGGATCTGCCGGTATGGCGCAGGTCACTGCAGAAGAAGGGGGCTTTCTACGCTTTTGGCCTGAATTCCGGAATGCTGCCGGCTGCGCGCTTCGTCCTCTCAAAGGAAGCGGCTAATTCTCCGGAAACTGCGGTCTTTCTGAGGAATTTCTGCACAGAAAGCGTATGCAGGATGCACCCTGTTGCCTGCGGCCTGTCCCAGATTGCAGCCCTCTATCAGAACAGCCCCGAGGTATACAGGGAGCGCTGCCGCGATGCATTTTTCCTGGATCAGCGCATCACTCATATTGAGAGTTCGGATATTGACAGAGAATGGTATGCCGGTCTTGCTCCCTATCTGCAGGCCATGCTTTTCGAAGACATGGCCATTTCCCTTTATTACGATAATGCCCTGAACACGGCTTTTGCTCCGGCAGTGACAGCCTGGATGGACGGAAAGCTGCAGAAGGCCGATCACTCCTCTTACCCCGTTCACGCCTCCGTTCTGCTCTGGGCGGGAAAATTCACCGAAATGCGTGAAGTCATCGCCAGGGAGCGCAAGCTTTACCAGGAGGATTCCGTGCATGCCTGTATCCTCGAAGGCATGGAACTCTTTCTGAACAGGCAAAAAAGGGCCCTGGAGTGTTTTGAGGAGGTTGCCCGTCTCTACAGGAAGAAGACCTCCGCGAAAGGAGCCCTGCGCTTCGGCATGAACATCGGGCTCTTCCGCGCCCTGTCTCTTTTTCTTTATGGCTCTGAAACGCAGCATAAAGCGCTGCGGCAGGAGCTTTTCGCCATCAACACTTCTTCGGTTATGGGAGCAAAGGCAGCTGTTTATGGCGAGCCGGGTTTCCGCGCCATACTGGCGCTGGATTATCTGAGAAGCGGCGATGTCCAGAAGGCCAGGGATTTGGTGTCGTTCAGGTCTGCCCGCGATGCCAGTTTTCTGTCTGTCCTCATCTTTGAGGGCACCCGCATCCGTCTCGGCCTGGCCGGAAAGGATGATGTGGAGGAGCTCAGACTCTGGTACTGGAAGGCAGAAGGCCTGCCTTTCCTGCGGCGCTTTTTCGCCGATCTGCTGTATGCTGTTCTTCCTGACGGAGAGCGCGGCCAGTACGCGCGCACGGCGGAAGAAAGGGGGCTCTTCAATTTTTCCGAAATCGTCACTCCCAGCCCGGAATGGAAACTGCGCCTGTCCGCCCTGGAAAATATACTGAGCGGAACGGCGGAGGGATCGGGTTCGAAAAGCAGGGAGCGCCGTCTGTGCTGGTTTATCGATCTCAGAAGCCGTTCCGTGACGCCTGTGGAACAGGTCTGGAGGGGGCACTCCTGGTCAAAGGGCCGTGCCGTCTCCCTCGGTAAAATGCGGGAAAACGGACAGTCCGTGCCCTGGTATACGGATCAGGACAGGGCTATCGCGAGCTGCAGCATCAGGGACGGCTGGGGGAAAGGGACGTTTTCTCTCCCGCTGGAGCTCGCCTGTGGGGCTCTGGACGGGCATCCTCTCATCTTTGCGGGGGATAAAGGCAGTGATGCGGAGCCTTCATCGGTGCGGGAGGGGCATCTGGAACTGTCCCTTGGTGACAGGAACGAGACACAGTGCCGCCTTTCCATAGGAAACAGGGATATCCGCGAATCTCCCGATCTTGAGGATTTTCTGGAGACTCCCGGGAAGACCCTGTTTATCACATATGTGGATGGAGCCTTTGTCTACTACCGGCTTACCGAAAAACAGAAGAAGGTTCTGGAACTTCTGAGCCAGGCTCTTGATTTTCCGAGGTCGGAACTGCCGGAGCTGTTAGCCAAGGTGCGCGTTGGGGAGAACATTCCCCTGAAGGCCGATCTCGAGACCGAAGAGGTCGCGACGGTATCTACACCCGTTATCCAGCTCGAGCAGAAGGAGACTTCCTTTGCGGCCCGCATCGGCGTACGGCCCTTTGGTCAGCCGGGCACGCCCTTCTACCCCACGGGTGAGGGCGTTGAGACGCCCATCGCGGCCGTGTCGCCCCAGGGAGACGCGGCCGGCATTCCGGAAATGACGAGGCCCGTGAAGACGCACAGGGATTTCGAAGCCGAGAAGGAGGCTCTGGCCTCCCTGATCAATGACTGCTCCGCTCTGGAGGAAAACCTCGAGAAACACAAGTGGTTCAGCCAGAAGCCTGAGGACGTGCTTGAGCTCCTCGAACAGCTGAAATCGTCGACCGTGCCCAATACCGTGGAATGGCCCAGAGGGGCCGGGCTGCGCGTGCGCCGCACCATAGGGCCGGCCAGCATGCACGTGACCATCCGCAAGAATTCCCAGGACTGGTTTGCGTTTTCCGGCACGGTGCAGCTCGATGAAAAGAATTTCCTTTCCATGGAAAAATTTCTGAAATCGCTGAAGGACAGCCGCTTTGTTTCTCTCGGCAATGGTGAGTACGTGGCGCTGACCGAAGAGCTGCGCCGGCATCTCTCAAGCCTCAGGCTCATGGCGAGGGATAAGGGCAGGGCGCTCGAAGTTGACCCCATCACGGCCGGCAGCCTGGACAAGGTTCTGGAGGGCATGGACGTCGAGGCCGATGAGGCGTGGACGGCCAGCCGGGAGCGCATGCAGGAGGCCTTCGCCTCGTCGCCCCAGGTGCCTTCGCTGCTCAGGGCGGAACTGCGCGATTACCAGAAGGAAGGCTACGAATGGATGCAGCGCCTGGCTATCTGGGGCGTGGGCGCCTGCCTCGCTGACGATATGGGCCTCGGCAAGACTGTGCAGACCATCGCGGTCATGCTCAACCAGGCGAAGAAGGGGCCTGTGCTCATTGTCTGTCCCACCTCGGTCTGCGCCAACTGGGAAGACGAAATTGGCCGCTTCGCTCCTTCTCTTACCGTGAAACGCATGGGCACAACGGACCGCGAGAAGACAGTGACGGATATGGCAGCGGGCGAGGTGCTGATTCTGGGGTACGGTCTTCTGACCTTCGTCTCGGATCTGCTGGTGAAGCAGACCTGGTCCATGCTTGTTTTCGACGAGGCGCAGGCTCTCAAAAACGCGCATACGAAACGCGCCGCTGCGGCGCACCGGATCCCCGCGGACTTCAGGGTGGCCCTGACTGGGACACCCATCGAAAACCGCATAGAGGACCTGTGGAGCATTTTCCATATTATCAATCCCGGCCTCCTCGGCGGATGGGAGTATTTCCACAGCCGTTTCGGCAGCGCTGAACCCGGAACCGCGGCTTCAAAGACCCTGCGTTCCATGATCCGGCCCTTTATCCTGCGGCGTCTGAAGAGCGCCGTTCTGGACGAACTGCCTCCGCGTACGGAACAGACTCTTGTGGTCGAACCCAACCAGAAGGAAGTGGCTTTCTACGAGAGCGTGCGCCGCGGAGCCGTCAAGGCGATCCAGGAAGGCGATGAGAAGAGCCGGCGCTTCACCATCCTGAAATATCTGATGAAACTCCGGCGCATCTGCTGCCACCCGGCGCTTGCCGATCCCGATATGGCAGCCATGGAGAAGGAAAGCTCCAAGACCGCGCGCTTTCTGGAAATTGTCGGCGATCTCATAGCCGGCGGTCACAAGGTCCTGGCGTTCAGCCAGTTTACGAGCTATCTGGCCGTCATCGGAGACGCTCTTAAGGAGAGAAGGATTTCCTATCAGTACCTTGACGGAGCTACGCCGGAAAAGGAGCGCCGTGCGCGCGTAGCTGCCTTCCAGGCCGGAGAGGGGGATGTGTTCCTGCTCTCCCTCAAGGCCGGCGGCACGGGCATTAACCTGACGGCCGCGGACTACGTCATCCATCTCGATCCCTGGTGGAACCCGGCCGTGGAGGATCAGGCCTCGGACCGTGCCCACAGAATGGGGCAGAAACGGCCCGTGACTATTTACCGCCTTGTCATGGCCGGAAGCGTGGAAGAGAAAATCCTGAATATACACGATAAGAAGCGCGAGCTTGCCGCCGACTTCCTGGAGGGGACGTCCTCCAGCGTGAAGTCGCTCTCCGAGGAAGAGCTCCTGGCTCTCCTGCAGTAACCCCGGGCGAAAGCGCATCGTTGAAGAAAGCAGAGGCCAGGTGCGCGGGGGCTGTCCCGTACGCCTGGCCTCTTTACGTTTTTCCGTCTGTTTTTTGTGCAGCCCCTTTTTCTACTGAAAAACGGAGTGTTCCCGTCTTCCGCTGCCTGCGCGGCCGGAACCGCCTTTCCCTGAACGCGCGCCGGAGAGCCGCGGACGGGCCTGCAAAAGAAAATATCCCTTTCAGGCTGTCAGTGTGGTAAGAAACAAAACTTAGTATTTCACTATATTGCTTAAAACCTCAAGCAGAGGTATAACTTTTTCAAAGTGGTCTGTACCGGCCTCTTTCCGGCGTTTTGAGGAAGGCGCCGGAGGTGTCGGAGGATTTTCCCACTGTGTGGCGGAAAGTCTGAAGAAGAAGGGCTGAGGCAGACAATACAGACGTTTTGGTCTAGGGATCGCCGGATTTCCGTGACGCGGAGCCCGGCGGATGGTTCAACATCTTAGAAGAGTGAGGATCTTGGTTATGGCTAACCAATCTCAGGGTCTCAACGAGGATAGAGTCGCCTGCTTGATAGGCGGTTTTATTTTCCTCCTTGGTATGGCCTATTTTTGGGGCGTCGACCTTATCGGCTGGATTTGCAAAATGGGCATGTGGGTCGGAGACCCCATGAAGTGCTTCAAGGCCGCCCATAAGGGATACATGGAAGGCTGGCAGGCTCTTATCTGCACATATGTCTTCGTGACCGTTATGCTGGCCGTGGGCATTAAGCTCATGAGGGGCAATGTCTTCCGTTTCATCATTGCCTTCACGGTCGTGTACTTCATCGCCATCTGCTGCTACGTCATCGGCGCCAACGCTTATATCGCCGCCAACCCCACCCAGATCGCCAAGATGGGCGTTCCGTGGGCTCTCGGTCTCAGCACCGAAGCCGGCCTGATTGTCGCCCTGATTGTGGGCATCATCATCGGCAACCTGTTCCCCAGCGTGGTTGAGTATCTCCACGAGGCCTGCCGTCCGGAACTTTTCGTGAAAATCGCCATCGTCATCCTCGGCTGCGAACTCGGCGTGAAGGCCGCTTCCGCAGCCGGCTTCGCCGGTGTCGTTATTTTCCGAGGCCTCTGCGCCATCGTTGAAGCCTACCTCCTGTACTGGGCCTTCGTGTATTACGTTGCCCGTAAGTTCTTTAAATTCAACAAGGAATGGGCTGCGCCTCTCGCCTCCGGTATTTCCATCTGCGGCGTTTCCGCTGCCATCGCCACCGGCGGCGCCATCCGTGCCCGCCCGATCGTCCCGATCATGGTTTCCTCCCTCGTTGTCGTGTTCACCTGCATCGAAATGCTGCTCCTGCCTTTCGTTGCTTCCTACTTCCTCGGCAATGAGCCGATGGTGGCCGGCGGCTGGATGGGCCTCGCTGTTAAGTCTGACGGCGGTGCCATCGCTTCCGGTGCCATCACCGAATCCCTCATTCTGACCAAGGCTGCCGGCAATGGCACCAACTGGGAACCCGGCTGGATCCAGATGGTCACCACCACGGTCAAGATCTTCATTGATATGTTCATCGGCGTGTGGGCCTTCGTTCTGGCCTACATCTGGACGAAGCACTTCGATCCTGAGGCCAAGAAGGGCCGCGCCATGAGCTGGGGCGATGTGTGGGATCGTTTCCCCCGCTTCGTTCTCGGCTACGTTATCACCTTCCTGATCATGCTTGGCATCTGCATCGTCAGTCCCGATCTGCACAAGACCGCTGCGCAGATTTCCGGTCCCATCAACGGTCTGCGTACGCTCTTCTTCCTGCTGACCTTCTTCTCCATCGGCATGATTTCCAACTTCAGAAAGCTGCTTGAGGAAGGCATCGGCCGCCTGGCCATTGTGTACATCGTCTGCCTCTTCGGCTTCATCATCTGGATCGGCCTGTTCATCTCGTGGCTCTTCTTCCACGGCATGACCCCGCCGCTTGCCCAGTAGTCTGACAGATCTTTGGAGGATATGAATATGGCTGAAGAAAAACAGGAAGCCAAATTCCATGAAGAAATCCAGAATATGCAGTATGAGCCTCTTGAGCCTGCTGAAATGAAGATGATTCACTGGAGCTGGGGCCTCGGCGTTGCCCTCCTCGTGATTCTTTACTTCATCAGCCGCGCCATTGAAGGTTAACGGCACTTCCGGGCGGGGCAAAATCGTTCCCCCGTCTGACGGATAAACATCTGAGGCCCTCCGCGCGGCGCGCGGAGGGCCTTTGCGGGAAAAGGGAGCCCGTAGTTCCCTTTCCCCGCAAAGGCCACTGTCTCACCCGCGGCATAAACTACTATTCAGAGGTTTTTTTCATGCCCCATTATCATGTACGTTTTCTGAAGGGTCCCAATATGACGCTGCGTCTGTACCACGACAGCATCGAAACAGCCGAATCCTTCGAGCAGGTGCTGCGCAGGCACACGACGTGGCCCATCCAGATCTCCTGGGATCATCTCGCGGCCACGGCCTGGAATCCCGGTACCAGCATGTATTATCAGGAAATGTGGGAAGCCGCCCTCCTGACAGAGGATCAGCATCTGCCTCTTATCGGCGCCTGGAAGCAGGGAGAAGCCGGGAAGGACGGAAAAGAGCAGACTGAAAAATGAGTCGCGCCCTTTTTGTCGTGAGCGCCTGCCTCGTAGGGAAGCCCTGCCGTTACGACGGTCTCTCCAAAGCCCGGGAGCCCATTGTGCAGCTTGCCCGGGAATCCCGCTGTGTCTTCGTCTGTCCTGAGGTTATGGGAGGACTCCCCATCCCCCGCTGCCCCTGTGAGATCCGGGGGAACGCTGTTATATCCAGTGAGGGGCGCGACTGCACCCGTGAATATGAACTCGGTGCCAGGCTTTCCCTGGAAGCCGCCGAGAGGGAAGGCTGCCACATTGCCGTGCTCAAGGCCCGTTCGCCTTCCTGCGGCGCCGGCCGCGTTTATGATGGAAGCTTCACGCACACGCTGCGTGACGGGGATGGCGTCTTCGCGGCCCTTCTCCGGAGCAGGGGATTCACCATTTTTACGGAAGAGAATTTCCCCGGTCTTGCGCGTCTGCGCGATATTGGGCTTTTGAACAAAATGTAGCGCGGGTTGCCCGATTCTCCTGTTTTTGCATCAAAGGAAATCCTTTGGTATGGAGGCTGTCTGCCTGCGGGAACGGACAGACTTCTTATTTTTTATGCATATCAGGAGGGATACTGATGGCATCAACGGTTTACTATTACACTATGGATTGCCGTACGGAGCACCAGAACAAGGAATCCAAGGTTGCCCGCCTCTGCAATCTTCTGAAGCTCAAGGATATCGTGGTCCCCGGCCGCCCCTGTGCCATCAAACTGCACTTTGGTGAGACCGGATGCGACGGGCACCTCAACCCGCAGCTTGTTCAGGCCGCTGTGCAGAAGGTGCGTGAGGCCGGCGCCCTGCCGTTTCTGACCGACACAACGACGCTTTATTCCGGAACGCGCCACAACGCCGTGGATCATATCAATACGGCCATCCGTCACGGCTTCGCCCCCGGTGTGGTGGACGCTCCCGTGATTATCGCCGACGGCCTTTTCGGACAGAACGATCTTCCCGTGGAAATCAACTGCAAGCATTTCAAGACTGTGCACATCGCCACCGAAATCGTCCATACCCCGGCCATGGTCGTGCTTTCGCATTTCAAGGGCCATGAGGCCGCCGGTTTCGGCGGTGCCAT
Source organism: uncultured Desulfovibrio sp. (assembly GCA_900319575.1). GTDB lineage: Bacteria > Desulfobacterota > Desulfovibrionia > Desulfovibrionales > Desulfovibrionaceae > Desulfovibrio. Next base: position 28,694 of record ONPA01000192.1, on the reverse strand, counting down.
CAAGAATCTGGCCATGGGCTGCGCTTCCCAGCGCGGCAAGGAAGACCAGCACGGCTGCCATGTGAACGTCAACCAGGAGAAGTGCGTCGGCTGCGGCACCTGCGTTAAGATCTGCCCGAGACAGGCCATGTCCATCACAGACAAGAAGTGCCACTGCGATCCCACGAAATGCGTGGGCTGCTTCGAATGCATGACCGTCTGTCCCCAGGAAGCCTGTGAGGTTGACTGGGCCACGGATCTGCCGGCCTTCACCGAGCGTCTCACCGAATACGCCTATGGCGCCGTCAAAGGCCTCCAGGGGCATGTCATGTACATCAACTTTGTCATGAACGTGACGCCTGACTGCGACTGCGTCGCCTGGTCCGACATGCCTCTCGTTCCTGATCTCGGAATTCTGGCCTCTCTCGATCCTGTGGCGCTCGATCAGGCCTGCTTCGACCTCGTGAATCAGGCTCCCCAGCTCACTGATCTGAAGCGTGACGGCAAGGACATCTTTACCGCCCGCTGGCCCTACACGCATGGCCCCATCCAGCTGGAATACGGGGAAAAGATCGGCCTCGGTACCCGCGAGTACGACCTCAAGAAACTCTAAAGCGGGACGGCTGTCCGTCCGCTTCCCTCTGAACCTGTCAATTGCCCCGCCTAGAGAGGCGGGAGTCTTCTGGGCGGGATGATAAAAAAACCGGGGCATTCCGAAAAACGGAGTGTCCCGGTTTTTCTTTTTTGAGGGAATTTCTCTAGCGCGTACCGAAAATACGATCTCCGGCATCCCCAAGGCCGGGCAGGATATACCCCTTGTCATTGAGCTTTTCATCGACGGCCGCGGTATAGATGTCTACGTCGGGATGTTCCTTCAGAACGCGTTCTATGCCGACGGGGGCGCAGACGAGGTGGAGGCTGCAGATAGACGTGCAGCCGCTCCTTTTGAGCAGTTCGATGCAGGCGCAGAGCGATCCGCCCGTGGCCAGCATAGGGTCGAGGATGACGGCCCTGCGGTGGGCGATGTCTTTTGCCAGCTTGACATAGTATTCTACGGGCTTCAGCGTTTTTTCGTCGCGGAAGAGGCCCACAACGGAAACCTTGGCTCCGGGGATCATGCTGACGACGCCGTCCATGAGGCCGAGCCCTGCGCGCAGGATGGGGACGATGGTGAGCATTTTGCCGGCAACGCGTTCAAGCGTCACGGGACCGGCCCAGCCCTGGGCCTCGTATTTTTCAGTGGGGAGGTCCCGGCAGGCTTCGTAAACCAGGAGAGCGCCGATTTCGTTGGAGATGGTCCTGAAGGTGCTGCAGGGCGTGTCGTTCTCTCTGAGGATGCTGAGCTTATGGCGGATGAGCGGATGGTCAATGACGTGAAGTGGCATAACGTTCCCTCTTTTGGGTGTTCTGTGACAGTCCGGTTACGGACCCGTAATGTTCTTCTCTGGGTAGCACAAAGCAGGCCGGACAGAAAGTCTGACTTTCCTTATCGTTTTTTCTTTTTTGCCGGGGAAACGTCATGTGCCGTTTTTCCGGCGGCCATGGCTGCCAGCTTTCTGTTGGTGAAGGCCGTGGGCAGCGCCTCCAGAGGATTTTCTGGCCATGGGTGCTTCGGGTAGCGCCCCCGCATCTCGGCGCGCACGGAAGGATAAGCTTCTTTCCAGAAGAAGGAGAGGTCGCGGGTCGCAGCCAGAGGAGCGCCGGACGGGGATGTGAGAAGCAGGGTAACGGGAGCGCCGCAGGGAAGGACAGGAGACGCGGTCAGGCCGAAGCATTCCTGGAGCTTCACGCTGATGCGCGGGCCGTCTCCTGTGTAGGAGATAGGGTGCTCGCGGCCTGAAGGTGCTTTCCAGAGCACGGGGGCGAGGCTCTCGAGCTGTTTGGCAAGGTTCCAGGGCAGAAGGCCCTGCCAGGCCCTGAGTATGCTCCCCGCCGGAATTTTTCTGAGATCGCGGACTCCCTCGAGGAGAGGAGGCAGCCAGTCGTCAAGACAGGCTGCGAGCCCTTCATCGCTCAGGTCGGGCCACTCCTTCCCGCGCAGACGCCGGAGAAGCAGAACCCTGGCCTGCCATTCACGGCAGCGGTCATCCGGGGAGAGGAGTGCGATCCCTTCTTTCTTCACCAGAGCGAGAAGCGCCGCCCTGATGGCTTCGGGATCCGGATCGGGCTGCATGCGGTCTTCCAGCACGATGCTGTCCAGGAGAAGACGCTCCCGCACCTGGACCTTTCCATTCCTGTCCGTGGTGACCGATGTTTCCCTGCGCAGAAAAGACTTCGCGAAGGCTGTGAGATCGTTTTCGGCGAGAGCGGCGCCAAGATTGAGTATCTGGTAGCCGGATCCGGCCTGTCCGCGGGTGTCCAGGGCCAGTATGAATTTGCTGCCGGCAAGCGGTGAAGCCGCAGGAACGAGCACGCGGGAACCGCCGCGCAGAAGATAAACGGACTGCCGTTCGCCGCCGGGGGCAGGACTGCCTGCGCCGCATCCGTCCTGACGCATGGCGATGCGGTCGGCGAAGCCCGGCAGGAGCACGCGCCCGCACGCACCCGCGCTGCGCAGAAGGCGGGCCGCACAGTTCTCCGGAGCTTCCTGCTCCCGGTTTTTTGTGGGGACACTGCGTTTCCTGCGGTTCAGGAGGACGCGTGCAAAGTCAAGGATTCTCGCCGCGCCCGGTCTTTTCCTGCCTAAAACGGCATCAAGAACCGGCGTGATGTCGGTCTGCGTGTGCTTTGCGGTGTCGTCTTCTTCGAGACAGGCGCAGGCCAGAGCGGCAAGGGCCGCATCGCTGCCGTTTTTCGCCGCGGCGAGGGCGCAGGCAGGCCTCGGATCTATGGCAAGGGCCGCGGCGTCCCTGCCGAAGGGCGTGATACGTCCCTCTCTGTCCAGAATGCCCAGAGCGGAAAGCGTCCGTCGGGCTGATTCCATCGCAGCGGCGGGCGGAGGCGTAACGAAGGACAGATCTCCGGGCGCAGCGCCCCAGAGCGCGAGATCCATGGCCAGGGGTGTGAGATCAGCCTCGAGAATTTCCGGTCTGGCGAAGGGGGCCATGCCCTTTTCAGATTCCCTGCTCCACAGGCGCACGCAGAGCCCCGGACAGAGACGTCCGGCGCGGCCCTGCCGCTGACGGGCCGAGGAAAGGGGGATTGTCTGGGTGACAAGGCGCGTGCGCCCGCTTGCGGCATCCCAGCGCGGGCGTCGCTGCAGCCCGCTGTCGACGACCGTGCTGACGCCCTGTATGGTCAGGGACGTTTCGGCAATGTCTGTGGCCAGTACGATCTTCCGCTGACCTTCCGGAGCCGGGGCGAGCGCCGCGTCCTGTTCCCTGGCGCTGAGATTTCCGAGCAGAGGAAAAACCGCGCATCCCTCAGGGATCTGTCCTTCAAGGGCTTCCGCTGTGCGGCGTATTTCCGCGGATCCCGGCAGAAAGGCCAGAACGCTCGAACTGGTTTCCCTGAGGCAGTGCAGAATCACGCCGGCCATGTGCAGGGGCAGGTGTCTGAGCCTGTCCGTAAGGGAAAAGAGGCCGGGAGTCCTGTCCGGAGCGTACACGGTCCTGACCGGGTGACCTGGGGCCGGGGAAACCACTTCCGGTGCGTCCGGGAGGATTTTTTTCAGGGATTCCCTGTCCAGTGTGGCCGAGAGTATGCCCAGATGGAGATCGGGGCGCAGGATGGACTGGCTTTCAAGAGCCAGGGCAAGTCCCGTGTCCGAAGCGATGCTGCGCTCGTGAAATTCGTCAAAAAGGACGCAGGACACGCCGGAAAGGCTCTGTTCGTCCGTGATCATGCGGGTAAAGACACCCTCGGTCACCACCAGGAGTCGGGTTGACCGGCTGACTCGCGTTTCCTGGCGCATGGCGATGCCGACGAGGCCTCCCACCGTACCGCCAGTAAGGTTTGCAAGATGGCGGGCCAGCATGCGGGCTGCCGCGCGCCGCGGCTCAAGGAGCAGGACGCGTCCCGGCAGAGCGTCCAGCGCCCAGAGGGGCACACGCGTGCTTTTGCCCGTTCCGGGCGGCGCTTCCAGCAGAAAAACGGGGCTTTTACGCAGAAGTTCTGAGATGCGGGGACGGTACGGATCAATGGGAAGCGGCGGGAGCGTGGGCATGGGCAGGCCTGTTGATCTGGTATTTTGGCGGGTGTCAGTGTATTGACAGGGGTCAGGAGAAGGGAGGGTGTATGGAAACGCACAAGCGGGAGATCATTGGCATGGAGACGTCTCTCAGGGCTGTATACCGCATTCTGCAGCGGGTGGCCCGGACAGACAGCACTGTTCTTGTAACCGGTGAGTCAGGCACTGGCAAGGAACTGGCCGTGCGCTATCTGCATGAGCAGAGCCGGAGGGCATCCGGGCCGCTCGTGGTCGTCAACTGCGGCGCCATCCCCCACGAACTCCTGGAATCCGAGCTTTTTGGTTACGAGAAGGGAGCGTTTACCGGCGCGGTGCATTCCCGCAGGGGACGCTTTGAGATGGCCTGTGGCGGTACTGTTTTCTTGGATGAAGTGGGCGAAATGGATCCGCTTCTGCAGGTTAAACTCCTGCGCGTGCTGCAGGAGCACGAGATCGAGCCCGTAGGCGGAACCGGGCCGCGCCAGGTGGACGTGCGCGTGGTGGCGGCCACCAACCGCAACCTCGAAGCGGAAGTTGCAGAGGGCCGCTTCCGAGAGGACCTTTTCTACCGCCTCAATGTCATTCCGGTTCAGCTCCCCCCTCTGCGTGAGCGCGGGAGTGATGTACTCCTTCTCGCTCAGGCCTTTCTCGAGCGTTTCTGCCAGGAACGGGGCCGTCCTGTGCTGCGGCTCTCTGAGGAAGTGCGGCGGATCTTTATGGCGTATCCCTGGCCAGGCAACGTGCGCGAGCTTGAGAATTTCATGGAGCGTCTGAGCATCCTCGCAGACGGGGACACCATTGTTCCGGACGATCTGTCCGCCAAGATACTGTCGCATCCGGCTGTTCAGGAGCTGACTGCGGAAATGCCGTGCGCCGGGGAGCCGGAGGAGATTCCCGTGCCGCGCTCCGGGGAGTGTGCCTCCGGGGTCATCTGGCCAACGCTCGCTGATCTCGACCGCCTCGGCCTCGGAATGAAGGATTTTGTGGAAACCTGTGAGAACAGGCTTCTCGACGAGGCTCTCGCCGAATCAGGGGGTGTGCGGAGCAGGGCCGCGTCGAGACTTGGCATCAAGCGCACCACGCTCATAGAGAGACTTCGCCGCCGCGGCGAAAAGGATGAGCCGGCGCGCTAATGATTCTGCCGGTATTGCCGATAGGGGATACTGGAGAACCATGCCATGCCGGAAAGAGAAAACAGAAACAGCCAGGAGGAATTTCTGACGCTCAGCGCAAAGGCGCCGGAGCCCGCGTTCAGGGAACGCGTGGTTTCCCTGCTGCGCCGATGGAAGCGCCGGGATCCGTCGGCCCGTACAGCCGGCGCTCTGGAATTCTGGCTGCCCTTTGTCCTCATGGGGGCATTCGCGTTTATCGCTTTCTGCCCGGAACATGATTTTTCGGTGAAGGTTCTCCCCGCAGTGCACGTGGAGGACGCTTCCGGAAGAGAAGCGGAACGTTCCTTCCACCAGGAAGGTGTTCCGCCTGAGAAAAGCGCTGGGTTCCACCCGCACTATACGGTGTTTGAACCAGGTGAGATACGGGCGTTCTGCAATCAGGGTGGCCCTGAACTCTGGCCCCAGGTGGCAGATGGAGCGAAGATTCAGCAGAAGGCCGGTACCGGCGTTTCTCCCGCCACGGTTCTGACGCCGGAATACGGCGCTGAATCCGGGAAAAAATTCAGTTTTGGTGAGGATGGCTCTCCCGGCGAACAGGATATACGGGAAGAGATCCGGCTCGCCCAGCTTCAGATGGAGGCCGGGCATGTGGATTCCGCTCTGGGCGATCTCGGCCGCCTGCGTCATTACGCCGATATGCCGGGTTTCCCCTCAGATCTGCGGCTGAACATTCTGGTAGTCGTGATGGATGCCTGCCGTATGCGTCTTCTGAGCGACGGTGTCTCAGCCGCTCAGGATCTCAGACGGGCCTGCTCTGCCGTCATTGACGCGATGCCCCAGTCTCCCGCTGCCGCGGAGGCGCTCAGAAATCTGAGTCTGGCTTCCCAGACTGTCGGCGATTTTTCCGGGGCTCTGGATTATCTTGCTGCCGCCTGCGAACGGTTCCCCGGACTCGGCGGCACGGACAGATCGTTCCTGAATCTTGGCACGGCGGCGTCCGCCGCCGGAAAGCAGGAAGAAGCCGTGCGGGCCTTTGCTGAACTGGTCCGCCGTTATCCCCTTTCTGCGCTTGTGCCCGATGCGTGGGCCGGAGCAGCCCGCTCCTGGTCAGCCCAGGGCCGCTATGATGAGGCCGGAAAGGCTTTTGCCAGGCTTTCTGACAGTCAGGAGTATTTTCTGAAGGCGCCTGACGTGCTTCTGGAATGGGCCAGAAACGGTTACAGGGCGGAGGGAGTCAGGGCCTCCGGGCAAATCGCTGAAATTTACCGCCGCTTTTCCTCTCTCGAGCTGCAGGGAGAGCAGGCGGATGAGGTGCTTCTTGGCTTTGGCGATCTCATGTCGGAGGCCGGCATGGACAGGGAAGCCCAGACCGTGTGGCACAGAGTCAGCCAGGGAAGCAGGGTCTGTGCCGGTACGGCGCGCATGCGTCTTGTGGAGGGACGGGTCATTGAGCTCCCGCGCGATGCCGGTATGCTGAAGGCTGTTTTTGAAGGCCCGTCCCAGAAAAAACTCCTTGAACTGTACCGGACGAACATTGCTTCCTGTCCGGGAACTCCGCTCGCCGAGGCCTGCCGTGTGCGTGAAATCTGCCTTTTGTCCGCGCAGGGTTTTGTTCATGAGTCGAGGATCCGGGCTGTCGATTTTCTCAGGTCTTCGGGAAAGAGTGACTGCGCCGGTCTGGTGGCGGAATGCCTTCGGGGAGATCTGAAGCGGGAACTGGCGTTTATCGAACTGCCCCGTGATTACATCCGTCTCGCCAGCGCCTGGCAGGATACGCCGGAAATCAGGGAGGCCTGTGGAACTCCCGATCCCGATTTACGCGCAGCCCTCGGGCGCGGGTTCATGCTCATGGGAAAAGGCGCTGAGGCAGCGGCTGTTCTTGAGCCTCTTCTGGAAAACCGCGCCATGGGTGAGCACGGGCTCTATGCCCTGAGCTGCTGTTACAACGAGGCCCTGCACGGGAAGGACTGGAAGAAGCTCCTTCACATTGCTGACTGCGTGGCCGCCTGGCCTCTGCCGGAAGGCATCTCCTCCCAGCTCGCCTACAGTTCGGCCATCGCCTATCAGGCCCTTGGGAACAGCGTGCGCGCCCTGTCCGTCTGGCGCACGGTCTGTGAAGACGAGACCGCGGCGGCGTGGCAGAGAGCCTACGCCTCCTGGTATCTGGCCTGCGACGCGTCCAGGAAGAAGGACAGTAAAAATGCCTACGCGCTTTACAGCCGCACGGTGAGTTTCTTTGAGGCCGCGGCAAGGCAGGGCAGCGGACATGTCGACAACTCCCTGCTCACGAGCGCCCGCCGCCGCCTAGCTGAAATCTGCGAAAAGGACGGCAGGAAGCGTGAAGCTCTGGCCTGGCTGGCCCAGATTCCGCAAAAGGAAGCCCTCGCCGCGTCCGTCCCGCCACAGCCCCGCAGGAACCCCGCGTCCGGCTCTGAAACAGCGGGAGCAGAGCGGGAGGAAAGCGCTCCTGCGCCTTTCCCCGGCAGAGATCTCATTTCGTCCGTGTCGAAATGATTTTCCCCCGGACTGGGGGCTTTTTTGCGAACAGCGTACGCAGGATTTTTTAGGGCTCTGCTCTGTATGATGAACCGGTATGTTCAGTCAGGGAAGGCGAAGCGGTGCTGAAGCGTCTCCGTAACCAGGCGGAGCGGTTTCCTGTCCGCCTGTAAGCCTCCGGCTCTTTTTCTCCGGCAAATGACTGAAGCCCGACTCGTTACAGGCTCCGGTGCTCCGTGAGAGAACCACAGGAGCCTGTTTTGTCTATTGTCCGGCTGCGGCCCAGGCAGAGAGAGCCCTGTCCAGCTCGGGACCGGGCGTGACCGTGAGCTCGGGATCCAGGGAAAGGTGGCAGTAGAGTCCGTCCACGAGCACTGAGGCTTCGGTGGATACGCTGCCGGGATATTTTTCCAGAATGGCGCGCAGAGAGAGCATGGCTTCTTCGTCCAGGCGGTTCTCCGGAATCTGCACGACGACAGGGTGACGGCTTTCCTGACAGATACTCTGGAGCGGCCGCATGCTGTCGCCGATGATTCTGAGTTCGCGGGGAGCCTGGGATTCACCAGCCTCATCGTCACCCGGTTCTGTCTCGTTTTCCTTTTCCTGGTTCTTGTCGAGTCTTCCCGTGAGCCAGAGCGGCTGTTCCGACTCGAGGAGAGCGCGCAGCTCGGGCGTGTAGGCTTTATGGAAGAATGTCACTTCGGCGTGTCCGGTCAGATCTTCAACCTGAACGAAAGCCATGCGCTTGCCGCCAGCCTTGGTGAGCGCCTCGCGCCAGCTGGTGACCAGCACGGCCGTCCGGATTTCGGCACCGGGATAAAGATCCTGCAGGGATTCCAGATCCATGTTGCCAATGCGTTTCCACTGCTGGGTGAAAGGCTGGAGCGGATGGGAGGTGAGGTAGAATCCGAGGGCTTCCTTTTCGTTCTGCAGCTTGATGTCGTCCGGGAATTCCTCGAGTCCGGCGTCAGGGCAGTTAATACCCACGCCGGGCAGCTGTTCCATGGCAACCTTAAGCTTCGGAGACAGGGCGAGCAGAGATGTTGACTGCGACTCGTTGAGTTTCGCTCTTCTCTGGGCTTTCTCCACCACCAGATCGAGGCAGCAGAGAAGAGCCTGCCGAGTGGCGCCGGTGCAGTCGAAGGCGCCACCCTTGATCAGGGATTCCAGAACACGCTTGGTGACTTTACGCATGTTGACGCGGGTGCACAGATCGTAGAGCGACTTGTACTCGCCGTTTTTGCGGCCGTTGACGATTTCCTGGATGGCTTCGTCGCCCACGTTTTTGATGCCTCCAAGGCCGAAGACGATTTTGCCGTCCTTGGCCGAGAAGGAACGCTGAGAGTAGTTTACGGAAGGCGGCAGGACATCCACGCCGCGATCCTTGCAGCAGGAAATGTATTTGAGGAGTTTTTCCTGGTTGCCCATTTCGCTGGTGAGCAGGGCAGCCATGAAGGCGCAGGTGTGGTGAACCTTGAGCCAGGCAGTGTAGTAGGAGATCTGGGCGTAAGCCGCGGAATGGGATTTGTTGAAGCCATAGGCCGCGAACTTTTCCATCAAGTCGAAGATTTCGTTGGCCTTTTCCTCGGAGATGTTGTTTTCCGCGGCACCCTTGACGAAGATGGAACGCTGCTTGGCCATGGCCTCGGCTTTTTTCTTGCCCATGGCGCGCCGCAGCAGGTCAGCGCCGCCCAGCGTGTAGTTGGCGATGATCTGGGCGATCTGCATGACCTGTTCCTGGTAGACAATGACGCCGTAGGTATCCTTGAGGCAGCTTTCCAGAGACGGGTGCGGGTAAACGACGGGTACTTCACCATGCTTGCGCTTGATGAATTCGTCGACCATGCCCGAGCCAAGAGGCCCGGGGCGGTAGAGGGCGAGCATGGCTATGAGATCTTCGAAGCAGGAGGGGTGCAGCATGCGCAGGTACTGACGCATACCGGATCCTTCGACCTGGAAGACACCGTCCGTATCGCCGCGGGAATAGAGGTCGTAAGTGGCCTGATCCGTGAAGGGCAGGATATCGAGATTCGGCGGCTCCTCACCCTCCAGTTTGATGTTATCCAGAGCATCCTGAATAAGCGTCATGGTCTTGAGGCCGAGAAAGTCGAATTTGACAAGGCCCGTCTGCTCGACCATGGGGCCGTCAAACTGGGTGACCTGCTCGCCGTGTTTGCCCCGGAAGAGGGGGAGGTACTCGACCATTGGCTTGTCAGAAACCACAAGTCCGGCCGCATGCATGCTGGCCTGCCGGGTGAGGCCCTCCAGCTTCATGGCGATGTCAAGGAGATGCCTGATCTGTGGTTCCGTGTCGTAGCGCTTCTGGAGCTCTGGCTCCTGCTTAAGTACATCGCTGATGTGGATCTTGGGATCGTTGCCGGGCACCAGCTTGGCGATGGCCGCGCGTTCCTGGAACGACATTCCCAGCACGCGGCCCACGTCATGGATGACGGCCTTGGCCTTCATCTTGCCGAATGCGGCGATCTGGGACACGGAGTCCTCTCCGTAGGTGTCGGCCATGTGTCTGATGACCCTGTACCGGCGGCGTTCGCAGAAGTCGACGTCGATATCGGGGAGGGACACGCGTTCGATGTTCAGGAAACGTTCGAACAGCAGGTTATACGGCATGGGATCGAGGTTGGTAATGCGCATGGACCAGGCCACAAGGGAACCTGCCGCCGAGCCACGTCCCGGTCCTGTTGGCACGCCGTGGTTCTTGGCCCAGTTGATGAATTCCTGCACAATGAGGAAGTAGCCGGGGAAACCCATTTCCAGGATGACGCCGATTTCATGCTGCAGGCGCTTGCGGTATTTGTCCTTGTCTATAGTTTCCGGATTCGGATGCTCGCGGAAACGGCGTTCGAGACCCTCCTCGGCCAGTTTACGGAATTCGGACTCCAGGCTGGCACCCTCGGGCAGCGGGTATTTGGGAAAGAAGTGCTTGCCGAAGGTCAGCTCGCAGTTGCACATCTCCGCGATTTTCGCCGTATTCTCAATGGCCTGGGGTACGGACGCAAAGTCGCGCTCCATTTCTTCCGGCGACTTGTAATAAAGCTCGTGGGTTTCGAAACGGAAGCGTTTTTTGTCGTTGATGGTGGAACCCGTGCCGATGCAGAGCAGAATTTCGTGAGCTTCGTAATCGTCCGCGTTGAGGTAATGGCAGTCATTGGTGGCCACCACTGGCAGGTGTTCGCTCTCTGCCAGTTCAAGGAGGCCGTTGTTGACGATGGTCTGCTTCTCGAGGCCGTTGTGCTGCAGCTCGAGGTAGAAATTGTCTTTGTAAAGTTCCGCGTACTGCCTTGTGATCCTGCGGGCCTTGTCCATGTCGCCCGACAGGATGGCCTGGGGTATTTCGCCCTGGATGCAGGCTGTCAGACAGATGATGCCCTCGGAATATTCCTTAAGAATGTTCCAGTCCACGCGCGGTTTATAGAAGAAGCCCTCAAGCCAGCCCTTGGTCACCACTTTCACAAGGTTGTGGTAGCCGGTCATGTTCTTCGCGAGCAGGATCAGGTGGTTGCGGCGCTTGGCGTCCTCGCTCTTGGTGTCCAGGTGATCGCGGCAGGTATAGACCTCACAGCCGAAAATGGGCTTGATGCCGAATTCCGTGCAGGCCTTCTGGAAGGAGGCCGCAGCGAACATGTTTCCGTGGTCTGTGACGGCGCAGGCCCCCATACCGTAGTCCTTCGCCTTCTGGCACAGGTCCTTGAGGCGGATGGCGCCGTCAAGCATGCTGTATTCGGTATGGCAGTGGAGATGGATAAAATCGGACATGCGGCTCCTCCCGCCGCGGAAAGAGGATGTCCTCCCGCGTGAAAAAAGAAGTGGAAAGGTACATTATAGAAAAAAAAAGGCTGAAGGTCATCACCTTCAGCCGCGCTCCGGAAGCGGAGTGAAGGGGGTTACCCGGCAGGAAAGTATTTCGACAGGGCGAGTTTCTTCGCGTCAGCTCTGGCTGTTTTGCCGGTTCCGGTGAGCGGGATGGCCTCCACGCGGATGAAAGCGCGGGGCACCCAGTACTTTGGCAGGACATCCCGGCAGAGCGCATCGAGTTCGGTGTCTGTCATGCCAGATGTGTGGAGGAGCGTGATTTTTTCGCCCAGTCTGTCATCGGGAACGGATGTAATGCAGAAAGCGCCGAGAATTCTTTCAGCGAGCTTCTGCTCCACTTCCTCTGCCTGCACCTTGATGCCGCCCGTGTCGATGACGTTGTCGAGGCGTCCCCTGATGCGGAAGCGCCCGTCCGGGCTGATTTCGGCAATATCGTTGGTCGTGAGGACCTTTTCGCAGACACTGGGCGCGTCAATGACGAGCGTGCCCTTTCCGGAGAGGTGTACCGAGACGCCGGGCATGGGCGTGTACCAGTCCGTGGCGTCCTGGCTGTTCACTTTCCTTAAGGCAATGTGTGAAAGCGTCTCGGTCATGGCGTAAGACGACCAGACTGCGTTGGGGAAATCCCTGAGGGCCGCCGCCAGAGAGCCGGTTACGGCTCCGCCGCCGAGGAGCAGGTGCCTCACATTCCTGAGCCGTTCCGAGCAGACGGGATCGCGCAGGCTCTCATAGGCCTGCATGGGCGTGAGAGCGGCGAAGTCCAGAGGCGTGCCGACCTCCCTGAGCGGCGAGGAGCAGGGCTCGACGGCTACCAGGTTGAGCCCCTGGACGAGGGCGCGCACCACGACCATCTTGCCGGCGATGTACCTGAGGGGCATAGCAAGGAGAGCGGAATCTCCCGGCCTGAGTCCGAGGAAGGCGCAGGTGCGGCGGGCGCTTTGGGCCATGCGGCGTTTTTCCGCCTGCATGGGCTTCGGCGCTCCCGTGGATCCCGAAGTCTGCACGGGCACCGTGGCGGAGGGAGACTGCCAGTCAGCGAGGAAGCGCGAGAGGTCGCCGAGAATGCCCTCCCTGCGGAAATGGGAAGCGATGAAGGCGGAGAGCAGGCCCCCTTTGAGTTCGGATCCGTTCAGCGTCAGGGTGAGCTGCCTCAGATGCGTCAGATTTTCCTCTTCCAGAGAGGGTATGTCCTTCATCTTCATCGCTCCTTTCCATTTTCGTTATCTTTCGAGACCGAGCCAGCTTCTGAGATCCGGCTCCGGCGCGTCAGGGTCGAAGTGCAGGGCTTCGCCGCGGATGGAAAGCGGGTAGCTCTCCATGTTGTCCGTGAAAAGCTGCCCGGTTCCGAGCCCCTGAGGCATGGTGCAGTCCGAGGCAGCCCGCCACTGGGCGATGGCGTTGAGCCCGACATTGGATTCGAGGGCGCTGGTGGCCCAGAAACCGATGCCGCGTTCCCCGGCAAGCCGGATCCATTCTTCTGAGCCCCTGAGGCCGCCGTGCAGGGTCGGTTTCAGAATGATGTACTTCGGATGCACGGCATCGAGCATATCAGCCTTCTGCTTTGCGTCATTGAGGCCGATGAGTTCCTCATCGAGGGCTATAGGCACGGGCGACGAGGCGCAGAGCCTGCCGCTGGCTTCCCACTGTCCCTGTCTGATGGGCTGCTCAATGGAATGCGGTCTGAACTCGGCGAGTTTTTCGAGCCGCTGCATGGCGTTTTCAGGCGTGAAGCCGCCGTTGGCGTCGAGCCGCAGCTCGAGCTCCCCGGGATCCGGGTAGCGCATGCGGATGTGCCGCATGAGATCGCACTCCTCGTCGAAGCCGATAGCGCCGATTTTGAGTTTTACGCAGTGAAATCCGGCTTTCATCTTGGCGTCGAGGCGCTCGAGCATTTTGTCATGGCTGCCCATCCACACCAGGCCGTTGATGGTGATGTCCTTTTCACCCCGGCTGAAGGGCGTGTCCCAGAGACGTATGGTTCCGCACTGGGCATGCCTGAGCGCCGTTTCGAGACCGAAGCGCACGGAAGGATACGAGGATGGGACGCTTCCGTAAATGTCGCCGCTTTTGGCGAAGGCGCGGCAGTATTCATGGAGCCTTTCCTCGTAGTCCGGACCGGCTTCCTGGCTCAGATCAGGGAGCGGGGCGCACTCGCCCACGCCGAAGCGGCCCTCCTTGTCCTCCAGGACAACGTACCAGACGTCGTGGGTGAGGTAGACGCCGCGGGACGTGCCAGCCGGCTCCCTGAAGTGCAGGGTGCGCGGAACTATGGTGACTTTCCAGCTCATAACCGCATCTCCGGCCTAGGGAAACTTGGGATAGTCCTTGAAGTTGGGCTTGCGCTTCTCGAGGAAGGCTTTGCCGCCTTCCTGGGCTTCGTCGGTGAGGTAGTAAAGAAGGGTGGCGTCGCCAGCCAGCTCCTGAATGCCAGCCTGGCCATCGAGCTCGGCGTTAAGGCCGACCTTGATCATGCGCAGGGCCATGGGGCTCATTTCCATCATGCGCTCTGCCCAGGCCACGCCTTCATCCTCAAGTTTGTCGAGGGGAACGACTTTGTTCACAAGCCCCATCTGCAGGGCTTCCTGCGCTGAGTACTGACGGCAGAGGAACCACATTTCCCTGGCCTTCTTCTGGCCGATGATGCGCGCGAGGTAGCTGGAGCCGAAACCGGCGTCAAAGCTGCCCACATGCGGCCCAGTCTGGCCAAAGATGGCATTTTCGGAGGCAATGGTCAGGTCGCAGACAACGTGCAGGACGTGGCCGCCGCCGATGGCGTAGCCGTTTACGAGGGCGACGACGGGCTTGGGCAGAGAGCGGATCTGCTTCTGCACGTCCAGAATGTTCAGTCTCGGGACGCCGTCCTTGCCCACATAGCCGCCGCGATCCTTCACGTGCATGTCACCGCCGCTGCAGAAGGCCTTGTCTCCCGCGCCGGTAAGAAAGACCACGTTGATATCCGGGCATTCGCGGCAGTAGGTGAATGCCTCGCTCATCTCCTTTGTTGTATCGGGCGTGAAGGCGTTGCGGTAGCGGGGCCTGTTGATAGTGATCCTGGCTATGCCTTCATAATAGTCAAAGAGTATCTCTTCGTATTTTTTGATGGTTTTCCATTCGCGCTGTGCCATAGTCCCTCCGGCATGGCTTTCGGGTTTGAGAAGAAAATTATCTGTCCGACGTTCCTGCTCCGGCTGCCGTCAGGGCACGCGTCGCGGAGGCGTCTTTTTCGATATCCGTGAACACTTCAAGAAGCAGCGGGGCTTTGCCTTCCCCTGTGCCGCAGAATTGTTTCAGGGCTGCGTCCAGTTCCCCGGCGTTTTTCGCGGAGAGATAGCCGAGCCCGAAGGTTTCGGCGACGTGGCGGGCGCTGAAGCCGTTGGAGCCAGCTATGTAGAGATCCCTGTGCTCTGAATCGAGGCCTGGGAGGACATGGAAGATGCCGCCGCCGCCATTATTGAAGAGCAGGATGCGCAGGTTTGAAGGCAGGCTTTTTTTCCAAAGGGCGTTCTGGTCGTAGAAGAAACTCAGATCGCCGATGAGCGCATAGGTCATCCTGGGCGATCCCAGAGCGAACCCCGTGGCCGTGGACAGGGAGCCGTCAATGCCGTTCACACCCCTGTTGCAGCAGACTTCGGTGTCCGGGGGCAGGGGAAAGTACTGGGCGTTGCGCACGGGGGAGCTGTTGGCGAGCTGCAGGGCCGATCCGTCGGGGAGGGCTTCAAGGAAGCGGCGCATGACGAAAAGATCGGTGAACTCCGTGAGCCGGAAGTCAGCCACGCGCTGCGCTGCGGCGCTTCCTGCCTTCTGCCATGCGTCCTGGAAAGCCGGACTGCGGTCAGCCGGCTCATCAGCCAGCAGGCCTATGAGTTCCGCGGGATCGGCTTCGACGGCGCGCGTCAGGCACCTGAAGAGATCGGGGCAGGCGCCGTCAGGGCTCACGTGCCAGTGGGCGGCAGGGCGTACTCTGCGCAGATACTGCTTGAGCCGTTTGCTGACCACATGTCCCGCGACAGTGATGACAAAGTCGGGGGCCAGAATATCGTCTGTCCGGGGAGCCGCCAGGACGAGATCCGATGTCCCGATGAATCCCTTCTCCCCCATTGAGGCTGAAAGGTTCGCGAGGTGCTCGCAGACGATAACAGCATGCCCTTTCCCGGCAGCGCGTCTGAGGGATTTTTCGAGGGCCGGGGCCGGCAGGCTCTGGCCGCAGATAATCATGACGCGTTTTGCCTTCCGCCATTCATTCCGCATGTCAGGCGTGAGGAAGGCCATGCGGCTCTGCTCACGCACGAAGCTGCGGACTTCGGGAAGAGCAGGGGCGGACATATCAAAGAGCGGTTCCGTTATGGGAACGTTGATGTGGACGGGACCGAAGCCGTTGTGGGTGAGCTCGGCCAGGGCCTCGTTGATGAGCCTGTTGCAGTACCAGAGGCTTTCTGCGTCATGGGGCTCGGGCAGGGTGACTTCCTTCCTGATGTAATTATGAAAGGAACCGGGCTGCACGATGGTCTGGCCGTCCATCTGGCCGATGGCCGAGGCCGGCCTGTCTGCGGAAATAATGAGCAGGGGCAGATTCTGGTAATAGGCTTCAGCTACGGCAGGTGCCATGTCGAGAAGCGCCGTACCCGATGTGCAGCACGCGGCCACGGGGCGGCGCAGGGCCTGGCAGAGTCCGTTGGCCGTGAAAGCGGCACTGCGCTCGTCAGTCACCGGTGTACAGAGTATGTCCGGACAGGAGGCCAGCGTGTGATTGAGAGGCGAATTGCGCGAGCCCGGGCTCAGGACGGCCCTGGTGATGCCGTGCTGTTTCATGAGAGCAGTGAGTTCGAGAACATTGGTTTTGACGGAGTACATGTCAGGCTCCCATTCCGGTGATGGAAAGCATGGTGCGCATCTTGTGGCAGGTCTCACGCCACTCGCTGGCGAGTTCCGAGGCCGGCAGGAGGCCGCCGCCCGCATAGAAGACCGTGGCTGAGGGAAGGATTTCCACACACCGCAGGTTGACGTAAAATGAGGCGCTGTCATCGGTGCGCGGACCAAGATAGCCGGAGTAGTAACGCCGTCCGGATCCTTCCGAGGAGAGGATGAAGGCCCGGGCCTCGTCCTGGGGCAGCCCGCACACAGCCGGTGTTGGATGCAGTGCGGCTACGAAGCCGGCCGCACTGACTCCGGGCAGCGCGTCAAAGAAAAAGTCCGTGCGCAGATGCTGAACAGAGCCTGCGGGCGCAGTCCAGGGACCCCTTGTCTCGATGCCGCGGCAGAGGGGGGACAGCCGGTCCCGGATATAGCGGGAGACCAGGGCCTGTTCCTCGAGATTCTTGACGCTCCAGGGGGCCGTATCGGTAAACGGACGCGTGCCGGCCAGGGCCATGCTCTGCCAGGAGGAGCCCCCGCCCTTCACCAGGATTTCCGGCGTGGCGCCGAGCCAGGTGCCGCAGGCTGGGCTGTGCACAAGAGAGACCATGGCGTTGGGATAGCGCCGGCAGGCGTTCAGGAAGGCGTGCCCGGGACTGCAGGTAAAGGGGACGGACTGGCTCCGCGCGAGTACGATTTTGCGGAAGACACCGCGTACGAGGGCGTCGTGAAAAAGAGAAAAGGCTCTCGCGTAGGAGGGGGACGGCGTATCACTGAGAACGGGCCCCGTGGGAGAGGAAGGCTTCACCGCGTCGGCGGGGACAGAAACGAGGGCTCGCAGAAGATCCCGTATCTCGTCCCAGCCCGTGGCGCCCTGTTCATCCCTGATAAAGATCAGGGGCGTGTCCGGTCCGGACGCGAAAGGCGCCATGACGAAACCGGATCCTTCGAGCGCGGCCGGATTTTCCGGCGCGGAGCAGCCTCCGTCCTTCTGGCGTGTCATGCGCACCATGCCGTCAGGCTCGCGGTACACGGCGAAGGAGCCTGCTTCCGATGCGAGGGCATCGAGGGCGCGGGGAATGAAGGAAAACGTTCTGGGAGCCTCTGTCTGATGCTGGGGGGAGGACATTTACTTGGCTCTTCTGAGGGGGACAATCATGTTGAGGACGCGCGCCGTGGAGACGAGCCTGCCCTGCCTGTCACGCACTTCCACGTTCCAGAGGTGGGTTGTTCTGCCGAGATGGAGGCAGTGAGCCTCAGCCGTAACGCTTTCTCCATAGGGGACGGCGTGAACGTGATTGGCCGTGACGCTGGTTCCTACGGGTTTATAGCCATCCGGCACAAGTCTCGTGGATCCGAAGCCAGCCAGGGCCTCTTCCACGGCCAGCATGGCGCTGCCGCTGAGGTAGCCGTAGCACTGTGCAGTCCTGTCGTCCACGGGCATTTCGGCCCGGACAACGGTGTCGCGTCCGCTGCCTTCAGGGGGAAGGAGGGTAATGCCGAGGGTGCCGAGAATTTCACCTTTCTGGCCGGAGGCGGGGTCATAACATGCAGGGAAGGAAATTTTTTCTGCCATGGCTCTTTTGTGGAGAAGCGATCCCGGAAGGACCGCTTCTCCTTTGTTTTGTCGGAGTGTGAAAGAATGGGAGGGCTGTCTTCAGCCCTGAACAGGGGAGCTTAGCACCCTGGCAACGTAGTGGCAACGCCCGTGCCCGTGGGGCTCATTGCCCGTCGGGGACCTGGAACACGACGAAATGCTTCGTTTCCCCGACCTGCTTCCAGCGGTGGCGGACCCACTGGGGAACGGTGTAGCCTGTGCGTTCGTAGCCATCGGGGCGCTCGGCGTCCATCTGGTCGCGTTCCATGAACACGGTGACGCGTTTTTTTACGAGTTCGTCGTACACTTCCTGGTACTTGCCGTTGATTTCCCAGTTCTGCAGCCAGTCCGAGGAAATGACGGGCATATCGTCGTTGAGATAGTAGGAAAGGGTGAAGCCGGGGAGCGTCTTGTAATTGGAGCCGTATTTTGTGCGGAGGCTTTTTAGTTCCGCGAGTTTCTCATACATGACCCTGTCGACGCGGACGCCGGAGGCCTTAGGATAGATATCGCCCGCGTTCATGACGAAGTCTGTGGAGAGGAGCGGGCGCACGGGGAAGACATAGGGGTAGTGGTAGCCCACGCCGAACATGACCGTGCCGCAGACCACGGTCAGCCAGAGCAGGGCCGTGCCGGAGCAGCGCCCCGTGTATTTTTTCAGGGCCTGATGGCAGAGCACCAGGACGAAGATCAGGGGGCAGGCGAAAAAGGCCGGGATTTTATAGCCGCCGGAGATGGCCACGGACCAGGAGACCAGGAGGGCCAGGCCGAGGCCGGCCGAGGCCCTGAGCAGCGGATGAGGGCTGTCGGGATCCCTGAGCCAGGGGGCTGTGAATTTTTTCGGCAGGAAGACCATGACGCCGCCCAGAAGCACAAGCAGCGTGGGCCAGGAGAGCCCGTAGCCTTCCCAGACCCTGTGCGAGACGCACATCCATATGTACCAGACGGCCAGGACCACGATATAGCAGACCGTGGGCGCGAGAGCCCCGGGAATGGTTTTTCTGCGTGCGAGGAAAAAGAGCGCCGGCAGGCAGGCGATGAGAGGCGGAAGCCAGTTCTGCGTAATGTAGATGCCGATGCCGGCATCGAGGGCCTCCCGTATGTCGAGCTGCCCCGTTGTCATGGCCGTGAACTGGGACCAGGCTCCGGCCTTCCAGAGGAAGAAGGAGAAGAGCGCGTGCGCGCCCAGCCAGCCCAGAAGCACGCGGAGGGATTCGGAACGGCTGCGGCAGATCCAGGCAAAGACCACGGCACCTGCGGGCACGAGCACGAAGGACTGCTTGCAGAGAGCGGAGCAGGCCACGAGGACGCCTCCCAGGACGGGCCAGCCCGAGGCCGTGAAGAAGATGCCGGCTCCTGCGAAAAGGATGCCGTCAGCAGTGTGCCAGGGCATGCAGGGGAAACTGTGGATGCCGAAGATGAAGCCCGCAGTGGCGAGAAGCGGCAGGGGAATGCCGAGCTTCTCAAAACTGAAGATCTTCGAAAGGTAGCCCGCCGCGAACCAGGAGGCCGCCAGCATGGAGCAGAGGAAGCCGGCCTTGCCGGCGAGCACTTCGATGCCGTCGGGCGTGAGCTTCATCCAGAAGGCGTGCCAGAAAAGGGGCAGGGAAGGTTTGATGTAGAAGAAATCCCTGTAAGGGAACTGTCCTTCCAGAATGCGCCAGGAGAAGCCGTAAAAATAGCCGAAGTCCGTGGTGTCCATGCCCACGGGAACGTACAGGAAGAGATAGGCCAGGGGCACGGCCAGGGCGACGAGCCAGGAAGCCGTGCGTACTGTCTTTGGGGGGACCGGAGCCGTCCCGGGGAATGTGGTGGGTGCTGTCATAGGCGTGAGATGCAAAAGCGGAACATCCCTGTCCGTTAGGGCACGAATGCTCCGCTTCGCTTATCCTCTGTGAAGGTCGTTTAGAGGGAATATTTGTAATAGGCAGCGCAGCTGCCTTCCGTGGAAACCATGCAGGGGCCGACAGGCTCGAGGGGCGTGCAGGCCTTTCCGAAGAGAGGACACTGCTTCGGGGTGATGACGCCGCGCAGGACATCGCCGCAGCGGCAGCCCGGAATCTTCGGAACTTCGTGAATGCTGACGTTCAGACGCTCAAGGGCGTCCATGTCCCCGTATTCGGGGCGAAGGCCAAGTCCGCTTTGGGGGATCATGCCGAGGCCGCGCCACAGGGCGTCGCGGGGCTGGTAGACCTGCCTGATGAGGGCCATGGCCGTGGGATTGCCGTCAGGGGAGACGGCCCTCGGGTAGGCGTTTTCCACTCTGGGATCCCTGTCCCTCAGGCTTTCGGCCAGCATGCACAGCGCGAG
Organism: uncultured Desulfovibrio sp.; assembly: GCA_900319575.1. GTDB lineage: Bacteria > Desulfobacterota > Desulfovibrionia > Desulfovibrionales > Desulfovibrionaceae > Desulfovibrio. The sequence goes on along the minus strand of ONPA01000192.1, from coordinate 8,410 downwards.
CAGGATGTCCGCGGGCTCGAAGCCGCCCACGCAGCCCGGCGTATGCCAGGTGTCGCGCAGGAACTGATAGGGCTTCAGTCCCGTGACCATGCATCAGTGCCCCGGAAGGAGGAAAGCGTCAACGCGGCACTCTTTGTCAGAAAGCAGAGCCGTGAGAGCCGGAGGCACGAGCTTGTGCAGGGGAAAGACGCAGAAGTTTTTCAGTCCTTCCCTGCGGGCCGCCAGAATGGTTCCGGCCACTGTGGGCGCTGTCGTTTCAAAGCCGATACCAAGGAAGACCACAGTGTCCCCGGGATTTTCCCTCGCGATCTGCAGGGAATCCAGGGGCGAGTAGACAACGCGCACACGGGCTCCTTCTGCGAGGGCGTGCTTGAGGCTGCGGCCGCCGGGGCCGGGAACGCGCAGGAGATCGCCGAAGGTCGTGATAATCACGTTGTCCTTCCCGGCCATTTCCATGAAGGCGGCCACCTCAGAATCGTGGGTAACGCAGACCGGGCATCCGGGACCGGAGAGATGAACCACGCCTTCGGGAAGGAGGGAGCGCAGGCCGCTCTGGAAGATGGAAACAGTGTGGGTGCCGCAGACTTCCATGAAGCGCATGCTTTTCCCGTCTATGCCGTCGAGGGCCTTCTCGAGGCGTTTGAGAAGGCTTCTGCAGAGAACGGGATCGCGCAGGAGGCTGTCGATGCGTTCCTGGGTGTTTGGCTGCCCCTTGGTTTCTTGCATGGCGGAATGTCCTTTACGGCAGGAGCGGGGCAGCGTCCAGGCCTTCCTCGACGGGCAGGCCGCACATGAGGTTGGCGTTGGCGAGAGCCTGACCCGAAGCGCCGCGGCAGATATTGTCTATGGCGGAAACGATGATGAGGCGTCCGGTCCTGGGATCGACAACGAGACCGAGGTCGCAGAACATACTGCCGCGCACGTAACGCGTCTCGGGAAGCCTTCCCGCGGGGAGCACGCGCACCCAGCGGGCATTGGCGTAAGCTGCCTCGTAGACCTTGTGCACGTCATCAATGGTCGTCTTCGGATCCGTGAGCTTTGTGTAGATGGTGGACAGGATACCGCGGTTCATGGGCACGAGGTGCGTGTTGAAGGACAGCGTGACAGGGCGTTTCGCGATGAGGGAGAGCTCCTGTTCGATTTCCGGAGTATGGCGGTGCGTGCCGAGGCCGTAGGCCTTGAACGTGTCGTACACCTCGCAGAAGAGGGAGCCGACCTTGGGTTTGCGGCCTGAGCCGGTAGTGCCCGACTTTGAGTCGATAACGATGTCATCCGGGCTGATGAGGCCGCGGGAAAGGGCCGGGTAGAGGCCGAGAATGGACGAGGTTGGGTAGCAGCCGGGATTGGCCACGATATCTGCAGAGGCCACCCTGTCGGCGTAGAGCTCGGGCAGTCCGTAGACGGCTTCGGGCAGGAGCTGCTTCTGCGTGTGTTCGACCTTGTACCACGCCTCGTAGACAGAAGCGTCGTGGATGCGGAAGTCGGCGGAAAGATCGACAACCTTGATTCCGCGCTGATGGAGCTCAGCCAGCATGTCCATGGCCTTGCCGTGGGGGACGGCGAGGAAGACCACGTCGCAAAGCTCTTTAGCCCTGTCGGGATTGTAGACGCTGATCATGACGTCCGAGCCGGGAAGTTTCTCGAGGAAGGGATAAAAGTCACCGAGGCGTTTTCCGGACTCCGTGCGGGAGCAGGCCATGGTCAGTTCCATGTGCGGATGACTGGCGAGAAGGCGGGCCAGTTCCATGCCTGTGTAACCGGTAATGCCGACGAGGCCGATTCTGAATTTTTTCACTGCCTTTTCCTCCGCTACTTCTGAGAGTGGCTGACGTATTTCATTTTCAGTTCGTAGATGATGCTGTCGAGCATGCTGCTTTCATCCGGAGTAAGACCGTTGGTGATCTTGTCCCTGAGCATGGCCAGCGTATCGATGCCGTGCTTGGCGAGTTCCGCGTTGGGCGTCAGGCTGCCCGTTTCGGGGTTTGGCACCTCGCCGAGCTGGACCAGCGTCGAGGAGGCGAGAGAAAGAATGAATGTTGAGAAGGAAATCTGGGGGAGCTGGCCGGCATTGCCGGCGTTCTGCCCTGCATCTGTATCAGACATGGGAAACTCCTGAATTGGCGGGGGAAAGGCGGAATTTTTCGTTATTTCGTGAAGCTGGCCATGAAGCATTTGAGATAGGAGGTCTCCAGCATGGCGCTGTTGGCCGGATGATCAGGCCCCTGGCCTCCCTGATAAAAAATGCGTGCCACGCGCTGTGTTCTGGCCGCGGCCCGGGAAATGGCGCTGCGCAGCTCGAGGGCGTCGAGGTGCTGTGAACAGGAACTCGAGACAAGCACACCGCCTTCCCTGACAAGGTGTGATGCCAGGATGTTGAGGCGGGTGTAGGCCATAAGCCCCTGCTTCCTGTCCTTTTCGCGTCTGATGAGGGCCGGAGGGTCGATGCTCACGACATCGAAGCGCCTTCCCTTATCGTAAAGGGAATTGAGCAGATCGAAAGCGTCTCCCTGTATGGTCTCGCAGCCGCAGGCTGGCGCGTTGCGTTCCATGTTTCTGCGGCAGTACGAAAGAGCCTGTTCCGATGCGTCCACGAAAGTCACCGATTTCGCGCCGGCGCGGGCCGCGGCGACGCCGAAGCCGCCCACGTAGCTGAAGCAGTCGAGTACGTCGGCGCCGGGGCAGCATTTCGCGGCCGCTGCGCGGTTCAGGCGCTGGTCATAGTACCAGCCCGTCTTCTGACCCGTGAGCGCGGGAACGAGATAAACGCAGCCGTTTTCCGGCACTTCCAGCTCTTCCGGCACGCTGCCTTCAGTCTCGTTCTCTGTGGGCAGCCCCTCGAGAACGCGGGAAGGGAGATTGTTGTCCCAGAGCAGGGAAGAGGGATGCACGAGCTCCGTAAGGGCATCGCGGATGAGGGGCTTCCGAGCCTCCATGCCGGCCGTGGTAACCTGGATGGTGAGATGGCTGCCGAAACGGTCGATAGTCAGACCCGGGAGAAAGTCTCCTTCGCTGAAGCAGAGGCGGTAATAGGGCTCGCTGAAGCATTTTTCACGCAGAGCGAGGGCCGAGGCCAGACGGGAGCCAATGAGGTTCCTGTCGAGCGGTACATCCGGTCCGAAAGAGTGAAGCCGGCCGCAGATGAGCGTCGCGGGATTGATACAGGCCGATCCAAGGGGCTTGTCCCTGTTGTCGAGAACCGTGACCTCATCGCCCGGCCTGAAGCCTTTGAGCGGCGTTTTCTGCGTACTGACCTCATTGGAGAAGATCCACAGATGGCCGGCTCTGAGCCGCCTGTCATTTCTGCTTTTAATGGAGAGAACGGGCAGTCCCATGACAAATGCTCCTTTACTTTGCACCACGCGCGGAAAGGGCGTCCACTGCCTGGGTGAGAGTCCGCGGACCGGGCGTGACGGAAACGTTCACAAAGGTACCGAACTGGTGCATGAGAAAAGCACCGGCCAGCTGAGGCAGTGTGAGTACCGCGCCCGGGTGCGTGGAAAGCGTTATTGTGCCGGGAGCGTCGATGAAACTTTCAAGCCTGGTGCACTGGTTCCTGCCGGCTTCATCGTCACGGCTGCACAGGCCGCGGCTCGAGATTTTGAGCACCATGGCAGCTGCGTGGGCGTCAGGGGTGATGTTACGGGCGAGTTCGGCGGTCAGGGAATAGTCCCTGAGTGTCACTGTGGCGTCACGCACACCCTGCGCGGCAGGCAGATAGGTGAAGTCCCAGGAAAGGTCAAAGAGTCCGCTGAAACGGGCGAGTCCCTGCTGTCTGTTTTCCTCGAGTCCCGCCGAAGAGAGATCCACGTCGCCTTCCACAACGCGGGTGCCCGCGAGGCTGATACCGAAGACTTCCTCAAAGAGTTCCCGGGGGATGCCGGCTCCGCGGATATGGGCTTCGGCCGTCATGGGTTTCACTGACTTCCACTCCATGTCGGTCTTCCTGATGGTGAAAGGCGCGGCCGGGGGAAGCGGAATGCTCAGGTTTTCGATGCTGACGGTGCTGAACATGGGGCCGTTGTCCTGAAGGGCCCTGGCGAACCTCATGAGTGCCAGCGGGTTCTTGTCTGCCCCCGAAGCGGGATAGGCCATGATTTCGCTGAGCAGGGCCGCGCTGACTCGGATACTGCGTAATACCGTTTTCTCGAGGATTACGGTCTGCCCGCCAGAGGTGACGTTCAGGCCGGAGACGACATATTCCCGGATGGCGCAGTTACCGATGCCTTTTATCTCGATATTCCTGCAGCTCATCGCGGAGCTTCCCTGTGCCGTGACGGTTGAGCTCGCCAGACTGTCAACGCTGGAGCTTTCAATGTAGACGCCCTCAGCTGTCTGGGCGAAGGGAGGCCTGTTTCCCGCGAGATACTGCCTGAGCAGGCTGCAGGGCATGGCGATGTTCTTCATGGACACTCTGGCCGCTTCAATGCGGCTTCCCCCGTTTTCAGAGCGCAGGCCGGTGAGAGTGAGCCGGCTCAGAAGAGGGACGAGCGTGTCGTCCTTCATGAAGAGGCTGCAGATGCCTGGCAGACACGCAAGGATTCCCCTGAAGGATACCGTGCCGCGCATGGTGTCCGCATGCATGGCGCCGGGGCCTGTGGGTGTCCTGCGTATGGAACTCCAGTTGACCACGGTGAGCTCGCGGGTGATCGGAGAGAAGACCACGCTTCCGGCTGTTGTCTCGGAGCCGGGGCCTGCGAGGCTGGCAAGGGCGTCCCTGGCCACGTCTTCCATGGCGGACTTGGCGAAGAGGGCTGAGCCCGCGACGAGGCAGAGAAGAAGCGCCGTGGTAACAGTGATGGCGATAATGATTTTTTTCATGTTGTGTCTGCCGGACCTGTTGTCCTAGTCCACCCTGTGGTGGCAGCCTATGCTCTGCTTGTTGCGCATGGCGGACTGGGTGATGACGTAGGCGGTCTGGATGCCGTGAAAGAGGTCAAGAAGTCTGCGTGACAGGGGCGTGAGCTTGTAGAAATCATGTATGTGGCGCACGAGCTCGCGCATTTCCTCAAAGGCGCGGCGCAGGCGGACCTGGTTTCTCGTGATACCCACATAGTTCCACATGGTGGTGCGGATGCGGGCCCAGTCCTGAGCAACCAGGGCAGGGTCATCGTTCCCCTCGTGGCCTTCGTGATTCCAGTCGGGTACGGCGCCGGCAAGGCTGTTGGGGACGCCGCCGTAATGACGGTTCAGGCGCGAGGCGATGTGCTTTCCGCAGCCGACGCCCCAGACAAGAGCCTCGAGCAGGGAGGTAGAGGCCAGGCGGTTTGCGCCGTGCAGGCCTGTGCAGGAACATTCGCCTATGGCGTAAAGGCCGGGCATGGAGGTCTGTCCGTTCAGATCAACGAGGATGCCGCCGCAGAAATAATGGGCGCCGGGAACCACAGGGATAGGGTCGGTGCGGATGTCGATGCCGATATCCTGGCATTCCTGGAACACCGTGGGAAAGCGCGTGGGCAGATCGGCTTCGACGCGCGTGGCGTCGAGGTAAAGACAGGGAGCCCCGCTTGCGAGCATCTCCTCCATCATGGCCTGGGAAACGATATCGCGGGGTGCGAGATCGCCGCGCGGATCGTGTTTCTTCATGAACGGCACGCCTTTGTCGTCCACGAGGTGCGCGCCTTCGCCGCGCATGGCCTCGGTGATGAGCGGGCAGCGGGCCATGGCGTCAGAGAAGAGTGTCGTGGGGTGGAACTGCATGAATTCCAGATTGGCGAGCGAAACGCCCGCGCGCGAGGCCATGGAGATGGCCGAACCCACACAGGCCGGGGAATTCGTGGAGTGCAGAAAAACCTGCCCCACGCCGCCTGTGGCCAGAACCGTATGGTCGGCGATGATGGTCACGATGCCGCCCGTGTTCTCGTCGAGCACGTAGGCGCCGATACAGCGGTTCATGACTTCGTAGCGCATCTGGGACGTGGGGGCGCTGTGATGCGTGGTCAGAAGATCTATGGCCGTATGTCTGTAGAGAATGGTGATGTTTTTGTGGGTTCTCACTTTCTCACGGATGCCGTCCATGATGGCCTTGCCGGAGTAGTCGGCCTTGTGCAGGATGCGCCTGCGTCCGTGGCCGCCTTCTCTTGTCAGATCCCAGTTTCCTTCCGCGTCTTTGTCGAATTCGATGCCTGAGCGCTCGATGAGCACATGATCCACGCATTCCGGTCCTTCGACGCAGAGGTTGCGTACGGCTTTCTTATAATTGTACTCATGGCCGGCCACCAGGATGTCGTGCTCGAGGGCGCGGGCTTCCTCTGCTGTGTCCTCTGTGGCAGCCTTGTAGATAATGCCGCCCTGGGCCAGCTCGGAGTTTCCCCCGCCAAGGTGATCGCTTTCGGAAATAATCAGGACCTCGTGCCCGGCGTCAGCCAGGGTAAGAGCCGCGGAACAGCCGGCCAGCCCCGAGCCGATGACCAGAACGGGTACGTGATAGCGTGTTTTTGCCATGATAAGAAAACCTCGTCAGTCTGTGCTTTTCCCGCAGTGAGCCAGCCCTCCGGAATGAAAGGCCGGAATGGGGAAAGCAGTTTCTCCCATTATACAGCAGATACCGGGAAACGCACGGATTCTTTTTTTCAGTTCCGGCTAGCGGCAGGCTTCCAGCATGCGGGTGAGGGAGAGCTTCGCGGGTTCGCGGTCCGCGTCGTTGAGAACCACGGTCCGGTACGTGCCGTCTTCGATGCTCTGCAGGGAGCTGAGCAGCTTTTCGGGCGTGATTTTCGCCATATCGGGGCAGAGCGCGTCTTCCCCGTCCAGGAGGGGAATGATGGTGCAGCTGTTCATGTGGCGTCTGGCGAGGCGTTTCACGAGATTGCACTCCGTGCCCACCACGAGCAGGCTGTGTCCGTCTGTTTCCTTCGCGAAGCGGGCGGCGTCCTTGATAAGGGCTGAAGTAGAGCCCGCGAGGTCACAGAGCGCTGTCACATCAGGAGCGGCCTCGGGATGCACTGTGACGCGGCAGCCGGGATGGGCGCGCCGGAGAGCCTGAATCATGTCCGGCGTGTAGGCTGCGTGCACGGGACAGTATCCGGGCCAGAGCAGCAGATGGCGGTCAAGAGGCTGGGCATCGGGGTTCCTGATGCCGTTCTCATCGAGTTCGAGGACGTGCCAGGACTGCTCGTTCATGCCCAGATCGCGGGCGGTGTTCCGTCCGAGGTGCATGTCAGGCAGAAAGAGCACGTGTTCCGATTTTTTAAAGGCCCACTGCATCATGACCCGGGCGTTGGCGGATGTGCAGACGGAACCGCCAAATTCTCCGACCACGGCCTTGAGCGGCACGTCGGTGTTGACGTAGCAGAGGGGCAGAAAATCGAGGCCGCGCTCCTTGAGCTCCGTGAGCACGGCGCGGGCGGCGGAGGCCCGGGACATGAGCGCCATCCGGCAGTCCGCGTCAGGAGCCGGCAGAAGAACCTTCTGCCCCTTTCTGGCCAGCAGCGCGGCGGTTTCTCCCATGAAGGTGACGCCGCAGAACACGATGAATTCGGCGTCCACATCGGGGATGCGGCGGGCGAGTTCAAGAGAGTCACCCGTGAAGTCGCAGTGCGCGATGACGGCATCGCTCTCATAGTGATGCCCCATGATGCAGAGGCGCGAGCCGAGGCGTTTCCTGATTTCCTCTATGGCGGTGAATATTTCCTGCATGAAATGTTTCCTCTTTTGCGGCGTCAGAAACGCCTGATGGTGAAACCGGGGTGTGGCTTCCCGCCTGACCGGGATCGGACAGATCTGCCGGCCATCAGCGTCCGGTCTCTGGTCCGGACGCCGGCCTGGAAAAAAAGAAAAGCTTCTAGTCCTTCGGCTGCAGCGTCATGCTGAAGTCGGCGGATACTGCGGAATGGGTAAGCCTGCCCACGGAAATGAAGTCCGGATGTCTTGGCCCGGTGAGAGCCAGGCTGCGTATGTTTTCCAGGCTGACACCGCCGCTGACCTCGGTTTCTATGTCAGCGGGCACGAGAGCCAGGGCTTTGCCGAGCATGGGTGCGCGCATATTATCCATCATGATGCGGTCCACGCGGCAGGCCACGGCCTCTCTGACGTCATCAAGAGTGCGGCATTCAACCTCGATGGGCGGGCAGCGGTCCCAGAATTCCCTGAGTCTGTTCACGGCCAGGGTTATGGAGCCCGCCTGATCGATGTGGTTGTCCTTGAGCATCAGCATCTCTTCAAGGTTCCTGCGGTGGTTGGAGGCCCCGGCGAGCTGTACCGCGTATTTTTCGGGCCAGCGCAGGCCGGGAGTGGTCTTGCGCGTGTCGAGAAGCCGTACGCCTGTGCCTTCCAGCTCCCTGACGTAGCGGGACGTGAGATTGGCTATGCCGGAAAGATGGCTGATGAAGTTGAGGATGACGCGTTCCGCCCGCAGAAGGACTGTGGCGTCGGCCTCGAGATGCACGATCTCGGTCATGGCGGGGACGGTGCT
>ONPA01000036.1 GCA_900319575.1 uncultured Desulfovibrio sp. | reverse complement strand
ATGAGCAGGGTGCGGGATTCGTCGCCTGTGCGGGAGAAGCGGAAGAGGCCCGCTGAACTGGCGCTGTCCTGCCCGGTCTGCTGGTAGCCTGCCAGAACGAGAGTCTGTCCCATATGGAGCGTGGCCGACTGGCTGAAGGCCCGGCTCGCTGTCTGGGGAAGCTGGACCTTCGCTGTGCCGGCCGTGTACTCCCGCAGGGATTCGAGGGAGGAGAGGGTGACCGAGCAGGAGAGGGCCACGCGGCGGCCGTCCAGGATATGGGGCAGGATGGTCATGGAGAATCCCGTGCTTACCTCGCCGGGCGTCAGCGTGGTGGTCTGCCCGTAATCCGTGGTCTGCGAAGAGATCCCGGCGAGGTAGCCTACTTTTCGTATGGCCTGGAGGGGAGCCGGCACATTGTTGCGCACCACGAGGCCGCCGCTCGTGATCTGGGTGGCCTTTCCCCAGGCGCCGAGCGCTTTCAGGACTCCGGAGGAGCCCTTGAGATCGCCCTTTACTATGGCCGCGGAGGTGGTGTCCGCGGACCCCGCGGCCAGGGAGAGTGCTCCCGCCACCACGCTCACGTCTGCGCCGGAAGCCCTGCTGAAGAGTGTCTGTACGTCGATGCCAGCCTGGGAGTTCCTGTTCGTCTCAAGGGAATAGACATTGACCCTGAGAGCTACCTGGCGCGAGTAGCTCTCGTTCACGCCGGCGATGTAGCGGGACACCTTGCGGATGTTTTCGGGACGGTCGTGCACGGTGACGGTGCCGGCCGAGAGGGAGCCTGTGGCGCGGCCCTTTGGCGAGAGAAGGATGCGCACGTTCTCGAGTATCTCCTTCCAGGTGTCGTAGGAGAGGCGGTTTGTGGAGGTCTGGGCCGTCTGGGAATCGGCGGCGCGGGAAGAGACCGTGCTGCCGACCTGGCCCGAGAGGGATACGCTGGCAGCCTCCGCCTGCTTCGTGGAGTTGGTGATGCGCGTGTCCACGGCGACGGCTCCCGGCGTGGCGCTGATGGTGAAGGTGCGCGCCATCATGCGGGCGAGCGTCACCGTGTTGGCCGCCCTGTCAAAGTCCCAGCCCCAGCCCGTCTGGGCCGCTATCTGATCGAGGAGGCCGCGCAGGGGGCCGTCGTAGCTGATGCTGAAGGCCGATGTCCCGGCAGGGAGGATATCTCCGCCCGAGAGCAGGTCGTCGAGCGAGGGTTCATCCCGGCCAGCCGGAGCAGGGTTCCCGGGCTTCTCCGCAGCGGCGTCGTCCGGATCCGCGGCCACGGTGACGGTTACGGGCGCGATGCGCCGCAGGACCTCGACGATGTCAGAAAAGGAGCCGCGGCTCTTCATGGTCACCTGCTGCATGAGCGCCGGGGCGTTCTCGTCCGAGAGAGGGAGGGAACGCGTGCCGAGAAAGGGCGACTTTCTCACGCTGAAGTCCCGGGAGGAGGTCAGCCTGTCAAAATCCGCGGCCCTGTCCCGTATGACCTCCTCGTCGTGCGGCACGCGGCCGGAACAGGCAGGCAGGAGCAGGGAAGCCGCGGCAGCCGCGGCGAGGACGGCATGTGCGCGATGCGTCATCTATTCCTCCGCCACGTCCACGACGCGGTTGCCCTCGAAAACGGTGACCCGGAAGGGCTGGCCCACGGCCCTGAGATCGCGGAACACGGCCTCCAGGGCTGAGGCGAAGGGGCCTTTGTAGGAGACGCTGCTCACGATGGCCACGTCCCTGCCGGCCCTCCAGACCATCTGCCAGCCGGCGTCCTGGCACCAGTCAGCGAGCTGCGGCGCCAGGGCGCCGGGCACGACGCGGAATTCCGGCGCCTCTTCTTCAGGGGAGGGATCTCCATTCCCTGCGGCATCCGCGGCGGGGGACGCTTCCCCGGCGCCGGGGCTGTCAGCAGGCAGCCCCGTTTCCTCCGCAGCCCGGGAAACGGGTTCCGCTTCCGGCATGACGGCCCCATGCGCCGGAGGCGTCAGGGACGGCCCGGCCCCTCCCGTGCGGACGGCCCATCCCGGTCTCAGGACCGTGTCCTCTGAGAGGCCGTTCAGCTTCAGGAAGGCGGCAGGATCCATGCCGAGAAGAGCCGCGCAGGCTGTGACAGTGAGAGGCCGCGTGACGGCGGCGAGACCAGGCCTGAGCGGCTTCAGGGCGGGATCCGGGGGCAGAAAGCTTCCGGAGAGCCCCGTGACGGCGACGCTCTTCGTTACGGGATCGGCGCGCGCCGCGGCGCCGGCTATGCGGCAGGCCCTGTCGAGGACGGATCCCCAGGACTCGTCCGCCTTCCAGGAAACGCGGCGGGCGTTGCGGAAGCGTCCGGTCAGGGTCAGCTTCCATTTTTCCGGAACGATGAGGCGCACGGCGAAGCGGAAGGGAACGTCGGCGCCGCGGGATCCCACGGGATCCGCGAAGGCGGCTCCGCTGAAGGGAAAACCCGCGCGGCCCGGTGCAGGCATGGCGTCCGGCAGGCTTCCGCGGACAACGCCGCTCACGGGCTTTTCCTCATAGGCGGCGTGCCCCTGGGCCGGCAGGGCCAGCGTGAGAAGAACGGCCACGGCGGGAGCGCGGCGGCAGAAAAAGAACGGGCGGCGGGTGCGGCCGGCCGGATAGGCGGTCATCTCTGTCTCCTCCTTTCCTGGTAAAGCGAAAAACAGGGACGCTCACTTCCGGCAAGGGCGAACCGGAGGGAGCGCAGAAAGGCCGGGGGCGTTATCCCGAAGTGGCCGAGCGCCACAAAACCGGCCGCGAGGAAGAGCGACAGCCAGAACGTGGGCCACGACATGTGCAGGAGCCAGACAAAGGCCCCTGCCGCGGCCCGCGCGTCCAGAAAGCCGATGCGCACGGGCCGCGCCGTGTCGCGCCACATGACACTGGTGCTATACAAGGCGTCTCCTTATGGTGTTTAAAGAGATAAACGTTTTTTTATTTTTTATGCTCCGTCACCTGACCGGGCCTGCTCCTGCTCAATGGCGGCAAGGACGGGCCTGCTTATGCTGCCTTCCCTGTATTTTTCGCGGGCGTCAGCGAGGAGGGAGTGCCCGCGTCCGGTCACGAGGCGGCGCACGGCCGGGATGAGATCCTGAAGGGGAACGGTATAGAGATACTGCCTCTCGTCCTCCCCGAAGGCGAGGTACTCGCGCAGGGCGACGCGGCCGGGCACGCCGGCACGGACGTCCTCTTCCGTCCTCACGCGGGGCACGAGGCGCTGGTGCACTATGAGCCGCAGGTTGGCCCTGAGCACGGAGGCGGCCTGGGCGCGTTCCGTCCAGGGAAAGGCGTCCACCATGCGCGTCACGGTCTGGGGCACGTCCTGGGCGTGCACGGTGGTGTAGACGGTCACGCCCTGCTCGGCGCAGGAGAGGAGGGCGCTCAGGGTTTCCCGGTCGCGGCACTCGCCCACCATGACGATTTCCCCCTTGCGGCGGGTCATGGAGCGCACGCCTGACGGCCAGTCCGGCACGTCCGTGTGGATCTGGGACTGGGCTATGGGCGCCTCACGCTGGCTGGCGCCCACGCCCGTGAAGTCGAACTCGATGGGATCCTCGAGCGTGAGGACCTGGCGCCCCGCAGCTGCCCCGGAGAGGCCCGTGCGGATGACGGCGGCGAGGAGGGTGGATTTGCCGGAGCCCATGACGCCCGAGACGCAGACGAGACCGGAGGCGGGGTAGAGGGCGCGGCGCAGACTGTCACCGATGCCTTCCATGTCGCCGAGTGTGGGGATGGCGCGGGGCAGGGCGCGCATGACAATGTAGATGCCCTTGCTCGTGCTGGTCGCGTTGACGCGGAAGCGCTGCCAGACGCCCCGGCTTTCCGGCACGCGGGTCTGGTAGGCGTAGTCCGTGCTCCTGCCGGAGCGCACGTATCCCGCGCGCGAGGCCTGCATGGTCGTCTCGTTGACGATGCGCTCCGTCTCCGAAGGCGTGAGCCCCGCGTCCGTCACCCTGCGCCATACGCCGTCCTGCTCCATCCACACGGGATCTCCGGGACAGAAAACAATGTCCGAGGCGCGTTTTTCCACACACCAGAGCAGGATGCGGTCCATCTGGGAGCGGGTGAGCTCGTGGCGCAGGGGCTCGGGAAAGAGTTCTGTCATTCCTCTCTCCCGTCCGTGCCGGATGACCAGTTTTCCATATCCCGGAATTCGGCAGGCACGCTGATGCGGAACGTGGTTTCCCCCACGTCCAGGGTCCGCTTTTCCACGCGCACGGCAAGGCGTCCCTCGGCCAGAACGGGCAGGCTGACCATGCCCCTGCGCGCCAGCATCCTGAAGCGCAGGATGCCGCGGTAGTCGGCGACGAGCCGGTTCATGTTCACGGAAAAAAGTTCGTCCGCGGCCGCGGCGCCGGCTGCCCAGCCCTCCGTGACGCCGCGCTTCCAGGCTTTTTTCTCGGCCTGTGTGGCCGGCAAAATGGCCGGCCGGTTTTCCGTTTCCGGGACGCCTGTCATGAGATAGTCCCGCCAGGTGGGGGCCCTCGTCACGATGGCGGCCGGGCGAACGATGCGGTAGCTGGCCTCCACGCTTCTGGCCTCGCCGTTCCCGCCGAGACTGAGCCCCCTGCCGGCCCAGCGTATGACAGGAGGCAGAACCCTGCCGTCCATGAGAAGGGGGCCGAAATTGAAAACGCGATCGAAAATGTGCTCCCTTTTCCCGCAGGCGTCCATAAGCTTCGCGTAGCGCCAGGCGAGCCCCTGCTGAAAGGCCAGGGTGGACGCAGCCTCGCCGAGCGCCCTTTCACGGAGGCTGCCCTTCTCCGGGGAAGCGGTCGTTTCCCGCCCTCCGGATCTTTCCATGCGGAGGAGCTTTTCGCGGGCCGCTTCCCCGCTCCCGTCACCGGACGTGACGGAAGGCCTGAGATCCGCCGGGCGCGGGGCAGTCATGATCCGGCCGCCCCAGACCGGCTGATCCGCGGCAAGGTGCCTGCCGTCATCGAAAGCGGAAGCCGTGCCCGCAAGGGCAGGGATGAGAGCAGAAAAAAGGAGGAATCCGGGAAGTTTTCTCATGCCCCGGCCCGCTCCAGCCCGATGCGGCGGCCGGCCTCGTCCACCGTGATTTTTTCCTTCGGGCCGGCCTGCAGGCCGATTTCGCGGATCACGGCGATAGCCGGCCTGGCCGTCATCCGCACGTGCACCATGGTGGGAATGTCGGGCTTCACCCCCTTCGCCTCAAGCCGGAAGCCCGTGAGGGCGCACACGCGCTCAAGACTTTCCTCGAGGGGGCCGTCAAAGACGAGGCTCACGGGCGCGGCGAGGGATCCTCCCGGCGCGGCCGGGGCGGTCACGCGGTTTCCCCCTGTCAGGATGGCGAGATCCCTGGTGATGGAGTCCGACGCGTCAGCGAGCGCCATGTCCACGCGCGAGCGCGGCTCCTCGCCGGCCTGCGCGCCGGAGCGCAGAGCGCACCCCGCCACGGGCGCTGAGAGAAGGAAGAGAAAAAGCACTGCCGGATTCATAAAACTCCCTCCTTTATATGGGGCGACGAAAGTTTTTTTATATCCTTCAATACGGAACAACTCCCCGGCGCCCGATACTTCCGCCGGGCGTGGGGCGGAAATTAAAGAAAAACGATTGACATGTCAATACAGTTATTCTATTTTCCGACGCGCGCCGGGAAGTGCCCCGCTGCGCGGCCCGGAAGAGTCAGGGCCTTTCCGCGCTCCTGCCGTACGCGTACGGCAGAAAGGGCGTGAGCCTGTTTTCCCCAAGGAGAGACGACCGAAATGCAATGCTGGCTTCCGCTCTGCCTCGCTCTCGCGGTTTTTCCCGCTGCCTCTGTTCTCGCGGCTGACGCCGCAGGAGACGGGAAGGCGTCCGAAGAGGACGGGGGAGAGGAACGCTCCCGTATCTTCGAGGAATCCGTGGAAAAGCTCCTTCCCGTGGATCCCGGCGAGATACGGACCTATATCGAGAAGCGCGACAGGGTGGAGGGCGCCGCCGCTCCCGGGCCCGCGCGCATGCGCACCGGGACGCGGCAGATAAGCGCCGTGCCCGGCGCCGTCCCCCAGGTCATCCGGCTCACGGCCGGCTATTCCTCAACAGTCATGTTTCAGGACGCCACCGGCGAGCCCTGGCCCGTGCTCTCCATCGTTCTCGGCAACGCCCGGGCCTTTCAGGCCACGCAGCCGAAGGTGGAGGCGGAGGACGGGGAAGCGCAGTCTGGCGTCAGAAACCGGACAGGCACGGCCCGGGCGAACGTGGCCTCCAACGTGGTGAGCCTTGTGCCTCTGACGAACCACGCCTCGTCAAACCTCATGGTTACCCTGGAGGACGCGCCGTATCCGGTCGTCCTGCACCTCATCACGGAATCGCAGGCGAGGCGCGGACGCGTGGGCGACGCGCTTGTGGTCTTCCGCCTCGACCGCGGCGGCCCCAACGCGAAGCCGGCGGTGCTGGCCCCGCCGGCCCCTGAGGCCGTGTCCGCCGATCTTCTGGAATTCGTGCACGGCGTGCCGCCGGACGGCGCGAGGCCCGTCCGTCTCGAGCCTGAATATCCGGGCACGAGGGCGTGGCTCTACAGGGACAGGATCTATCTGAGGACAGGCCATCACGCGGTCTGGCCGGCCTGGCTTTCCCGGGCCGGCTGCGGAGGCCTCACCGTCTACGCCCTGCCGCGGGCGCCCTTCGTGGTGCTCAGCGTGGGCGGAGAGCGCGTGAAACTCATGACCGGACTCGCGTCCGGGGAAGCGGGGAGGCGGCATGAGTGACACAGGGCGTGACGCCAGGAATTTTCCGGATCTGACCTTTTCTTCACCTGAGGAAACGGTAGAGGCGGCTCCTGCGCGTGGCCGTCGCCTTTCCGGAGGATTCATACGGGCCGGGCTCTTCACAGCCCTTGTCCTTTCCCTGATTTTCGCCGGGCGCTGTGCCCTGTCAGGCAGTGAGGCCGGCAGAATGAAGGTCTCGGGGCTGTCTCCGGGCGAAAGCGATCTGAAGGGCGTGTCCGCGGAGACGAGTCCCGAGTACAAGCGCCGCCTTGACGACTATTCGGCGCGCAGGGGCAGCGAGGCCATAGAGAAGGGCGGCACTTTCGTGGCGCCGGCTTCCGGCGTCGGAAAGCCCGTGCCTGCCGAGCCCTTTGAGGCGCCGCGCGTGACCCGGGAGCCGCCGGCTCCCGCTCCCGCGCCTCCCGCGGCGAAACGGGAGGACGTGCCCGTCTTCAGGCCAGTCTCGCCGCAGCCCCGCGTGCGGACGCGTCCGGCGGAGCGCCGGGAAAGGGGCGATCAGACCGTGATTTCGTATCTCGCCGGCCTCAGGAGCGATCCCGGCCAGCCGGCGGCCATGGTGCTGAACCGTCCCTCTCCCCGGACTGACACTTCCCGGCATGCCGTGACGCCGGCCTCTCCCCCTGCGGGCGTGCCCGGCGTCCTGCCCGGGGACATTCTCTACGCCGTGAACCGGGTGACGCTCGATTCCGACGCGCCGGGGCCGGCCATGGTGGAGGTCATCATGGGCCCTTTCAGAGGAGCCAGGGCCATTGGTTCCTTCCAGAGGCTCGGCGAGCACCTCGTGCTGCGCTTCAGCTCCTTTGTCCTGCGTGACGGCAGCCGCTATGCCGTGCAGGCGTACGCCATCGATCCCGCCACAGACAGAACCGCGGTTTCGGGCAGCGTCGACAGGCATTTTCTGGCCCGCTGGGGCGGCCTTGTGGCCGCGTCCTTCCTGGAGGGCTTCGGAGACGCGGTGGCCCGCTCCGGCGTCTCCTCGACGAGCACCATTTACGGGAGCTCGGAGCGCTACCCGCGCTACGACCTCGGGGATCAGCTGTGGCTCGGCGGCGCCCGCGTGGGCAGACGCGCAGCGGGCCTTCTGGAGCAGAATTTCGGGATGCCGCCCACTGTCATCCTCAAATCAGGCACCGAAATGGGGCTGCTGCTCCTTGAGGTTCGGGAACGATCCGGCACAGGGACGGGACGGAGCGGGACTGAGGCGGAAATAGAACGGGAACAGGCCTACGCGCGTCAGCGTGAACAGGGGAGGGCTGCCGCCCCCGCCGTTCCGGATCGTGGCAGCGAAAACACCTATCCCCGCGCCCGGCGCGCGGGAGAGTGAGGGAACTGTATGGCAGAAAACAGGGAGGATGAGCGTGCCGTTTCCGGGGAAGACAGCCTCCTGGACGGCGGCTTCACCTGGCTCAGGGAAACCGTGCCCCTGAAGGAAACGCCTCCCGCGCCGCGGGCAGCCGGAGCGGCTCCGGGCTCCCCGGCCGGAGAGCCTGCGGTTTCCGCTGAGGAGGAGGCGGCGCTGTATCTCTTCGGCGGACCGGAAGAGGGTGACGGAAATACAGGCACCCCGGTAAAGCAGAAGGCGGCCGGATCCGGAGGAGATCCGGACGCGCCTGCCACGGACGCGGCGGAAGAGCCTGACGTCTTCGCAGGCGTCAGGGATGCGGAACCGGCAGGAGCCGCTGCTTCCCCGGATTCCGATCCCGCTCCTGATCTCGCGCTTGAAGGGGATCCCGGCGAGGCGGATCAGGATATCGCGGAAGAGGAGAATGAGGGCTCAGCCGCCGTGGCGGCCCTCGGACGTCTTCTCGGGAGCCGGCAGGATGTGCCATATTCCGAAAAAGAAAACGTTCATTATTATAACAATATTAATAAAAACGGCCCGGAAGACGGCGCGTTCCCTGAGGGGGCAGCGTCCGTCCGTGAAGAAGAGGCGGAGCCCGCGCCAGAGGAGGAAGAAGACGATGATGGAGACGCTGAAAACCAGGAAGAGGAAAGCCGGGGCAGGGGCTCCGGAAGATCCGCCGTCCGCCGCCGGGTCTGTCTCACCGCTCTCGCCCTCCTCGTTTCCGGAGCTGCCGCCTGGTACGCCTCGGGATCGGGAAGCGGGGACGGCGGGGCCGGGCTTCCCACCACGGCGGCCGAGGCTGAGCTCGTCCGCAGACAGGCCGGCGCCCTGCGCGCTCTGCCTCAGGCGGAAGATGGCAGCGGAGGGCCGCTGTCTTCTTCTCGAGCAGCTGACAGGGACGAGGCCGCGGCGCAGGAGGCGCTTCTTTCTCCCGCGTCTGAAAGCGGCACAGCGCCGTCAGCGTCCGCTGCCGGTCCCGCAGCCACGGTCCGTCCGGCCGTGACGGATGTCCCCTCCGCGGCGGACGGGGAGCCGCTCATGGCTGAAGCCGGCCGCCCTGCCACGGCTGAAGATCTCAGAAACGGCTTCGCGGCCCTCAGGGAAGATCTGAAAAAACTCGGCGAGAGCTTTGCCGCCCGCCAGGCCGCGGGAGAGGAGGACATCCGTGCCCTGCGCCGGGCGGCGCGCGATCTGCAGGCCGCTGCGGAGAAAAGCGCGCGCCGCGCTGACGCGTCCTTCTCCGGCCGCTCCGCTCCCAGAAAGGCTGAAGCCGGAGAGCCTTCCTCTCCGCCGTCCGGCGGTCTCGAGGGCTGGTCCGTTCTCGGACTTTCCGCCACGCGGGCCATCGTGCAGGATCCCGGCGGTAAAATCTGGACCGTGGCCAGGGGCGACAGAGCCGGCAGGCTCAGGATCCGGGACGTGGATCTCGCCACGGGCAATGTCAGCACGGACCGCGGCGTCATCCGCTACGGCGAATAGCCGGGTTTCCCCGTGACAGATGATCTCATGGCTGTCTGCGCGAGGCTCGCCGGAGAACTCGCTTCCTTCTACGATCTCATCACCGCCTGCGCCGCGCTCACCGGTTTCGGCATGCTCTGCGCCTCGCTTCTGCGGCTCCGCTCCGCCGGAAGGGAGGGCCGTTCTGCCGCGGGGCCCGCAGCGGGAATCGCCGCGGGCTCCCTTCTCCTGAGTTTCCGCGCCGTCACCGACATGCTGACGGAAAGCCTCTTCAATGCCTCGGCTCCCGAAGGCCTCGCCACCGTGGAAACCGGACCCGGGCCGTATGCGGACATGGTGCGGCTTGCCCTCGTCATCGTCATGCTTGTCGGCTTTTACCAGATCGCGAAGGGCCTCGTGCTCCTGAAGCGCTCCGCCGAGGGCGGGGACTGCTTCTGGCGTGCCGTCACCCACATCGCGGGCGGCACGCTCTGCGTCAACATCCGTCAGTTTATGCTCGTGCTCGGCGCTTCGGCGGGCGGCGTCCTCAGGGACGTTGTCACCCGCCTTCTCGGCAGCTGAACGGGCAAAAGGAGATTTTTCATGCGCTTCTTCCGCCATCTTTTCCATGCCCTCGCTGCGCCTGTCCTCCTCATGCCCTGCGCCACGGCCCGCGCCGCGGGAAGCCTCGGCGACATGTCAGACAGCGTGCGCGGTGAAATCGCCAAGTTCGGGCCGGCCCTCAAGGCGGGCTTCGCGCTCGCCGGCTTCTTCCTGGTCGGTCTCGGACTGTGGCAGCTCTACAGCCTCTCCCAGCAGCCCGGCCGTCCCAAGGGCGGCGCGCTCATGGCCATTGTCATCGGCGCCTGTCTCCTCGCCGCGGCCACCATCGCCCAGATGACCTCGGGGTCCCTCTCGGCCGGCGATCCCGAGCTCAACGCCATCGGCCTGTAGTCCTGTGGCCGTTCCCCTTACTTTCCAGGTTAAGGCGGGCACGTACCGCAGGGATGATCCGCACGCCGGTGTGGCGGACGCGGATTTCCGCGGTGTCCGGCTCAGGTGCCTGAAGAGGGATCATTTCGTCTGCCAGGCCTGCGGACTGCCGTCCTGGCCCAACGAAGGCGCCCCTTCGGGCGGCTTTGAGGTGCACCATTTGAATGGCGATCACGCGGACAACCGGCCTGAGAACCTCGTCACGCTCTGCCCGCTCTGCCACGGGATTTTCCATATGGGCCTCACGGTCCGCAGACGCCCCGGGAAGTTCATCTGGCTTCCCGGGGTGAGCCAGGCCGCCCTCAACCTGCTCGTCCACGTCATGGCCATAGCCCGCCTCAGGGGAAATCTGCCCGGGGCCACGGCAGGGGCCCGCCATATGGCGCGCGTGGTGTCCCCGCTCTGGCGCAGGCTTTCCCAGAAGAGGCTTCCCGCGGGCTGTTTCATGGATCCGGAAGGCGGCGACACAGTCCGCCTCCTCGAAACCGATCCCGCCTCATTCGGCGCCGCGCTGGCGCGTCTTCAGGAAAGGCCAGGCTATGATCCCGGCCGTCTTCAGCGAAGCCTCGGCGGCCTGCGCTGGCTCTACGGCATCAGCTCGGATACGGAGGCCGGCGTGTACGCGGACTGCCGCGCCTGGTTTGGCCCCCGCGGCTGGGAGGAGGACTGGATGAACTGTCTGACCCAATACGGAGGCAGATATGCCCGGCAATGAAAATTTCGGCGCCATTGTCTTTGACAGACCGGAATCGCTCGACCGCGGCTGGTATTGTCTCGGGGAGGGGGAGCCCGGCCGCCTTCCGGACGATGGCGCGGCAGGCCTTCCCCCGGGACCAGTCTGGTACACGAGCCTCAGTTTCAGCGAGGCCGCGGAAATGGGACTTTCCTCCAGTTCCCGCTTCCTGAACAGCGCCTACCTGCGCCAGCCCATGCAGAAGCTCCTCGCCCGCCTCGGCGTGCCCGATGATGACGCGGGAGAGCAGGCCCGGGTCGCCTCAGTCCTCTTTTCCCGGGTCATGAACGCCTGCCGTTCCCTTTCAGGACGCCAGGACTTCCTGCCTGCGCGTTTTCTCAAGGGCGGCCTGCGTGTCCTCATGGATCCTGCCCCGGATCCGTGCGTCCTGAAGGAGGACGCGGAGAGGCTCGACAACGCTTTGAGCTACAGCCACAGATGCCTTACGCCGGGCCCGAGATCCGCCTCCCCGGTCTGGCAGTCTTTCTCCGCGCTTCCCCTCGCGCACGCGAAGGCCGTTCTGGAAACACCCCTTCCGGACGGCGATTTCAGGCCCGTGCCCGGGGATTCCCTGCCTCCGCGCGGCTCCGGCAGGGCCGCTGTCCGTGCCTGGCTCGACGCCGTGACGGAGAAAGGCGTGAAGCCGGGGCTCTTCCGCTGCGAGGCCCGCGCGGCCGATGCCTCCGTCCGCCTTCTCCTGAACGCCGGCGGGACATCCGGGAGCGGCTGGAACGCCGTTTCCATGCAGCGCCTGTGGATGACCGGTCCCGAGCTCACGCTCCTCGCCGGACACGCTGACGTGGACGTGTTTGAGGCGCGCGTCTGTCCGGCCGGACGCCGTCCCGGAAGGATCCTGTCCTTTCTCGCCTCGCTTCCGCCCTGGGCCGGACTGTCCCTGACCATGTCCGTTATCCTGGATGCGCTCTGGCACAGTTCCGCCTCGAAGCATCCCGGACGCGTCCGGGAGCCCGGGCGCGTCTCAAAGCCAGCGGGCGCTCCCTTCCTTTACGCCGCGGATCAGGCTCTCCTTTTTCCCGCGGCCGTGAAGGCCGACAGCCTTGGCTTTGAAGTGCAGGGCTGGAGCTCCGGCATGGTGCGCATCAATACCGCAGGGGCCGGTTTTTCGGAGCTGGAAGAACTCTGCGCCAAGGCCTGTCTTCTTCCTCCGGTCATGCGCTTTGATCCGGCTGCGTTTCCTCCTCCGTCCTTCAGCGCCGGCTCACCCGGCGATTTTCTCAGGGCCGTTGAGGAGGATCCGTCCCGCGGCCCGGAGGCTCTGCGGCGGCTCCTCTTTTCCGGGGATCTCGCGGCTGTCCTGAAACTTGACCGTCTGATCCTGGAGGCGCTCCTTGAAAAAAGGGAATCCGGCCATGCCGTCTGAAATCCGGCCCGGCACGGGGTATGGGACGGCCGCCTTTCCGGAAAACGCGGTCCTCAGGAAACTCCGCGGGCTGCTCCCGGGGCGGGGTGAGCCCCCCGCTCCGGGACAGGGAACCGGACAGAATCCGGGCGTGCCGGCCTGCGGGGCGGAAGAGGTCTTTGTCTCCCTTGCCTGTTACCGGAGCGCCCTGCGCTCGGCCCAGAAGCTCTGTCTCATTCTCGCCGGCTTCGCGGCCGCCGGACTGATAACCGGTCTCTGCGCCATTCTCGCGAGGCCGGAGCCCGTCTATTTCGGCATGAGCCAGGATATGAAGCTCCTGCCCATGACGCCGCTCGACAAACCCGTCATGAACGAGGCGGCGCTCAAAAACTGGGTGGCCGGAGCCATCAGCGCCTCCTTCAATTTCGACTACCTGAACTGGCGCAGCCAGCTCACGGACCTGCGTCCCTACTTTACGGGCGAGGCTTTCACGCGTTTCGCCGTGTCCCTCGACAGAGAAGGGCATCTCCCCCTCCTCAGGCAGAGAAGGGCGCTCATGCACTCCGTTGTCCAGGGGACGCCCGTGCTCACCCGCTCGGGCGTGGTGCGCGGCGCCCTGGTCTGGGAGTTCGAAGTGCCGCTTCTCGTTACCTACGAGACGTCCCGCGGCCGCGTCGCCAACAACGCCGTGACCGTGGTCTGCCAGGTGAGGCGCATGCCCGCCGCGGACTGTCCGGCCGGCGTGGCCCTGTCCTCCGTCGTCACCGTCAACAGGGAGAACGCCGGAAGAACGCCATGAGGCTCACGGGGGGTGCGGCTTTCCGGACGCGTGCGTGACGCGTTTTCTCCGGTCTCTTTTCCGGGAAATCATCAGGGAGGAACCATGTCCTGGGATAGTTTTTTTGCCTCGCTCGACAGTCTCTGTCAGGACGCGGCTGACTTCGCCGGCACGTCGCCGCGCTCGGTCTGCTGCCTTCTTACTGCCGACACGGACGGCATTCTGGTGGCTGACGACAGTTCCATGGTGTCGCTCATCGGGATAGGCGGAAGCCTGCGTCTCATTGGGGAAGAGGAGTTCGAGAAGGCGGCCTCTGCCCTCACCGGCGTCCTGAAGACCCCGCTCTCCAGGCGCTGCCATGCCGTGCAGATGGTTTTTTCCTGCGATCCCGGGGCAGCGGAGGAGCATATCTCAGCTGCCATGAAACCCGTGCGTGAATCCGCGGGCCTCCTCGGCCTGAACCTCGGCCGCGTGCTTGACGAGTGGGGAGAAACGCTGGCTTCCTACTGCACAGTCGAGAAAATCTGCCTCGCCGTCTGGACAAAGCCCTCTGTCATGACAGGAGCGGAACTGCGCCGCGCGAGGCGTCTTGCCGGGAAAGAGTCCTTCCCTCCCGCGCGTCTTTCCGGGGCGCAGGGCTCACGCGTGGTTCTCGAACGCATGCGCAGCGTGCACTGGGCGCTCGTACGCGGGATCGCGGAAACCTTCAGGCAGATTTCCTTCCGCGCTGATATTCTGGACAGCCACGCCGCCGTGCGCTTCATCCGCGCCATGAACGTGCCCCGCCTCACGGCTCCGGACTGGCGTCCGCTCCTCCCCGGGGATCCCTTTCCCTTTCTTGCTCCGGTTCCTGGCACCGCCGGAAACGATTTTTCCACGGCGTTTCTTCCCTCTCTCTCACGCCAGATCTGGCCCTGCGGCGTGACCGTGCTCGGAGGCCGCTACCTTCTCGCCGATGACAGGATCTACGCGCCCTTCGTGATGAGCCTGCCGCCTCAGACCATGCGCCCCTTCAACGCCCTTTTCCGCTCGCTCCTCGCGGAAAGCCTGCCCTGGAGGGCTTCTGTCCTCCTTACCGGCGATGGGCTCTCCGGCCAGTCCCTGCGGCTCACCGCGGCTTCCATCCTCTCCTTTCTCTCGGCATCCAACCGCATGTACAGGAAGTCCATGAGGGAGCTGCAGGCCCTTGCCCAGAACGGGGAGCCCTCTGTCCTCTTTCAGATGTGCTTTGTCACGTGGACCGACAGGCTGGCCTATCCGCCGGGAGAGGAGGGCCTCTCCCGCGCGCTCTCCGCCCTCAGCCGGCGCCAGGCCAGGCTCATGACGGCCGTGCAGTCCTGGGGTTCTTCGGACACGTCCGCCTTCACCGGCGATCCGCTCTCGCTCTACGCGGCCACGCTTCCCGCCATGTCCTGCTCCTCTCCGGCCCCGAAGGCCTGCGCGCCGCTCGATGACGCCGTGCGGCTCCTTCCCTTTGCGCGTCCCTGCTCGCCATGGAAGAACTGCGACCTTCCGCTGCGCACCTCGGACGGCCGCTTCATGCCCCTGGCGCTTCTCTCCCCGGGCATGGCCTCCTGGAATGAAATATGCTTTGCCGGCATGGGCGCGGGCAAATCGTTTTTTCTCAATACCCTGAATTTCTTCTTCATCCTGCGCCCCGGGCAGGCAAAACTTCCCTGGCTCACCGTCATCGATATCGGCATGAGCTCCTCCGGCGTCATCAGCCTCATCCGCGCAGCCCTGCCTCCCGAAAAGCGCGGCCTCGCCGTGTTCGCCCGCCTGCGCAATACCAGCGAGGCCGCGGTCAATGTTTTTGACACGCCCCTCGGCTGTCCGTATCCCCTCCCGAACCACGCGGACTTCCTCGTCAATCTCCTGTCTCTCCTGTGCACGCCGCTCAATGAGACGGCTCCCGGCGACGGCGTCGCCGATCTGCTCAGGGAGGCCATGGACGCCTCCTACCGCAGGCTCTCGCCCGACGGGGACGCGCCCCGCCGCTTCGACCCGTTCTGCGATCCCGATGTCACCCGCAGGCTCACGGAACGCGGCCTGATGCCGGAAGCCGGAGCTTCCTGGTGGGAGGCCGTCAAGGCGCTCTTCCGGGCAGGGGAGACGGACGCCGCGGTCAGGGCCCAGCGCTACGCCGTGCCTCTCCTGAGTGATATCATGGCCGAAATCAACAACCCTCTCGTGCGGGACCGCTTTCAGGGCATACTCGTCTCCCAGAGCTCCGAAAGCGTGCCCGACGCGTGCGTGCGCAGGCTTACCTCGGCTATCAGGGAGTATCCCATTCTCGCAAACCCGTCCCGCTTTTCCCTGGGGCCCGCCCGCATCGTGAGCCTTGATCTCGCCGAAGTGACGCCCAGGGGTGGTCCGGCGGCTGAGCGCCAGTCCGGCATCATGTATATGCTCGCCCGTTTCGTCGGAGCGGCCCGCTTCTTCAATACCGTGGCCGATCTCGGGCGCATTCCTCCTCTCTACAGATCCTATCACAGGCCTGTTTTTGAGGAGATGGCCGCCGCCCCGAAGCGCCTCTGCTATGACGAGCTGCACCGCGCTTCCTGCGCTGATCTCAATAATCCTCTCTCCCGTCAGATTATCAGCGACCTTACCACAGCCTCGAGGGAGTCGCGCAAGCAGAACCTCTCCATCGGCCTCTACAGCCAGAGCCTCGATGATTTTCCCTCCGTCCTCGTGGATCTCGCCACGAGCGTGTACGCCCTCGGCGCGGGCAATGCCCGGGAAGCCGGGGAGATCGCTAAGCGCTTCGGATTCAGCAGGGCGGCAGGGGAGGCCCTCCGGCGCATTACCAGACCCACCAGCGCGGGAGCGGATTTTGTGGCCCTCTTCAGAACTGTGGACGGCGAGTCCGTGCAGTATCTTACGAATACGGCCGGCGCGTACGCCAAATGGGCCTTCTCCACGACGGCCGAGGATATGCGCGTCAGAAACCGTCTCTACGATGAACTCGGCTGCGAGAAGGCGCTCGGACTTCTGCGTGAACGGTATCCGGATGGCACAGTCAGGGATGAAATCGAACGGCGCAGGCAGAAGATAGCCGCCGCCGGAGGAGCGGAGTCAGCGGACATCGCGGGCGCCATCATTGAGGAACTGCTCGCTGAAAGCGGGCTAAAGGATAGGAAAACAAAGTGAGGATTCCCCGGGCTGAGCCCGGGGAATCAGGGATAGAATCAGGGGAGGGCCGGGAGTTTCGCCCCCACAGTACAGGAATTTTTTTGCGTGTTTCTGTTCAGCCGTTCCGCCGTCCGGTCCCTGGAAAGGAGGACGAGGCCGGAGCCGGCTCCTGTTCTTTCTGCCTGGTCCAAAATGGTATTTTGCATCTGCCGCCGGCATCAGTCCTGGCTGTCTTCGTCCATAATGGGAACGATGTTCGGGTCGCCTTCATAGTCGATGTAGCCTAAAATACCCTGAAGATAATCATGTGAAATATTTAAATTTTTCTTCGCTGCAGGAGACAGCGGGGGATATGCCCTGTAATCCAGCGTGCTGCGTATTTCCTGAATATAGGCTTCCAGCCTTTCACGGAAGTGCATAACGCGCGCCTTTGGGTCGTTTTTCCCCAGAAAGTCCATATGCCCATTCTTGAGCCGGTATTTAAGGAGCACAAAAATGAGAGAGGCCGCGTTTCTGAATTTTATTTTCTTATCTTTACGCTGCTCTTCCATTATGTCGATCGCTATTTTCAGGAGGCCATAGGCTGTATTGTCGTTCAGGCCTTCCCATGCCTGCGGACGGTAGTTCAGGACGCGGAAAGACGCCAGCAGAGCATACGCGTAATGCAGATCCAGGGAGAAGATATAATTGAACAGGAGCCGGCATTCTTCCTTTGTCTGGAAGCACCTTCCGGCAGCCTCTATGTAATATTTGGAAATTTTCTTTCCGTAATTTCTGATGATGGCGAGGACGATTTGTTTCCTGAAGGTTTCCGGTGTACGCCCCCACAGAAAAGAAGCGTGCCATACGAGTCTGACATCCGGAATGTCTGCGTACCTGCCAATTAAAACCAGACGAACCGTCACCTGGTCTATCAGATCTT
Organism: uncultured Desulfovibrio sp.; assembly: GCA_900319575.1. GTDB lineage: Bacteria > Desulfobacterota > Desulfovibrionia > Desulfovibrionales > Desulfovibrionaceae > Desulfovibrio. The sequence continues at coordinate 4,751 of ONPA01000036.1, read as the reverse complement.
TAAATTGGGGAAGGGGATCTCCGTTCTCGTCGATTATTTTGTTCTTACTGGAGGGCATAAGCCATTTTGTGCGGATGGCATTGAACGAGTCCTCCACTGCGCTCATGGAGCAGACACTATTCAGAAATTTCCTGCAGTAAACCCTGACCCAGTACTCATCGGGGAATGTTGCCGCCTCGGCAAGCGCGATATGCCCCTCGTCAGGACAGAACAGGTGTTCCTGGGGCAGTTCGTCTTCCGTGATTTCCTCCATGCGCGAAAAATCGAACAGCAGTTCCTCTATTGAGCCGTCAAGGGTTATGAGGCAGACCTCGGCAAGGCCGCTCGCCGGTTTCATGCGGACATGCATGGAGATGGGGACATCCTCTTTTGGCGCGTATGGAAGGGGAACTACTTCCTTTCTGTAGGTATTTTCGGTTTCCTTTTTCAGATAAACGGTCAGCGTTGCATAACGTTTCTGATAGCTGAATCCGTCCACGGTATTGGTATATACCTGTCCGCCTCTGCACGTGTCAGCGGCCACGAGGTCAGTCCAGAGGCGGTGTTTCCTCCTGTCCTGCGTCATGATTTTGAGCGGAGGCAGAGTATCAAGATATGTGGGGAGATTATCCCGGAGTCTTTCGCCATAGAGTTTCGCGCCCTCGGCTATAATATCGGAATCTGTTTTATCTGAAATCCAGATGGTGTCCGGACTGGGGAGACGGGAAACCCTGAGGGTAACGGGGTTAAGCCATGCGGGTTTGACGTAGGGCACGAGCGGCCCGCACAGCACCACGCCACGCAGATGCTTCGCTTTTTGTCCTTTTGACATTGCCTGTTTCAGGAGTGTGGAGAATAAATTGTCCCATACTGCACCGGAGCTGGAATTTTTCCTTCCAATCTGTGTGGAAAGCCAGGATGACGTGACAGCCTTGGCCAACCGTTTCGGAAGAAGATCCTGCTTCGCGTTCCATATTTTCCAGGATCCGTCCCCGCGGCTCCAGAGATGTCTGCATTCGGGTGGGACGGGCCGGACGAGGGCTTCCCACACTTCGGGAAAACGCAGAATCTGCTGCCAGATTTCTCCTGGTGTATTTCCGGGGCAGCAGCTCCAGGCCCAGTCCATTCCGGTGAGTAAGGTATTTTTTATTCCCCGCGAGCGCACAGGGAGCGGATATCCTGTCTCTCCGTCAGCCTGAAGGCCGAATGGCGTGAATTCAAAAAAGTCCGGCCCCAGATAGATGACGAGCATCCAGTCACCAGGGTGAATGCGGAAATCCGTTCCGAGCCCGTGAAGCCATTCCATGGCTGCGGCCACGGGACGCCAGAGAAGCTGAACGTCCCCACGGCGCTCCCCGAAAGCCCTGAGGATTTCTTCCTGCCCCATTTCGTCGAGGGTATCCGGTATGGCCACCACAACGCTCTGATCTTTCCATTCAGCGCGTTTCAGGAGCTCGGCAAGATGAGCCTCTATGGCGGCGGCTGTCGAAAATCTGGTGCTTCCTTGGCCCGGAGCCCAGTAGGACAGCCTGTCACCATCCCGGACAAGTTTGCTCCAGAGAAGTGCCACTGGAACGCGGCGGAGAATTGTTTTTTTTGTAACCCTGGCTTCCAGGGGCCAGTTCATTCCGGTTTCAATACGGCTTTCAGATGCTTCCCGTCCGGTCTGGAAGGCCCCCCGCCACGTGCGCGGAAAAATGACTGCTGAGGGATGAAAGGCATTGATACGCAGGGATATGGTTCCCGCACACGTATCCCCCAGCCCGAATGCTGACAGACCCAGGACATCAGGCATTGTTGTTCTCCAGGAGTTTGAGAAAGAGATCATCAAGAAGCACAGAGAGAACATCAACGTTATCCGCCCAGAGACAGGGATCAGCGGCCAGACACGCCAGATTGGTATTGACTCCGTCTATGAAATCAGGTTTGTCGTCCGGGAAGACGTCAGTCATGACAAGTCCGGAAAGTCTGGCTACCGGAGACGGGCTGTTGATGAACCTGTCCTGCTGCGCGAGGCCGGACTCCGCCGATTCTTTCAGGGCGTAGAGATCCAGTTTCAGAGTGGATGCCAGGCTGTGCACAGGCCAGACGATGATGACGCGCGCCAGGGTTGCTTTCTCCCTCAGACCCCGCAGCGGCTTAATCACGAAATACATAGAACCGCCTGTGCTGCCCAGGGACGATGCTGGGACATGTTTTTCCATTTCGTCAGCATGGACTATCTCGAGCACTGCTTTGTTGTTGGGGCCTGAGAGCAGGAACGGGCCCGGCTCAGATCCTTTCAGAATACGGATTCCCTGTATCTGTTCACCGAGAAAACCGCACGCGGCACGCGCCAGAGGAGTGACCCTGACGTGAAGTGCTTTGTCTTTTGCCATGGAAAACAGGGCGGTTCCGAGGAGTAGTCTGCATATGTCAGCCCAGGTATTTCCCTGCCAGGCCCACATCCAGTCCTCCTCATCCTGCTTGCGGAGGAGTTTCTGGTAGAGCTCCCAGATTTTGCGGTAGCGCGCATCGTTCTGCAGCACGTAATTAGGCCGCGCCCCGCTTTCAAGCGTTCCCACATCCTCCCACATGGGGCGCTTCAGAAGGTCAGAGCATATGCTGCTGTACCGGCCGACTTCCTTCGCATAACCTGTGTCTGTCTTTCCAGAACAGATGACGCTGATGTACTGCTGGCATTCCCGTATGCAGCGCTGGAGAAACTCTTTGAAGACTCTGTTCTCGAGAGTGTTGAATGTCTCGCGCCGGGAAAGCGCCTTCAGCCTCTGCCTGTTGGACGAAGCTTTTTCAATGGGGTTTTTCCCCGGTTGCTGAAAATACCAGTGCATGCATCCGGCATCCATTTCTCCGGCTTTGGCCGCGGGAAGAAGCTTTCTCTCGTGGACAAGCATGCGTTTTGCGGCATGAACGAGTTCCTGTACCCGCTGCGACATTTCTTCCGCTATGGAGACAATGAGTGAACGTTTCTGGACGGAGGTGTCACCCCCGTATTCGCGTATGCAGGCTGGCATTTTTTCCCAGGGAAGAGACAGGGCGCCCTTTCTCTGTTTGCCTGCTTTTTGATGGCAGAAATCAAAAAAAGAGCCCCATTCCAGAACCATCTTCTGTAACTCGCCTTTATCCCGCAGACTGCCCGGAACCGCACCTTCGGGCACAACGGTCACGCATTCTCGTATGCCGTTATGGGAAAAGGTAAGCGTCATTGTGCTGCATGCGCCCAGCGTACGGCGGGAAGAAGCTATGGCATGCGGCACATGGTAGAGCTGAAAGTGCCTGTCATAGTAGGGACAGCCGATAGGGTGGAAGGGCTCATGACGGGCATCTGTGCTGATAGAGCAATCCTGTGGTACCGACAACAGAGGACTTCCGTAATACGGCAGATCGATGGTCGCGCCGTCCGCTGTTCCAAGAGAAATGGTTTCTCTGGGACAGCCCGTGACGGACCATGGCCAGTAATGAAACTGTATGGCTCTGCTGGACATGGACGGTTTATGACCTCGTTACACCCTGCCAGAGGAAGATGCCTGTGTCCTTTGCGTTTCCGAGCGCCAGCCGATAGGCGTCCAGAAGCTCTTCGTCATCAACGGCGGCGATGACTCTCTCGATCTGGTCGAGACTGCTGCTTGCCGCGGGCAGGTTCATGTCGCAGCCGCGGAGCTTGGGAAGTATCTTCTGCTCCACCTGGTCGGCAAATGCCCAGCGCATTTCCCGACTGTTGGGACGGACTCCTGGGTAGTTTGCCACATAGCTCAGAATGGCTTCCTCGACGCGGAACCCGAAAGCGCGCCCCAGTGCGGAAAGCGCGTTGTTGAGCGTCTTTGTCCATCCGCTGCAGGCATCGGCGTACTGACGGATATCGTTCTTCTTCCAGCTCTTCCAGGCTTTTGCGGAGATGGAATGACCGCTGTTCATGCGCGCCATGCTTGGCTTTTCGTGATCCCTGCGTTCCGCGGGCTTGCCAAAGCGAAGCACGTTGGCTCGGTCCAGCACCTTGTCCGAGAGTGTCTGGGTGGTCTCGTCTTCGTTCATTGTGCCAACGAAGAGAATATTATCAGGCACCCACACGGAGTACGTTTTGTTTCCGGCTCCGGTGTCAAATTCGATGGAAGCCCTGCTGCGGGATTTTTGATCCCGGGGATCCACCGTACGGCGCAGTTCGAGCTTGGAAAGAAATTCGCTGAAATAATATTCCGGGCGTGCCAGGTTCATTTCATCAAGCAGAACCATGAGCATCCCTCTGCGGATATTGGCATCACTGGGGGTATTGAATAAGCCGATATACGGATCCATCCGCAGCAGGCAGCGGGCGAGTTCGGTAGCCTTGTATCTCTTTTCAAGGTAGTTGTAAAAGCCGAACAGATCTTGGGCTGAATCCCAGCGGGGCTGTACGGAAAGAATGATTTGATTGATGCCCATGAATTCCGCGTATTTGACGGGCAGAAGCGTTTTGCCCGTGCCGGACACGCCGGCCAGCACAGTGAGTGGGTTGATATCCTGGCATTTGAGAGACGTGTGCAGGGCGTTGATTGTCCTCTGGGGAAACTGCAGTCTGGCTTCCCGCAGCGCGCGTGTAAAATCCTGGAGCATATCCTGTTCGCTGGCCTCATCCACAAGCGGAACGGAACGGAGGGACTCGGGAGCGCGCAGGAGATCACTGAGCGCCTCATCTTTTCCGGTGTCAACGCCCTGTGCCTGCAATCCCATTTCATGGACCTGTTTCCTGAGTTCGGGCAGCTGGGCATTCAGGGCTGTAAACTCGGTATTCGCTT
>ONPA01000163.1 GCA_900319575.1 uncultured Desulfovibrio sp. | reverse complement strand
TTATTAAATCTACATTTTTGTAACTTTTCAAAGAAAACCAAGTGTAACACTTCTCAATTTTCTCTTCTGGCACAGGGAGACCCCCGTGCCAGATTTCATGCCCGACAGGCGTTATTACGGACTTTTCCGGCGCTCCGTACCTCAGGAGAGCCGTCTGTTTCAGTGCAGAACCTGCCTTTTTGTGATAAAAGTTACAAAACTGTCATTTTTTTGAAGGCAGACTTTCCGCACCCCCTCAGTGTGGCAGTTCCTTCCCCTGTCTGCGGCACAGGGAGCCGCGGTAAACGGTCCTGCCACCATGTCAGCTCAGGCTCCGGCAGAAACCCCGGATCATTTCTTCAGGCTGCAAAGGCGCGCTTTCTCCGCCCTTCTCTTCTTTTCCGGCCATGTTCCAGACATTCTCAAGGCCAAACACGGAAGCGTAGGGCAGAAGGCGCCGGTACTGCTCCTCCGTTGGCTCCTGTACTCCTTCCATAAAGCCGGAAAGCCCGCGCAGGCCGGTTCTCAGTTCCGCGAAACGGTCAGGCCTGGCGTCCAGGCAGGGGAAACAGGCAAAAGGCGCGAGCACGGCAGCAAAGACAAAAAGAGACTGAAGCGGGCTTATCATCCAGAAGGGGCTGTCCGGGCGCAGGAAAGCCCCGCTGCCCGCTTCTCCGAAGCCAATCCAGGTTCCGGCAAGACATAAAATAACCGCGAAGAGCGCTATCCACAGAATCCGGGACCAGCCCTTCCTGGTTTTTATAAAGAGCAGTGCCGCAGCGCAGTACGCTGTCAGGCAGAAGCCACAGAAAAGCGCGCCAGAGACGTCGGGCATCCAGATCCGGGGATCACCAAAGCGAAGGCAGAAGAGCACGAAGATTCCAGCAGACGCTGCCGCGCACTGCAGAATCCCCAGCATCAGGCGGAGCCCCCTGCCTCTGGGGAAGCGGGCCGAGAGGACATCCGCTGCCGCAGAAAGGGTGCGCCCCATGAGGCCGCGCGCTTCAGCGTCAGCCCTGAAAGACGCGGGCATGGCATCGAGAGCAGCCTGTTCCTCTGCGTGCTCCGCACTCCTGCCGGTTTTTTTCAGGACGGGACCGTCCTTCTCTTCCACCCCGAGGCAGCCCTGCCCCAGAAGGGAAAGCAGGAGCCCCGCAAGACCGGAAGAGGTGAGCCTGCCGCCGTGAAGCGCGTAATCCGCCATGACAGGCGACACTGTCTCCCCACTCCTGTCCAGAAAAGGCGGGAAGCCAGGATCCGCCGGGGGAACGCTTTTCCTCCCTCTCCGGAGAAGATACCCAGACAGGCTGCAGACAGCCAGAACGATGAGGAAAAAGACGGCAAGGCGCAGGGTGAACCCGCACGCGTCAGCCGGATTCACGGCCGCCGGACGCTCCACAAGGCCGCTCGGCCATGAAACCGAGACAGTGAGGCTCTCACCTTCTTTCAGGGAGGACGGCGTACGGAAAGCGTAGGCGTAGCGCCCCCTGACAGCCACGCTGGTGGCAGGCACACTCACGCTGCTTCCGCCGGCGGACGAAAACCTGCCTGAACTTGTAAAAGCTCCCGATCCCTCAGGCACGAGCACAGCGCAGAGCGCACTGCCCGCGCCCCCTTTCCAGAGCCCCGGCACGCTCCATGTGATGCTGTCCGATGTTTCTCCGAACTCAGTCTGCCGGGTCAGTCTGTACTTCAGAAGAAAGGTATGCCTTCCGGGGACAAGATATTTCGTCCTGTCGCGCAGATGGACACGGCAGACGCCGGATGCGCTCTCAGTGTCACTGACGCTGATTCTCCGGCCATCAAGAAGCGCCTCCAGAACGGTCAGCCTGACGTCCCTCCGGGCGAGATCCTTCCAGCGCGGCCTGACGGAAATCCCTCGTGTTATGCCGTGACTCCGGATGCCGGGAAGCACTTCCACTTCCATCTTCTCTGTGACATCCACGGCGTCCGTTTCCAGAACGTCCACAAGGGTCCGGATATCCAACAGACGCACGCCGTCCGTACGGTCGGAGGCGCAGGAGGCATACGGGAAGCCAAGACAGAAAACACAGCACAGCACACAGGCAAAAATGACGCGCATGATACCCTTCGTTGTCAGAACCCGGACGGCAGGCCCGGTCCGTTATTTTCCGGCCTGCTCCCTGCCGCCCCGCCGGTATTCCTTGTAACTGAGTCCGTATTTCTTGAGGCGCAGGGCCAGCACCCGCTGAGTCAGGCCGAGCTGCTGCGCGGCCCTGTTGATCTGCCCGCCCGTTGCTTCCATGGCGTCCACGATGCAGGCGCGTTCGAGTTCATCCATGCGCTGCTCGAGCGTGGCAGCCATATGCGGCATCTTCCGCTGCTTTTCGTCGGCCATGTTCACGCTTTCCGTGTGCATGGCCGGCGGCAGGTGCTGCGGCAGGATGAGATTCTGGGAGCCCACAAGGAGGACGGCCCGTTCCATGGCGTTCTCGAGTTCCCTGATATTACCGGGCCAGCTGTAACGCTGGAGCATATCCATGGCAGCCAGGGAAATACGCACGTCCCCCTTCCCCGCCTGCCGGGCGAAATGCCCGACAAAGTGGCTGGCCAGGGGCAGGATGTCATCCTGGCGGTCCCGCAGAGGCGGAAGGACGATGGGAAAGACATTAAGCCTGTAAAAGAGATCACGCCTGAACGTACCCTCGGCCACCATCTTCTCGAGATTGCGGTTGGTGGCCGTAATCACGCGTACATCCACGCGTATGGTCTCCATACCCCCGAGACGCTCGAAAGAGCGCTCCTGAAGAACGCGGAGGAGCTTGGCCTGGGTCATCATGGAAAGCTCGCCTACCTCATCGAGGAACAGCGTGCCCCCGTCTGCCTGCTCAAAACGGCCCTTGCGCATGCTTGTGGCGCCGGTGAAGGCCCCCTTCTCATGTCCGAAAAGCTCGCTTTCAATGAGGCTTTCGGGAAGAGCCGCGCAGTTGAGCGACACAAAGGGACGTTCGGCCCTGGCGCTCGCGGCATGAATGGCGCGGGCGGCCAGTTCCTTGCCCGTGCCGGATTCGCCCTGCAGGAAAACCGTGGTAGGAGACTGGGCTACCTGCATAATCTGGGCGTAGACATGCTGCATGACGTCAGAATTGCCCACGAAGCCCTTGGGACGCTTCGAGGGCACGTTCTCCTCATCCATCTTGCGCTGCGTCTCCCAGGCTGCGTAGCCGAGCAGCGTAGCGATGATGGTCATAAGCTGCTGCTCTTCCTCCAGCTTGACCTGGTCAGTGAGCAGCCTGTCCACGGAAAGAGCGCCCACCACCTGCTGATTCAGCCGGATGGGCACGCAGATATAGGAAATATCGGAGTGGGAAAGATCCCTGGAGCGCGTTCTGTTGAGGAAAAGCGGCTCCTCGGAAACATTGGAAATATACATAGGCTGGCCGGTCTGCACGACTCGGCCGATGATGCCCTCGCCCTGCACATAGCGGCCGCGGGAACGTTCCGCGGGCTTAAGGCCGTAGGAAGATTCGATGCGTATCTCTCCGGTCTGAGGAGAAACCAGCGTAATTGTGCCCTGCATCATGTGCAGCCGCTCGGCAAGCAGCATGAGTACCTGATCCAGCGAGTTCTGCACATCTGCCGTCGAGGTCAGGATTTGCGCAAGGTCGTAGAGCAGGGACAGATAATTTTCTGCCTCCCTGCCTTCAGCAGCATTGACAGCAAACTTCATACCGCCGCGTCCTTTGCTGAAGATTCCGGTTCTTCCCGGAAGCGCATCCTCCCTGTCACCGGAAGAACGGCTCCGGCCCTCTTCTGTCTTTCTGCCATTAGCATGATCAGCGTTCATGTTCCCCCCGGAAAAAGACACGGGCGGCCTGTCAGGGACGCCCGTGTCACGTCAACGCAAATCAGGGAACCGCACCGCCTGCAAAACGGCGCGGCGTATTTTTCTAAAGTTCGATCCCGGACAGGGCTTCGTCGATGTCGTCCTCAGCGAGGGTGGCGACCATGACGGCCTTGATGGTATGCAGGCGGTTTTCCGCCTCGTGGAAGGCAGCGTTGCGGGGCGACTCGAAGACCTCGTCGTTCACTTCCATGCAGTCGATGCCGTATTTCTCGTAAATCTGCTCGCCGATGACTGTCTCTCTGTTGTGGAAGGCTGGCAGGCAGTGCAGGAAGCGGCAGTCCGGGTTGCCGGTCATATCCAGGACCTTCCCCGTGATGCGGTAGGGAGTCAGCATTGCGATGCGCTCCTTCCACACGTCATCAGGCTCGCCCATGGACACCCACACGTCCGTATAAAGGAAATCACAGCCTTTCACGCCTTCCTCGATATCCTCGGTACGCATGACGCTGGCACCGGATTTCGCGGCGTATTTCTGAGCCATGGAGAAAACCTCGTCGGAAGTCCACAGGGCCTTCGGAGCCACGGAACGGAAGTTCACGCCCAGCATGGCGGAACCAACCATGAGGGAATTGCCCATGTTGTAGCGGGCATCACCGAGATAAGCGAGCGTCAGCCCCTTGAGGGGCCGACCCGTGCACTCACGCATGGTCAGCATGTCGGCGAGCAGCTGGGTGGGATGCCATTCATTGGTCAGGCCGTTCCACACCGGCACATCGGCGTACTTCGCAAGATTTTCCACAATATTCTGACCGAATCCCCGGTATTCAATGCCATCGAAGAAGCCGCTGAGCACACGGGCGGTGTCGGCCATGGATTCCTTCTTGCCTATCTGGGTCCCGGAAGGTCCGAGGTAGGTCACATGAGCGCCCTGGTCGTGGGCGGAACATTCAAAGGAGCAGCGGGTTCGTGTGGAGTTCTTCTCAAATATCAGGGCGATGTTACGGCCTTTGAGCAGCTGGGGTTCCCTGCGTTCCTTCTTGGCCTTCTTGAGTTTCGCCGCAAGGTCCAGCAGATAGCAGAGCTCTTCCGGCGTAAAGTCGGCTTCCTTCAGGAAGTCTCTCTTGTACAGTCTGTTCATATGTTTCCATTCCTCCACAAGACGCTTTGACAGGGCATCGGACAGAAAGAAAGGCTCCTGAAGGATCGTTTTCCGGGGGGAGGGGGAAAACGTCCGCCAGGCGCCGTCCTGTACGGATCACCGGAAAATCCGGCCTTCATGTCGTCTTTTTCATGAAAGTTTTCTTAGAACAAACATCCGCTCCTTAGTCAATACGCTCATCCCGTCAGGCGCAAAATAGTTCCTGATTTCAAGGGGAAAGGGCCGTCCGTTATGGAACGGATCAGCCCTGTCTGCGGCGCAGGCGTGCCTTGCGGTCCTCCATGAGATACCGCCCCGTGATGGAATCGGGATTGGCGGCTATGGCTTCCGG
>ONPA01000006.1 GCA_900319575.1 uncultured Desulfovibrio sp. | reverse complement strand
CCAGACAACAGTCTTGTCGCCGGCCACGATGTCGCCGGTCAGAAAGACTTTCGGGTCGTCCGTCCGGCAGTCGGGGAAATCCTTCTGCCCGGGTTTCAGCTTAAGGCCAAGGCCGCTCAGATCAGGGAGCTGTCCCACGGCGAGAATGACCTTATCAGCCTTCAGGCGCAGCTCGCCATCGATACGGCGGTGCCTGAAGACAAGGCTGCCGCCTTCGGCACTCACAGGCACATAACCGTCAATGATGGTGACGCCAAGTTCCCGCGCGCCTCCGAGCTCCGCCTTTGAGGCCAGGAATTCGGAAAATTCCTCATAGACAACGTCCGTCACATGGGGAACGCCGAGCTTTTTCAGCGTGGTACTGACGTCCATGGCCACATCACCGCCGCCAATGACCACCACGTGGTCAGGCGTTTTCCCGCCAAGGCTCCCCGTTTCCTTTACGCGGGCCAGGAAGTCCACGGCCGTTTCCGCGTACGGGTTGTCCTTAAAGAGGGGCAGCGTCTTTGCCGCGCTGTATCCGGCAGCCACGAGCACGGCGTCGTATTCTCTCTTCAGGGAATCCATGGTCACACCGGAGTCCCCTCCGACTTTCACGCCGCACCTGAAGACGCATCCGAGCTCTTCGAGCGCGCGGATTTCATCGTCCACCACGGAAGCAGGGAGCCGGTATTCCGGGATGCCATAGCGCAGGTAACCGCCGGGCTGTTCCTTTTCTTCGAAAACCGTCACGCTGTATCCTGTCTGCAGAAGCCTGGCCGCTGCCTCAAGTCCCGATGGACCGCTTCCCACGATGGCCACCCTGCGGCCGTTGGGTTTCCCGGCCCGTAAGATCTTCATGCCAGTTTTACGCTGGAAATCCGTCACGAAACGCTGAATCCCGCCGATATCGATGGGCTTGTCTATGCCCGAACGGGTGCATCCCTTCTGACAGTAATGCTCTGTGGGGCACACCCGCGCGCAGACAGCGCCAAGGGCGTTGTTTTCGACTATGGTTTCAGCGGCACCTTTCAGGTTACGGAAGCGGACGCTTCGGATAAACCGTGCCGGGTCGGTTTCCGCGGGGCAGGCCCTGGAACAGGGCGCGTCATAGCAGAGCAGGCAGCGCTGCGCCTCTTCCATGACGGTGTTCATAGTATACCGGTAAAAAATTTCCTTGTCATATGCTGTACTCATGGATTCTCCTTCCAGACAGATGATGGTCTGAACGCCCCGCCGTATCGGATCCCGGCCGCATGCGGCGTGCCGCACGCAGCAAACGCCGTGAAACGCGCAGGATGAACAATCAGCCGGTGGGTATTCGCCTCCCCCGGAACGATCGGGGGAAACAGCAAAAACGCCTTCTCATGGCGGAGCGTGATAACAGCCTTTCCAGGAAAAAACGGCCTCCGGATGCTGTCCTTTCCCTACATGTAAAGGGTAAAATCGCAGGGATACATAGTCAACGCTGGCATCTTTTACCCTGTTCCGTCCAAAGGCCATCATCCGAAAAAAAGGATGAGGCACGGAACTCTTCCAGCGGACGCCGGGCCCCTTCCTGTAATCCCCCCAAACGTCAGGACGTGAAGACGCCGGGACTTTCCTATGATCGGGGGCTGACAGGAATAATGGCATCAGTTGTGAGCCTTGCTCCCAGGGGCAAACCGGCTCCTGAGTGCCCGGGAGCGTGTTCATCCGCCGCATCCGCACAGGGCAGAACGCGGGCATTCCGCTCCGGCGCATTCATGGAGCGCGTGTCTCCGGGAAAAGTGGCTGCGGAGTGACATCCGCCCGTTCAGGCCTTTCTGCCTCTGAGTTTTCCGCCTTCGGGCCAGCGGATGGAAAGATAGCCTGGGCCGCTCTGGCGGAGCGTCATGCTGTCAGGGAACCTGAGTTCCTTCCATCTCGCGAGCATGCGGTCATTCGAGAGGGGGAGGGGGCGGGCTCCGCCGCAGGCGTCCCAGAACTGGCGGGTGACAGCGCTGAGCCAGAAGTTGCCCGTGCGCAGGAAGACACGCTTCGCGGGATCGAGGAGGAGGGTCACGGAGAGCTCCCGGCCGGGAGCCAGGGGCGTCGAGAAGAAAAGCCTCACGCGCAGCACCTCGCAGCCGCGGCCTCCGCCGCTGGCTATAACGTAGCGGACGGGCTCGCTGATACTGGTGAGCCTGGCCTGAAAGTCCCTGCCTCCGGCGAT
>ONPA01000011.1 GCA_900319575.1 uncultured Desulfovibrio sp. | reverse complement strand
CCTCGCGAACAGCTCGATCGCGTTCCTGAGTGTTTTGCCCTGCACGTCAGGCACTCTGGAAGGAGCCTTGGCCAGGTGCCCGGGCAGGCGCATGGCATCATCGGGATCCTGGCTTCCTGTCAGCGCCGCCGTGTGATCCATCTGCGGGGCTGCGGCTTTGCGGGGCTCGAAGGGAGACTCAGGATCTGAGAAAACGAAACCGCGCTCGCGTATCTTCTTGTCTTTCCCGGACAGGGAAACCTCAGCGTCCGGCGCCTTTTTCACCTGCCCGTTACCGCCGAGCACGCCGGCGTAGGCCATGCTCCGCTGTGCGATTTCCTTGAACACGGGGGCGGCGAGAATGCCGCCGTATTTGCCGTTGCGGGGTTCGTCAATGAAGACAAGGATCAGGTACAGGGGATCGTCCGCGGGCAGAAAGCCCACAAACGAAGCCAGCCGCTTGGCACCGTACGCGCCAGCCCGGCGGTCGGCCTTCTGGGCGGTGCCGGTCTTGCCAGCCACCTGGATGCCATCGATCTGCGCCCTGCGGCCTGTACCGTCCTTTTCCTCGACAACCTCCGTCATCATCCTGCGGACCTCCCGGGTCACGGGCTCGGAGTAAACCTGCCTGCGGTCCGCCGGAGGCTGAATGGTGTCACTGCGCAGCAGACGGATGGGTTTGGTCACCCCGTTATTGAGCAGAGTGAGATAAGCCTGGGCCATCTGCACAGGCGTCACGGAAACGGACTGTCCGAAAGACGTGGACATGAGGTCGACCTCACTCCAGTCCCTCGGACGGCGCAGAATGCCGCGGCTTTCCGAAACGGGAAGCCCCGTGCGCTCACCGAAGCCAAGCTCATGAAGGTAGTTGTAGAGGGTATGGGCACCCAGCATAAGGCCAATCTTTGCCATGCCGATATTCGACGAGTAGCGGATGACCTTGTTGGCGGGAATCACGCCGTGGCTCGAAGTGTCGCGGATGACAGCGTAACGCGTGGTCCAGCGCCCGCCCTCACAGTTGATGGGTGTGTTCCGGTTGACCTTCTGCTCCTGCATGGCAGCAGCCATGACGAAGGGCTTGAACGTGGAGCCGGGCTCCATGGCGTCCTGCGACATGCGGTTGCGGTAAATCTGGGGACGGAACTGCTTGAAGCTGTTCGGGTTGAAGAAGGGGTACTGTGCCCAAGCCAGAATTTCGCCACTCGGGACATGCACCACAAGGGCACCGCCCCAGCGGGCTTCCGCGTCCTTTACTGCCCTGGCGATGGCCTCCTCGGCGAAAAACTGCATCTGCACATCGATGGTCAGGGTCACGTCATCGCCATGCGGATCTTCCTGGCCCTCCTCGCGCATATAGAAGCGGCGGCCCATGGCATCGCGCTGCATAATCTGGCGGGTCGGCATGCACCCGAGATTCTTGTCGAGGGAGCGTTCCAGCCCTTCGAGTCCGTTGTCGTCAAAGCCCACGAAACCGAGCAGCTGCCCGGCCATGTGCTTGAAGGGGTAAACGCGTTCGTACTCTTTGCTCAGGCCGATGCCGGGGAGGCGGGCCTTACGGATGGCCTCCGCGGTATAGTCATCGATTTTGCGCTTGATCCACAGGAAGTGGCGTCGCGTACTTGAGAGCCTGTCAAAAAGTTCCTGGGGCGCCAGGCCGAGCAGCGGTCCGAGGGTGTTGGCCACGGTCAGGTAGTCACTTATCTCCGCAGGTTTGGCGTACACGGAAAAGACCTCGACGCTGCGGGCCATGACCCTGCCGTTGCGGTCCAGAATCATGCCGCGCTTGCCGGTCACCATTTCGCTCGTGGTATGCTGGCGGCGGGCCTTCTCGGCCAGATTGGGACCTTCCATCATCTGCAGCTGCCAGGCCCGGAACCACAGAGCCAGAAAGGCAAGCCCGAAAAAACAGAACACGCAGGTGATACGGAACCGGCCCCAGTCATAGTCGGCGAAGAAACGCTGCCTGACCATGCTGGCAAAAGTATTTCTGGAAACCTGGGCCGGCGTTTCGGGAGCGTGTGTTACGCGGGAGTTGCGTGCGGCGGCTCCCCTCCGGACCAGGGGCCTGGTCTGGGAGGACCGCTGTGCGGGCTGCACACGCCTCGTATTTGTCCGCCTGAAAAACGCCATATTTTCTCCCGAAACTCTCCGGTTCTGTCAGAAATTTTTTAAAACTACGGATTGACCTGCATGCGCCTGATCTGCCCTGGCCTGGGCTCCTTCATGCCGTACTGATCGGCCTTGAGCCGCAGTTCGTAGGGCGAAAGCAGGCGGTCGCGCTCGACTTCCAGCTTGGCCCTCAGACTCTGCTTATCCTTGAGCTCGCTGCGCTGCACGTCGATAAAGTAGGCCGTGTTCACGCGGTCGATGCTGAGCCATACCAGGACCACGCTCATCCCAAGGGTCATCAGGGCGTTGATGGCCAGCACCAGAAGCCAGGTTTTCCCCCGGTGCGGCACGGCAGCCGCGAGGTGCTGTCCAAGATGCAGTCTGCCTGTCAGCTGACTCATGCTCATGCCTGCACCTCCCCGCCTTCCTGTTCCTTTTCCCGGTCATTCACGTACGGAGCAATCCGCTCGCACGAGCGGAGTTTCGCAGAGCTCGCCCTGGGATTGCGAAGGAGCTCGTCCTCCCCGGCCGTCACGGGTTTTTTGTGCAGGATGCGTACTTCCGGGACATGGTGGCAGGTGCAGCGCGTCACATACTTCGGACAGAGACAGCCCTGCGCCCAGCGGTGCATGCGCTGCTTGACCATGCGATCCTCAAGAGAATGAAAGGTAATGACGGCCAGCCTGCCCCCCATTCTGAGGAAGGGCAGGATGCCGTCCAGAAATTTTCCGAGCTCGCCGAGCTCGTCGTTCACGGCCATACGCAGGGCCTGAAAAGTTCTCGTCGCGGGATGATGACGGGCCTTTGCGCGCCAGGCTGCAGGATAGGCGCGGGAGATTATCTCCGCCAGCCTGCCCGTGGTT